>JADINB010000064.1 GCA_017694275.1 Candidatus Egerieousia excrementavium | reverse complement strand
AGCCAGAAGCATCTCTGGGGCACATTTGCGGTCTGTGGCATTCCATACCCGCTTGGGATCTGAACCTTGGGCACGGTTGCTGAAAGTCCTGCAATGCGTTTGTCGTGAGTTGGTTGAGTGTAGAATTCAGCATTGCTTCAAGGTTCAGATGTTTCCCTTTCGCGCCGCATCTGAACCAGGAGAGATGCTTGTTAAATCCTCGCAATAGAAAGTTTCTCAATGTGTTGCAGTGGATTTTTCGAGTTTTGCTCCGGTTCAGATGCCTAAATTTCTGTGTATATTCGGCTGCGCTTTGCTTGCCGCATATACTGTGGCGCCTCGGCAGAGCAGACGGTGTCTTGTCATGTGATATTTTGAGATATAAGTGTGCCTGCGGCACACCCGTTTCCAAGAATCCTGCACAATTGCAAACAGGTTTGCATCGTGCCGGCTTCTTCGTATATTCGGCTTCGCTTCGCTTGCCGCATATACTGTAGCGCCTCGGCAGAGCAGACGGTGTCTTGTCATGTGATATTTTGAGATATAAGTGTGCCTACGGCACACCCGTTTCCAAGAATCCTGCACGATTGCAAACAGGTTTGCATTGTGCCGGCTTCTTGTACACGTCACTTCGTTTCTTATATCTCAAAATAGTGTGATGCAAATAAATTTGCTCTGCTCTCGGCTTCTTCGTATATTTGTAAGATTTTGTGATTTTGCATAGAGATATGGTGAGTGAAGAGAAGATCCCTGTCCATGTGACAATAATAATGGATGGAAACGGGCGGTGGGCCAGGCAGCGCGGTGAGGAGCGCCTTTTCGGCCACAATGAGGGCCGTGAGAGTGTCAGGGCCTGTGTCGAGTATGCCGTGGAGAAAGGAATAAGGTATTTGAGTCTGTTTGCCTTTTCTGAAGAGAACTGGAACCGTCCGAGAGCCGAGGTCGAAGGTCTTATGCATCTTATGTTGAAGGCAATCATGGATGAGACACCTCTTTTTCACAAAAATGGCATAAGGTTTCGTGTGCTTGGCGACATGAGCAGGCTTTCGAAAGAGTTGCGCGCCCAGATAGACGACTGTATGACGCAGACCGAGACCTATGAGAGGCTGACTCTTGTTATTTTTCTGAGTTATAGCGGAAAATGGGATATTGTGCAGGCTGCCAACAGATTCATGAAGGAAAATCCCGGGAAGGAACTCGATGCGGGGGCGCTGGAAAAATATCTGGCCACTGCAGGAATCCCGGACCCTGACCTGCTGATACGCACCAGCGGCGAAGAGAGGTTGAGCAACTATATGCTTTGGCAGACTGCATATACCGAGTTCTATTTTACCGACGTGCTTTGGCCTGATTTTCGCAAAACAGAATTTCAATATGCGCTGGACGCTTTCTCGAAACGGGAACGCAGATTTGGTAAAATATAGTTAAATCGTAGATTATTAAACGAATGAAATTTTATTCATTACTCATTGTCTCACTGCTGGCGCTATTGTCGCCCCTATCTCTATATTCGCAGGCAGGCCAGACGGTAGACTATAACAATCCCAGAAAATACATAATAGGCGGAGTGCAGGTGTCCGGAATAAAATACCTGAGCAAGGAGCAGATACTCTCTTTGACAGGTTTGAGGGAAGGCGATGAGGTGACTGTTCCGGGAGAGGTCTTTTCCGATATGGTCAAGCGCCTGATGATGCAGCGTTACCTTTCCAGCGTGGGGGTCTATATAGATTCGGTAGTGCCGACAGGAGATACCTGTTATTTCGAGTTGCGGCTGCAGGAGCGTCCAAGGGTTTCGCAGTGGAACTTTTCGGGAATCAAGAAATCTGAGAAGACAGACCTGATGGAGCGTGTGAAACTGCGCAGGGGAGGTGCCCTTTCAGACTACATAGCTTCCTCTTCCATGGATATAATCAAGAGGTATTATCATGAAAAGGGGTTCCTTAAGGCAGATGTCTCTATTTCACAGGAGATAGATACGGTCATCAAGAATGCCGTCAGAGTTACCTTCAATATTGACAAGGGGCCGAAGGTCAAGATACAGACCATAACGTTTGCCGGAAACGAGAACGTAAAGGAGCGTAAACTGGTCAAGTCCATGAAGAAGACCAGAGACATGCGCATTACCAATTTTCTCAAGAGCAAGAAATTCAACGAAAAGGAGTATGTGACCGACAAACAGTCCATGATATCTGTCTTTAATGAAGCCGGTTACAGAGATGCCAGAATCATTAAGGACAGTATCTATTATATAACTCCCGACAGGCTGGGGATAGATTTTGTCTTGGATGAAGGCAAGCGCTACTATTTCAGAGACATTACCTGGACAGGAAACTCGGTATATACCACAGAGCAGTTGAACGGCGTGCTGCGCATAGGCAAGGGAGACATCTACGATGTGGTTACAATGGACAAGAGGCTTAACGGTGACCCGAAACAGCAGCAGCCCGATATCAAGAAGATGTATACAGACAACGGATACCTCTTCTTCAACGTGGTGCCCGTAGAGATGAAGATAGAGGGAGATTCAGTTGACGTTCAGATGCGTATATTCGAGGGCGAGCAGGCAACGTTCAACAACATAATCATAAACGGAAATACGATTACCAACGAGAAGATTGCAAGGAGGGCTCTCTTTACACGCCCCGGTTATCTGTTCAGCCAGACCGATCTGGAGCGTTCCATAAGGGAACTTTCGTCAATAGGCCATTTCGACCCTGAAAAATTCCAGTCTGCCGACGGGTTCAGCGTGCTTCCTAACCAGGTGAACAATACAGTAGACATAGCATATAATCTGGAAGAGAAGGCAAACAGCCAGCTGGAACTTTCCGGCGGCTGGGGCGGTGACATGTTCGTCGGAACCCTTGGAGTAAGCTTCAACAACTTCTCGCTTAAACGTATTTTCGACAAAAAGGCATGGCGGCCTGTCCCGCTCGGCGACGGCCAGACTCTGGCAATCAGATTCCAGACAAACGGAACCTACTATACGGCACTTACCGCCAATTTTGTAGAGCCATGGCTGTGGGGCAAGAAGCCTACCGCACTCAATGTCTCGGCCTACTATACAAGGCAGACCAATTCTTATTACTTCTATCAGAATTCAGATGAGTACATGGAGGTGTTCGGCGCCGCCATAGGAATAGGAACACGTCTCAAATGGCCAGACAACTATTTTGTCCTGTACAACCAGCTTAGCTGGCAGACATACAATCTCAAGGACTGGTACTACAACTTCCTCTTCTCAACGGGAAAATCAAATAACTTCAGTTATATGATATCCTTGAACAGGAACTCTACAGACCAGCAGATTTATCCGAGAAAAGGTTCAGACCTTTCGATAGGCCTGCAGATAACCCCGCCATATTCGCTCTTCAGGTCTAAGGATACCGATTACGAAAACATGTCAGACCAGGAGAGATACAGGTGGATTGAGTATCATAAATGGACATTCAAGGCAGACCTGTATACCCAGCTTGCGGGTGATCTTGTCTTGAAGGCTGCTGCTCATTTCGGTTATCTCGGCTATTTCAACAGAGACTTGGGCTATTCTCCGTTCGAGGGCTTTATCCTGGGTGGAGACGGCATGAGCGGCTATACAACCTACGGCGCGGATATCATAGGCCTGAGAGGCTATCCCAACAACTCTCTGACACCTATTATCGACAATGCCTATGCAGGAAACGTATATGACAAGTTTACCATAGAGTTGAGGTATCCCCTGGTCATGCAGCCCTCGTCTACCATATTCGCACTGGTATTTCTTGAAGGCGGTAACTGCTGGTCTGATATCAAGAAGTTCAATCCGTTCTCTATCAAGAGGTCTGCGGGAGTCGGCCTGAGAGTGATGCTCCCGATTGTGGGTATGCTCGGCGTTGACTGGGGCTACGGATTCGACCCTGTGCCGAACGAAGGCATGGACAGAGGCGGCAGCCAGTTCCACTTCATGATAGGACAACAATTCTAAATATCTTGAGTATGAAACTGAAGACAATATTGATATCGGTAATTTTAGCCTTTTCGGCAACATGCATGCGCGCACAGCAGGAGTATACCGGCAATGTAGGATATATAAACACCGATTCCATCCTGCTTAGGATTCCGGAGTATGTGGAGGGGCAGAAAAGCCTGAACTCTCTTGCAGAACTCTACAAGGATGAAATAGAGAGCAAGTATAAGGTTATAGAGCAGATGTACAATACCTATATGGCATCAAAGTCGAGGATGACATCGTATGAGCAGAACCAGAAGGAGAACGAGATTGTCAGGAGGGAAAGGGAAGTCAAGGAACTGCAGAATGATTATTTTGGTCCTGAAGGTGTAATGCATGAAAAATCAGAGGAATTGCTCTCTCCGATAAGAGACAGGGTGCAGCAAGTTGTGGATAAAATTGCCCGGCGTAACGGAATTATGCTTATATTTGACACCGCCATCATGCAAGGCGTGATTTACAATGACCCCGGGAAGGACCTCAGCGGTCTGGTACTTGAAGAGCTGGGGATAGAATAGTTTGAACAAACATTTTAAGTAATTAAACCTAATATTTATGAAAAAAGTTGTAATGTTGACGGCTGTGGCAGTTTTTCTCTGTTCAGTGCAGTCTTTTGCCCAGAGTTTCAAGTTCGGCCATATAAACATGAGCGAGTTGATTCTTTTGATGCCCGAGCGTGACTCAGCGGTGGTGAAGTTGGAAAAATATGCAAAGGATCTCGACGAGACAATGCAGAGCATGCAGGAAGAGATGCAGAAAAAGTACCAGGACTATCAGCAGAATGCCGCAGACTGGCTGCCTGCAATAGTTGAGGCCAAGGAGAAGGAACTGACCGAAATGCAGCAGCGCCTGCAGCAGTTCAGCCAGAATGCAAGCATGGAGTACAACAGCATGCAGCAGCAGCTTCTCGAGCCGGTTGTACAAAAGGCCAGGGAGGCAGTGGAGAAAATAGGAAAAGCCAACGGCTATACTTATATCTTCGACCTTTCTGCAAACAGCATTATCTATTTTGATGCTGCAAACAGCACAGACCTGCTTCCGTTGGCAAAAAGCGAACTGGGAATTCCGGCAGACAAGACGGTGCCCACCAATACCGCAGCAACTGCCAACTAGCACTCCGTCAAAGTTAAATGGATAGGGAGACCGGCATGATAGGGTCGGTCTCTTTGTTTATATGTCAGTCCCTTGTCAGTGCCTGACGGAGTGGAAAATATTTTCAACCTAATATGGGAGAGCGACAAGAAATTTTCTTACATTTGTAAAAGAAACAAAAATTAACGTTATTATAAACTAAACCTTAAGGTAAAAATCTTTTATGGAACATAAGATTATTGATACGCAAGAGGTGGTTATCCGTTTTACCGGTGATTCCGGAGACGGAATGCAGTTGACAGGAACTCTTTTTGCCGATGCCTCTGCATTGTTCGGAAACGAGATTTCGACATTTCCGGATTATCCTGCCGAAATAAGGGCTCCGCAGGGAACGGTAGCCGGTGTTTCGGGATTCCAGGTGCATATTGGTCAAACAGAGGTGAAGACTCCGGGCGACTATTGCGATGTGTTGGTGGCTATGAATCCGGCTGCTTTGAAAGCCAATGCAAAATGGGCAAAACCCGGTGCCAGCATAATAATTGATACCGACTCTTTCGATGAAAAAGGAATAGAAAAAGCCGGTTTCAAGACAATGGATCCGATTGCGGAACTCAAATTGGAAGATTATCACATTATCGCAGCCCCGATAACCACTCTTACAAAAGAGAGTCTTAAAGACAGCGGCCTGGACAACAAGGCCATGGTCAGAAGCAAGAACATGTTTACCTTGGGGATGTGTTACTTCATGTTCAACAGGCCTCTTCATTTTACCGAGGCTTATCTGGAGAAGAAATTCGCGAAGAAACCGCAGCTTATCGAGCCTAACAAAAAGGTTCTCAACGACGGTTACAACTATGCGCACAACATACATGCGATTCCCAACACTTACAGAATAGAGCCGGCAAAGCAGGCTCCCGGCGTATACAGGAACATAAGCGGAAACCAGGCTACGGCGTGGGGTCTTCTGGCCGCTTCAGAAAAATCCGGCAGGCCTCTCTTCTGCGGTTCTTATCCCATCACTCCTGCTACGGTTATTCTGGAAGAACTTGCCATTCACAAGGAGCTTGGGGCAAAGACTGTACAGTGTGAAGACGAAATATCCGGAATATGTACGGCTATCGGTGCTGCCTATGCCGGCAATCTTGCCGTAACGACTACTTCCGGCCCGGGCCTTTCACTCAAATCTGAGGCGCTTGGCCTGGCAATGATAACGGAACTTCCTCTCGTTATCGTAGATGTGCAGCGAAGCGGCCCCTCTACGGGTATTCCTACAAAGACAGAGCAGACAGACCTCAATCAGGCACTGTATGGCAGGAACGGAGAGTGCCCCATCATGGTAATGGCAGCCAGGACTCCGTCGGACTGCTTCAATGCCGCGTTCTACGCTGCAAAATATGCGCTGGAACATATGATGCCCGTAATATTGCTGACAGAGGGTTTCCTTGGAAACGGTTCTGAACCGTGGAAGATTCCTTCAATGGATGAATTCCCTGCAATCAATCCTCCGATTATCAAAGAATGCGAGGGCAAGTTCAAGCCTTTCGAGAGAGATGCCGTATCATTTGCCAGAAGATGGGCTCTTCCTGGTACCCCCGGTCTCGAGCATCGCGTAGGCGGTCTCGAAAAGAATGAGGCCGGTGCCATCTCTTCAGATCCTCTCGTTCACCAGCACATGGTTAATTCGAGAGCCGAGAAGGTTGCAAGGCTGGCAAATTATATTCCTGAACTTAAAGTGATAGGCAAGGAGTCCGGCGATATACTTATAGTCGGCTGGGGCGGAACGTTCGGCCATCTCTATACTGCGACAAAGCAGCTGGTAGAGGAAGGCATGAGTGTAGGCCTGGCTCATTTTGAGTATATCAACCCGCTTCCCAAAAATACCGCCGAAGTTTTCTCGAAATTCAAGAAAATTATCGTGTGCGAACTTAACAGCGGCCATTTTGTAAACTACCTGAGGGCAAAGGAGCCTGATTTCAAGTATGAGCAACTGAACAAAGTCCAGGGCCAGCCGTTTGTAGTACATGAGATAGTAGAGGCTGTAAAGGCATTGTAGCAACTGTTGTTTACCATTTAAGAGAATCATCATGAAATATACATCACAAGATTTTAAAAGCGATCAAGAGGTAAAATGGTGCCCCGGTTGTGGCGACCATGCGGTGCTTGCTTCGGTTTTGAGAGCAATGCCGGAAGTTTGCGAAGAACTCGGAATATCCAAGGAGCAGTTGGTCTTTGTTTCTGGAATAGGCTGTTCTTCGAGGTTCCCCTATTATATGAACACTTATGGTTTCCACGGCATACACGGGCGTGCGACTGCACTCTCGACAGGAATGAAGGTTGCCAATCCTGACCTTTCTATATGGCAGATGACAGGCGACGGCGATGCCCTGGCTATCGGAGGAAACCATTTCATACATGCTATCCGCAGGAATATAGACATAAACATCATCCTTTTCAACAACCGCATATACGGTCTTACGAAAGGGCAGTATTCACCGACCTCAAAATACGGGCTCGTGACAAAGACCTCACCTTACGGAACAGTGGAGGAGCCTTTCATTCCCGGCCAGCTGGTTCTTGGCGCAAGAGGAACTTTCTTTGCCCGCAGCCTCGATTCAGAGTTGAAACTCAATCAGGAAATCATGGTCAAGGCTGCAAGGCACAAAGGTACGTCGGTAATGGAGATGCTGGTAAACTGCGTGATATTCAATGACGGTACCCACCTTGATATTTCAGAGAGGTCTGTCAGGGCAGACAGGACGATAGTCCTTCGCCACGGCGAGCCCATGATTTTCGGCAAGGACAACGACAAGGGCATAGTTCTTGACGGACTTAATCTGAAGGTCGTAAAACTCGGTGAAAACGGCATTACCGAGAAAGATCTGCTGGTTCACGATGCCCATTCAGACAATATCGGTATTCACAGCCAGCTGGTCAACATGAAGTATCCGGATTTCCCTGTGGCTCTCGGGGTCATAAGAGATGTGGAGGCTAAAACATATGAGACGGAACTGCACAGACAGCTTGGGCAGGTTGCGGAAAAGTCCAGGATCAAATGTATGGACGAACTTCTGCACAGCGGTGCAACCTGGACAGTGAAATAATCTGCATGCCGGGCGCAACGTGTCGGTAAACGAAGTTTAAAACAGAAAACAAACCCTTTAACAAAACAAAATAAACAAATATCATGAAAGTAGCAGAAATTATGGCCAATCTGGAAAAGAAGTATGGCCATGAAAAAGAGTACTTGCAAGCAGTACGTGAAGTATTGGAATCAATAGAGGATGTTTATAACCAGCATCCTGAATTCGAGAAGGCGAAGATTGTGGAGAGGCTGGTGGAGCCCGACAGGATTTTCACTTTCAGAGTTACATGGATAGATGACAAGGGTGAGGTTCAGACCAACCTGGGCTACCGTGTGCAGTTCAACAGCGCTATCGGACCATACAAGGGCGGTCTCAGGTTCCATCCTGCAGTCACTCCTTCAATGCTCAAGTTCCTCGGATTCGAGCAGACATTCAAGAATGCCCTCACCACACTGCCTATGGGCGGCGGCAAGGGCGGTTCTGATTTCGATCCCAAAGGAAAGTCAGATGCTGAGATCATGCGTTTCTGCCAGGCATTCATGCTTGAGTTGTGGAGAAATCTCGGTCCCGACACCGATGTGCCTGCCGGTGACGTAGGCGTAGGCGGCCGTGAGATAGGTTTCCTGCATGGAATGTATACAAAACTTGCACGCAAGTACAGTACAGGCGTACTTACAGGCAAGGGCGCAATGTGGGGCGGTTCAATCCTCCGTCCCGAAGCTACAGGTTTCGGTGCTCTCTACTTTACACAGCATCTTCTGCATAAGGCAGGCAAGGATATAAAAGGCAAGACAGTTGCAATTTCAGGTTTCGGTAATGTTGCATGGGGTGCGGCTACAAAGGCTACCGAGCTCGGTGCACAGGTTGTTGCAATTTCCGGTCCAGACGGAGTGGTTACAATTCCTAACGGAATGAGCAAGGAGATGATAGATTACATGCTGGATCTCCGTGCTTCCAACCAGAATATCGTTGCTCCCTTCGCAACAAAATTCCCTGAGTGCACATTTATTCCCGGCAAGAAGGCCTGGAGCGTAAAATGCGACATAGCATTGCCTTGCGCATTCCAGAACGAGTTGAACGGAGATGATGCCAAAGAGTTGATTGCAAACGGAACATGGTGCTGCTGCGAGGTGTCTAACATGGGATGTACACCTGAGGCTATCAAGACATTCCAGGATGCGAAGGTACTGTTCGCTCCCGGCAAGGCTGTAAACGCAGGTGGCGTTGCAACTTCAGGTCTTGAAATGACCCAGAACTGCATGCACCTTGGTTGGTCTGCGGCAGAAGTGGATGCAAAACTGCACTTCATAATGGAGAGCATACATAACGCATGCGTCAAGTACGGTACACAACCCGACGGCACAATCGATTATGTAAAGGGCGCCAACATCGCCGGCTTTATGAAGGTTGCACATGCAATGCTTGAGCAGGGCATAATCTGATACTCTGGCTTGAGTTTTTGGAAATTTGAGGGGTGCAGTTCACTGGCTGCAACCCCTCTTTCTTTTTGGTTATGACCGTAACCTGTTGCACGGGAGTACCTTTTTAGTTAATTTTGCTGTCGCTTAATTTAAATCTGTTATGGTCGGTGTTTTGGATTCCGGTGTAGGCGGGCTTTCTGTATGGAAGGAACTGGTCGGGACGCTTCCAGATGAAAAATATCTTTATGTTGCCGACAGCGGTTTCTGTCCCTACGGGCCGCGTGACAAATCATACATAATAGAGAGAACTTCCAGAATCTCGGAATTCCTTATTGACAGGGGCGCCGATATCATAGTGGTAGCATGCAATACCGCAACGGCGGCCGCCATATCTACACTCAGGCGCAATTACAAGATTCCGTTCATAGGTATGGAACCGGCGACAAAGCCGGCAGTGCTCCATTCCGAAAGCGGTGTAATAGCCGTTCTGGCTACACAGGGAACTTTCCGTGGCGAACTTTATATGGGAACGTTGGAAAAATATGCGTCACAGACCAGGGTAATAGAGATTGTAGGAAACAATCTGGTAGAACTGGTGGAGAAAATGGAGTGGGATACACCCGAGGCCGAGCGTCTTGTGAGAAGTTATGTGGAGCCGGCCATTGCAGAAGGCGCAGACCATATCGTTTTGGGCTGTACGCATTATCCTTTCCTGACAAAGACCATAGAGAAAATTGCCGGAAGCAAGGTGAAAATCATAAATCCGGCTCCGGCAATAGCAAAAAGAGCCAGGGAGGTTCTGGCCGGCATTGTACCGAGGAATGTTTACAGTGAAGATTCAGACTGGTTCTGCACAACGGCGGAAGATACTTCAGTGCTGGCATCGATGGTCGGTATGATACTGTCGGAAAGCCGGAATAATGTTTTCAGAAAATACAAGTGTACAACAATCAGACTTTGATTATGGAAAATAACGTTATCTTTTATTTGGTTCCTGCCGCTTCATTGCTGGCGCTCTCTTTTGCCTTTTATTTTTTCAGACAGATGATAAGGCAGAGCGAGGGAACCGCAAGAATGCGCGAGATTGCCTTGTATGTGAGAAAGGGGGCAATGGCATATCTGAAACAGCAGTACAAGGTTGTGGGCATTGTCTTTATTGTCCTGTCTCTCTTTTTTGCCATTCTGGCCTATGGTTTCGGCGTGCAGAACGGATGGGTGCCGTTCGCTTTCCTTACAGGCGGGTTCTTTTCAGGCCTTGCAGGATTTATCGGAATGAAAACGGCCACATACGCATCGGCGAGGACTGCCTGTGCGGCTGAAAAGTCGTTGAACAGCGGCCTGAAGGTTGCTTTCCGCTCAGGTGCTGTAATGGGCCTGACCGTTGTAGGGTTGGGGCTTCTGGATATTTCAATATGGTATCTTGTGCTTAATTACTTTGTAGATGCAACTGCTTCACAGAAACTCACCGCAATAACCACTACGATGCTTACCTTCGGGATGGGAGCCTCTACGCAGGCACTGTTTGCCCGTGTGGGCGGCGGCATATATACGAAGGCTGCCGATGTGGGCGCAGACCTGGTGGGAAAGGTCGAGGCAGGCATACCTGAAGACGATGCAAGAAATCCTGCGACAATTGCAGACAATGTGGGTGACAACGTGGGAGACGTGGCCGGAATGGGGGCAGACCTGTATGAGTCTTACTGCGGTTCGATATTGGCAACGGCGGCCTTGGGGGCTTCTGCATTTTACGGAAATTCCGAAGTGCAGCTAAAGGGTGTATTTGCTCCGATGCTTATCGCCGCTGTAGGCATATTACTGTCACTTATCGGCATATTCATGGTACGTACAAAGGAGAATGCAGGAATGAGACAGCTGCTCAAGTCACTGGGAATCGGTGTGAATTTCAGTTCGATTCTTATAGTTCTGGCAACATTCGGCATACTCTGGCTGCTTGGCATCCCCAACTGGGTAGGAATTTCATGTTCAGTGGTGGCAGGTCTGCTTGCCGGTATTGTAATAGGCCAGTCTACCGAATATTACACCTCGCATTCGTACAGGCCTACAAGGAAGATAGCGAAGAGTTCGGAGACAGGCCCGGCGACAGTCATAATTTCGGGTATAGGGACAGGCCTTGTCTCTACAGCCATACCCGTGGTTACCATATCGGTGGCAGTCATAATTGCATACCTGAGTGCGATAGGTTTTGATGTCAGGAACATGCTTACGGGTGAAAATCTCAGCCTTGGACTTTACGGCATAGGCATCGCTGCAGTAGGAATGCTTTCCACCCTGGGCATAACACTGGCAACAGATGCCTACGGGCCAATAGCCGACAATGCCGGCGGAAATGCACAGATGAGCGGCCTCGATGCAACCGTGAGGGAAAGGACAGATATGCTCGATGCTCTTGGAAACACAACTGCTGCAACGGGAAAGGGCTTTGCAATAGGTTCTGCCGCATTGACCGCCCTTGCGTTGCTGGCTTCATATATAGAAGAGATAAAAATTGCCCTTGTCAGGGCAGGCGAACTTACGATAGATGTTGCCGGCAGGGCGGTGGATGTAGCTACTGCATCCATTCCTGACTTTATGGAGTATTATCAGGTCAATCTTATGAATCCCAATGTCCTTGCGGGTATGTTCATAGGCGCAATGATGTCTTTCCTTTTCTGTGGCCTTACAATGAATGCAGTGGGGCGTGCGGCCCAGAAGATGGTTGAAGAGGTGCGCCGTCAGTTCAGCCAGATCAAAGGTATCCTTACAGGGGAGGCAACTCCGGACTATGCAAGATGCGTGGAGATATCTACCAGGGGAGCCCAGCATGAAATGCTGCCCTCTTCTCTGTTGGCAATAGCAGTTCCGGTAATTGTCGGTTTTATTTTTGGCGTATCCGGTGTTTTGGGTCTGCTTATAGGCAGTCTGGCGAGCGGCTTTGTGCTTGCGGTGTTCATGGCAAATGCCGGAGGGGCGTGGGACAATGCCAAGAAGTATGTGGAAGACGGTAACTTTGGCGGAAAAGGGTCTGAATGTCATAAGGCAACTGTTGTGGGCGATACCGTGGGAGATCCTTTCAAGGATACGTCGGGCCCCTCGCTCAATATTCTTATAAAGCTTATGAGCATGGTCTCCATTGTGGTGGCGGGGCTTACGGTTGCATGGCATCTTCTGTAGCAGACAATCAGAATCAGGTGGTACTCTGTTAATTTTAAGAATGATGTTTGAAGTCCTGGCGAAACGAGCCTTTCTTTTGTTGGCCTTCCTGTTTTCGGGAGGCATCTCCCTTACCGCCCAAAGTGTGGATTTTAAAATATTGCAGCCTTTCGACAGGGTTTACTACAACTCAAATATTCCCACCGTAGAGGTAATGGCCCGTGCAGGGCGGTATTTCAATTCGCATGGAGAACTGGAGTGCACCATAAACAGCGGTGACAGCGTGCTCTATCGCTTTTCGCAATATTTCATGGCAGCGATGGGCGATTCTGCAAAACTCTCCTTTTCGTTCAATCTCTCCCCTGGCTTTTACAGGGTAGACCTGAAAAGCGAAGGAAGGCATATTGGCGGATGTGTGATAGGGTATGAACCGGAAATGATTGAAACAGACGCTGAAATCCCGGATGACGGCGGCAGTTTCGGCCAATACTGGAGTGAAAAGATAGAGGAGCTTTCAACATATCCCAAACTTGCAAGTGAGAAGAAGATTAAGGAACTCTCAAAAGGTTCCCGCGACATATACAAGGTCTCCATAAACTCGTATGGAGGGAGGAGCATCGAGTGTTATTATTCTGTCCCCAGGCAGAAGGGAAGATATAAGGCTGTGGTCAGGCTGGTGAACCTTTCAGATTCGCTTACCTTTGAAAAATTGGGAAGGCAGCTTGCCTCAGATACCCTTTCAGACAGAATCATCCTTGCCGCACAAGTCGGTGAGAGCATAGATGTGGTCCGTCTTATTGATTTCCTGCAGGAGAAAGAGGAGGTCTTGTTGGGCAATATCTTTGCAGAGGGGTGCGGAAAGGCGGCAGCCCGTGCCATGATTGCTTCTGCAATCGACAAAAGAATTGCAGCCGTAGCCCTGTTTGCTCCGGTATCTGAGTATGCAGATCTGGATACTCCCCTGTATGGCAACTTATATGTGGCGGCGGAGAATATTGACAAGCCTGTGCTTTTTGGTGTGGATATGGACGGAGCCATTGCAGACCCCTCTGAAAATTTTGCGCTCTACAACAGGCTCAAGTGTGAGAAGTCATACTATATTTTCCCCGACAAAGAGAGGCTTCTGCTGTGGGATTCGCTAAAACGGAATTTTTTTGATAAAAATACAAGATAGAGAGATGGAGAACGGTAAAGCATTGACTGCAAGGTTCGGACTTATAGGAAAGCCGATAGCGCATTCCAAAAGCCCGGCGCTTTTTACGGCGGCGTATGGCGGCTCTTGGAGTTATGAACTTCTGGAAGCGGAAAGTTGCGAAAATGCAGTGAAACGCTTTCTTGAAGGGCCGTACAAAGGGATAAACGTGACTGCTCCATACAAGGAACAGGCAATGCGCTTTGTTACCTCACCCGATGCAGTATCTTCCAGACTGGGTAATGCAAATCTTCTTTTGAAAGACGGGGATTATCTGCAGAATGGAGTTGTTTATTCGTACAATACAGATTATTACGGTGTTAAAAATACAGTGCGGGATTTTTGCGGCGAAAGGTGCGGGACAGTGACGGTGATAGGGGCCGGAGGAGCCGGCAAGGCTGCCACGCTGGCAATGGCAGACAGCGGATACGATGTCTGTCTTGTGAACCGTTCAAGGGAAAATGCCGCAGTCTTTGCGCAGGCAGCAGGTGCGGAGTATGTGCCCTTGCAGGAGGCGGCGCGTGCCATTGAAAAGTCGTGGCTTGTAATATACTCTCTCTCCATGCTTCCTGACGAGGTGAAAGAGGCCGATTTTTCAGACAAGGTTATTTTCGAGGCAAATTATGCCTCTCCAAACCTCTCTCCGGAGCAGAATGTGAAATCTCGTCTTTATATAAGGGGTGAATATTGGCTCTATAATCAGGCTGTGCCGGCCTTTGAACTTTTTACGGGCTGTAAACCAGACTGTGAGGCTATGAAAAAGGTGATGGGAATATAGTTTTGTCCTTTTTGTTTTATAATTTCAGCAGAAAATTGTAACTTTAACCGCTTGTTGCAAGACAGGCAAATTGAGATAAATTTTAAAAACAGATAGATTATGTCTTATAACAAAGTATTGTTGATTGGTAATGTGGGGCGAGACCCTGAAGTGAGACATTTGGAGTCGGGAGCGTCTGTGGCTACATTTACGCTGGCCACTACGGAAAGGTACAAAGACAGGAACGGTCAGTATCAGGACCAGACTGAATGGCACAATATCGTTTGCTGGAGAAATCTGGCAGACCTTTCTCAAAATTACATAAGCAAAGGTTCACAGATTTTCGTGGAGGGAAAGATAAGGACAAGGAGCTGGACAGACCAGACCGGGCAGAAAAGGTATACTACAGAGATTGTCGCAGACAATATCAGGCTTCTGGGCAAAAGGGGAGACAACCAGCAGCATGCTGCCTGTCTCTTATACACATCTGACGCTGCCGACGACATATCGTGGGGGTG
>JADINB010000063.1 GCA_017694275.1 Candidatus Egerieousia excrementavium | reverse complement strand
GGATATGGTCTATGCTCTCCCATTCTCCCTTATATTTATAAGTTCCCCTTACGCCCTTGCCTGGATTTTTTACCTCAGACCCGGTATTTACCAGCATGTCGAGTTCCGCAAGAAGCGGAGAGTCTGCCGTAGCATTGAAATCTCCCATTACCACGACATTCGCAAGCGAGTCTGCCGCAAGAATGGAATCGCACTTTGCCTTAAGCCTCCCCATTGCCGCCTTTCTTTTCAGGGAAGAGCGCTTTTTCCCTCCAAGCCTCGACGGCCAATGGTTCACAAGACAATGAATTGTATCGATTCCGTCTGCCACTCCCTTTACATAAAGAATCTCCCGTGTATCCAGAACACCTCCTCCCGGAGCCGGAACGGCAAGAAACTCAGCCTTCATTACCTTGAATCTATCCCTGCGATAGAGCAGCGCTACATCTATACCTCTTGAATCGGGCGAATCCCTGTGTACTGCCCCATACTCCAACCTGCTTAACATGGTGTTGTAAACCAATTCATTTACTACTCTGCGATTCTCCACTTCGCAGAGTCCTACAAGCATGGGGCACTGTCCGTGCCTCTCCTTTACAAGCAGGATTATCTTGGCAATATCGTCTCTTTTCCGGTTGAATTTGCTCCAGTTCCAGTGCCTGTAGCCGGTTGGAGTATATTCACTGTCGCCAGTCCCGTCTGAAGCCGGAGAGAAGAAATTCTCGACATTCCAGAACATTATAATCCAAAGTACGTTTGCCGCCACCGATTTTAAAATCCAACTTTTCATGACCGTAAAACTACCTATTATGATTCATGGCGGCCCCATTTCCCGTAAAAAGATTATTTTTTACCCTTTTTATTGTTATTTTTGCGGACTAAATTTTTTAAAATCAGAAAAATGGCTTTGAAATGCGGTATAGTCGGCCTGCCAAATGTCGGCAAATCAACTCTTTTTAACTGTATCAGTTCTGGAAAGGCGCAATCTGCAAATTTTCCGTTTTGTACCATAGAACCCAACATTGGCTCTACGATAGTTCCAGATGAAAGACTTCAGGTTCTGGAAAAGCTTGTCAACCCCCAAAGGGTAGTTCCCGCAACGGTAGAAATTGTAGACATTGCCGGCCTGGTAAAGGGGGCGAGCAAAGGAGAGGGGCTCGGCAACCAGTTCCTTGCAAACATCAGGGAGACAGATGCCATCCTGCATGTACTCCGCTGCTTCGACGATCCCAACATTGTACATGTAGATGGCAGTGTAGATCCGGTACGTGACAAGGAGATAATAGATACGGAATTGCAGCTGAAAGATCTGGAAACCATAGAGAACAGAATACATAAGGTGCAGAAGCAGGCCCAGACCGGAGGAGACAAGAACGCAAAGAAACTCTACGAAATACTGCTCAAATACAAAAGTGTTCTCGAACAGGGGAAATCTGCCCGTTCTGTTACATTCGACAATCCGGAGGAACAGAAACTGGCAAGAGAACTCTTCCTGCTTACCAACAAACCTGTAATGTATGTATGCAATGTAGATGAAGCAAGTGCAAAAGAGGGTAATCAATATGTAGAAAGAGTGAAAGAAGCGATTAAGGACGAAAATGCGCAGATTCTGGTCATTGCAGCCAAAATCGAGTCTGAAATTGCCGAACTGGACAGTTATGAAGAGCGCAAAATGTTCCTTGAAGAGATAGGGCTGGAAAAGTCGGGGGTAGTACGGCTTATCCAGAGTGCATACGCCCTTCTCAATCTGGAGACATTCTTCACTGCGGGGCCACAGGAGGTAAGGGCGTGGACCTACAACAAGGGCGACAAGGCCCCTCAGGCTGCCGGTGTAATCCACTCCGATTTTGAAAAGGGCTTCATCCGCGCAGAGGTAATAAAATATGACGACTTTGTAAAATACGGTTCAGAGGCAGCATGCAGAAATGCCGGCAAACTTTATACTGAAGGCAAAGAGTATATTGTTCAGGACGGTGACATCATGCACTTCCTGTTTAACGTATAAATATTTTTCGTATCTTTGAGATATAATCATATTACTTGATTCTCTTATTTATGAAAAAATCATTATTCAAAATGCTCAGCCGTATGAAAAATCTCTACAAGATTCCTCTTTTTATACTCTCTATTATATTGGCTTCATGCTCAGAAGAAAATAATGTAGACAGTACTCACATTACAGTCCTGAATATAGAAGAGGGCATAAAAAACATGAGTGACATTCAGTTAAGCAAATATGCCTCCTCTGTCGAATATATTCCGCTGGAGACTTCGAACGAGTCTTTTCTTGGGGAAATTTCAGACTTTGTTGCAACAGACAGTAATTTTTACCTCTGCTCCACAAACGGGAATTCAGTTATGGAATTTTCAAGTGACGGCAAATTTGTAAAGGCAATAGGCACAAAGGGCAGAGGGCCCGGAGAACACATGGGAATTGACAGAATTTTCCCTACACAAAATGAAGGCATTGGCATTATGACTTTCAACAAATCTATCCTGTATGACAAATCGGGTAATTATGTAATGGAGTTACCGGGGTTTGGCAATACAGGATTAAACAGAGCAGAAAGACTTCTTCCCTACAAAAACGACAAATATATATTTTCATACCTGACTACAGATACTACCGAAAACAAACGCACGGAAAATCTTTGCATTATAGATAGTACAGGCGCTGTTGTATTGAACTATGGGCTCGGGAACGGCTACGAGAAACCAACCGACTACTTGCTGTTAGGAAAAAGATTGCCTATGCCTCGCCCATTCGTGGCCGCCCTCTATAAATATAATGATGAATACCGGTTTGCAAACGGACGCTTCGATACTGTCTTTACATATCTCCCCGATTACGGGAAAAAGGAGTGCTATGTAATGGAGTATGGAAAATATTATTCTCTCACATATGAAACTCTGGAATATGAAAAACGCATAGACGCTTCCGCTAATCCGCAATTAATGGAAACTGACGATTTCCTTCTCTTTAGAATGTCTCTTCCCACAGAAGTCTGGACAATGTATAACGGGGCAGACGGTAAGGCAGATGTATTGTTTTTATATGATAAGACCGACAAGAAACTGTCATTGTTAAAACCTGATAAGCAAAATAAAATATCCTCTTTTGTAAATGATATAGACGGTGGAGCTGCCTTTACGCCATTCTATATGAAAGACAATATCATGTATCAGATTATAGATGCCATGACTTTCATTGAAACGGCACGGGAAAGCGGTTCGCCGCAAATGCAAAACATTGCAGCACAGCTCACCGATGAATCCAACCCTGTCATAATGGCTGTCCGGCTAAAATAATGATAATCTGCCTGGAAGAGGCGCAGCAACAGGCAACATTATAGAATAACATGCAGACAATGCTGTTATTCTCAACAGGCTATCCCAGAAAAAGACAAATAAAAATGACAATGGGGCTGTGTCAAAATAAATGTTTTGATGCAGCCCCATTAAGGTGTGTAAGAATTAAACGCAGCAGTTTGCAATTATGACACACCGTCATTGTCAAAATAATAGACCGGTATTATCTATTATCAATAGAATTTGTAACGGGTGTCAACTACATTTGCATCTTCTGCCATTACCGCAGGAAGCACCTGATTTATATACTGGAGTTCGCGGGTTTTTCTTGCCCTGGCATCATCTTCGGTGTAGAAGGCTCCTACCTCCTTTCCGGTTATTGTAAAGTAATAAACGCCTATCTCTCCGGTAACGGGGCCTACAAGTTCACCCTCCTTGGCTGCAGCAATCGCCCCTACAAACTTGGGGTCGAGCTGTTGCGAGGTAAGCGATGAGAAGACCACTCCGTCTCTGTGGTTTACAGAGAGGTTAAGCCTTTCTGCAACCTGAGAAAGAGTTGCGGCATCGCCTACACGCTCCTTTGTCTGCTCTGTAAGTTTGATCCCCCTCTTTTCCATGGCAATAAGTTCCTTCATCTGCATTGCAACCTCATTGTAAGTTGCTATGCCCGCATGATGCTCTCCCCTGATTGCCACAACAAAGAAATATCTGTTGTCAACGGCAATGATATTTGAAACAGAACCCGCCTCATTTTCATTCATCCAGCGAAGCACTTCTTTTGTATTTTCATAACTGTTTGAAATGGTTTTGGCCGAAGCAGGAACTCTGAGGGCAGGATAAACGGGGATATTGAGGCTCTTTGCAACTTCATCGAATTTTGTTGCATCGGCACCGCACTGTGTTGCAAACTCATTTGCCTTGGCATAAAAATCTGCATATGTCTGCTTGCCGGCAACCGCTTCCTTTACAAGAACGGCAACCTGATATTTTTCGTAAGGCCTTGTTTTTTCAGTATACTTCACAAGGTGGATACCATAACTTGTGGTAAGTTTGAGAACCTCGTTTCTGTCTGCCATAAAGAGAGACTCAAATCCGGGTATGGTATAGAGCTGTGTCATCCATCCCAGATCTCCGGGCTGCTCAACATTGGGATTCTGGTCTATTGAATATTCACGTGCCAACTCTGTAAAATCACCGCCTTTCTTCAATACGGCCAGAAGACTGTCGGCCCTGGACTCTTCAGATGCAGGCAAAAGTATATGTTTTACAAAAATGGAATCCGGGAGCGACTTTACATCCATAAGCCTTGCAGCATAATAGGTGTTTTCATCCTGAAATACCGGCAGAGACTCTGAAACCTTGGCCTTTGTGGCAAATTCAGCTATCTGGGAAGGCATTGCCTCCAACTCCTGCTCCGAATAGTAATATCCGGTAAACGGCTGGTCTGAATTGCGGGCAAGGAAAGTCTTCATGTTTTTGGTTGTGGTAAACTCGGGATATACCTTTTCCATGTTGTTATATGTAAGTTCGAGATCCTCTGCAGAGGGAACGACTTCAAAAACGACATAGTCTATATCCTTGCTCTCAATCTGCCTGTACAGATGCTTGTGTTCCTCGTAATATGCCCTTACCTCCTCGTTTGATACCTTGATGGTGGTATCCTGCTCGAATCCCATGGGACTGACAACAAAATCCACACTGTATGTGGTATTGTTGTCGGCAATGGCCCTGTCAAGTTCCAAAGGATTTACAACCGCGCTTTTTTCCAGCAAGGAAAGGTATTTGGTAAAGAGCCTGTCTTTACTCATGTTGTCTTCCAGATAACTCCAGTAGAGCTGCAACTGACCGCTCTGGTCTTGTGAGACCGCACGTACGAAATCAACGACGCGCTGTCCGTCGAATGCACCGCTCTCATCTCTGAAAGATGCCTCGTTTGCAAGAACAGGAGATATGTCTGTACCCTGGCTCATGTCCAGAAGTTCATCGCTGCCCAATCGCAATCCGGCATTCTCAGCCGCGGGAATATATACACGCTCCACTATTTCATCCTGCCATGCAGAATTGTTTATCATATCCTGAGCCTGATCGTTCATTACCCCGCCAGATGACATTTCATAAATTCTGGTAAAATAATCGACCTTATTCTGGTAATCCTGATAGGTTACCGATTTCCCGTCTATCTCGCCCACGTCATACTTGGAAGAGAACATGGAAAGTGTCGACTCCAGCGTAGAGGGGTCTATGATAAACGATAACAACGCCAACGCAATAATGATGGTTATAAAGGCACCCATCTTTACGCGTATTTTCTCTAAAACAGCCATTTTATTTAAGTTTATTAATTAACAAAATATTGAGGGTGCGAAGATAGTAATTTTTTTGCGATTATCTACTCCAAAGACAATTTGAGACTCTCTATGGGCTTTGGCCTGAGAAGAGGCCCTATGAAATTTGCAGTATCCACATAATGGAAAAGAGAATCCCTTATTATGGCATAACTGTCGAAGGGAACCATAATGGAGGCATTCCTTGCCATTTCGTCGCTCTCCAGGCCGTATCCCTTCATATACCCTTCGGGGGAGAACATTTCCACAAGGCAGTTGTCATTGTTGTAGATTTTCCCCTCCTCCCTGTTCCAGTAAAGGGTATCTGTAAGCAGCCTCTGACCTTTTATATAGTTCTCCACGACCACATTCCCGATTGCCACCCACTGCTCCTCATTCTTTAAGGTCGTATGCCTTGCAATATCGGAATAGATATGTGTTTCAAGCAACCCCTCTTCATTATAGGCATAGACACTGAACCCTTCGGGAAAAAGCTCATATGACTCATCCGTGGAATCATTCTGGAAACGTTCCATCAGATCGGCCTCCAGACGCATGGCAAGCCCGCCATTGTTGCTCTGAATGGCGTACATGTTGCGTATTACCTGGCGCGGAACCTTGTTGATGTCAATTATTTCACCCTCGTCGATTTTGTCGGAGCATGATACAACATTGGTAGCAATCGCTACCGCAACTGCTACCAACGCTGTCATCCTTATCTTTCTATATGCGTGCCCCCGCATCTATTTTTGGGTTCTTACCGTTGTTGTCGCGCTCATTCCGCTGCATGAAACCGTGTATGAGTTGCCGTCTGTCAAGTCATACATGAAGGCATCCTCTGTAGAAGGATAGTATATGCGGCAGTTCCTTATAAGCTCGTCGGCCTCTGCTGCGAGAGATGAATCCTGATTCTTGGCTTTTTGCAGGTAATCTGTAGCTACCCAGAATTTTGCCCTCTGCTCTATTTCGTTTCCGCTGCATGGTGCATTGTACCAGATTGTACCGATAAGCAGGTTTGCCTTGCCTGCAACAGACTCGTCAAGTTCTACGGCTTTCTTTGCAGACGCTATTGCCGCTGCGGGAGAATTCATGTTCTTGAACTGATATGAAGCCATTTCCATAAGCATGTCTGCATCATCCTTTGCAGTGCTTGCCGTATCATCTATTGCCTCCTGGAGGAATTTGATTGCAAGATCGTGCTCATCCTTTGATGCATGCAGCCTGTAGAGCAGACGTGCAGAATTGAATGAAGGCTCCATCCTGTGCATTGCGTTTACAGCCTGAAGGAAAAGGGTTGAATCCACGCAGTTTGCATCTGAAAGCAGGGTCGCGATACTTTTTACAAGAGCCAGATCATTGGGGTTGGCATCAAATCTGGGCTGGAATACCTTTATAAGATTGTTGCAGTTTGCAACACCGCTTACTATGAATGCATTGTCGAATACCTGCTGTCTCTGTTTGTTCTCATCTGAAGGATCATTTGTTACAAGCTCATCCAGAACAGGAGCATATTTGGAATAGGTGTTGAGGACCTCCTCATCGGAAACGAGATTCAGTTCATAAAGTTGCCTTGCCCTGTCCATTCTTGCAACAAGAAGATCGGGATTTACCTCATTGCCTGACATCGAGATAATTTCGTCCAGAGCAGAAAGAACCTCTTTGTTGTCGGCCGGTTCGTATGTCACCATGTCGAAAGCCTTGTTCTCCATTGCAACAAGTTTTCTGCTGGGATAATACTGAGCCCTGATATCGCTTATCATAAGCAACGAATCTACGAGAGCCTGCCTGCCTTCAGGTGCACCCTGATAGGTGTTGATCAGGTAGGTCATTATCTGACGGCCATGAATAAGCATGTTCTGGCTTGCAGTGGGAGGGCATGACTCCATTGCCTTTCTCCACAAACCTGCAGCATCCTGATAGTTATTTTGTCTGTAATAATCGCGGTAGAAATTCAGGTATTTTACACAGTTCGCACTGTCGGCGCCATATTTGCCCTGTGCAAAGAGCGATGTTACGCTAAAAAGCATAACAACTGTCAAAAGAGTATAAGATAATTTTTTCATAATATGTAAATAAGTTAATTTTTTATTGGTTGTTGCTATTGGTATCTGTGTTTTATAAACCAAAGGTCATGCAGACTTATGCTGAGTACAAACTGTACATACCTTTCACGAACCAGATTGTTTTTAGTTGAACCCCTCTGACCGAAATCCACCGCAATGTTGAACGCATTGTATAATCTGTATATGGGAAGCGAAAGCCCGAAAGTGAAACCGGCCGCATTTATTCTGTTACCGGCAAAATTCATGTATGTCTGGTCATAATAGGCTCCCACCCGATATGTCACTCTCTTGAAATAATACCTTATGTCATACATGTTGGGGATGAACTCGAAACCCACCCTGAACGAACGGGCTGTCTGCGGAGTGAATTCTGTCCCGCCCATGTCATTGTATGCCGAACTCTTCCAGTTCTGCTGAGTATAATCCGCACCGAACATCCACTTGTCTCTCTTTCCCACGGTCGCACCTATTGAAAACTCATGAGGCAGCTTTACCTTTGCGTTGTTTACAGAATAAGTGTATACCGTATCTATGGTGTTTGAACCATCCTGGGCATGGGCATAACGTTCGTAATCTCCTTTGAGCGATGTTCCGAGCGTATAGGTGACACCTCCTGTCACATAATATTCGTCATGTTCGCCGAATTCCCTGAAATATTGCAGACCTGCCTTTACCGAAGAAGCTCCGAGCGAATAGTCCCACCCTGTGGTGATAGACCTGATTGAGGCGTCGGTGCCAAAGAGCACGTTGCTGTACCTGTCAAGAGAACCGAAATAATAAATATATTGTGCCCCGATTGAAAAATTCTTGAGGAAATTCATGGCACCTCCCACAAAAAGCTGGTTGATGCTGCCCTCGCCATATTTGCGGTATCTGATATCTCCGTATTGCGAAACCAATGCCGGATCTGACTCCATGTTCTCGAATTTGTAACCGATATTGCTGTAGGGCACTATTCCGACAATCAGCGCAGACTTCTTGTAAATCGGGGCAGAGAAGATGAAACTTTTTACATTGCCGGTATTATAGGCAGTCTTGCTGATTCCGTCGGTACTGTATATGTTTTTCTGGTCTCCGCCAAAATCCAGCATGAACGAAAGGGTATCCCTGTTTGTAATGGATGCCGGATTCATGTAATTGATATATCTGTTGCTGCGAAGAGCAGTACCTATTCCGCCCATGGCTCTGTTTACGGCTGTTCCCTGCTTTTCTATATTTCCGAGTCCATACAATGAATAAGGGGTATATGTTCCGAGTGCATCAGTATTCTGCCCCTTTGCGCCGTACCCACCAAAAAGAAATGCGGGAAACAGAATGAAAAAAAGATATTTTTTAATTTTCCTTTTTTGCATAATAGCTTGCAATTTGCGCCAATCCGTTCAGTACTAAATTCGGAACAACAAATATGGCACTTTTCATTTTTTCTGCAAAATAAAAAGAATCACCGCCGGTAAATATGACTGTGTGTTCCGGATATTTCTTAATATACCCCTCTACTTCAAATATTAGACCGAAAACTACTCCGGCCGTCATGGCACCGTCTGTATCTACTCCAATTTCCGGTAATTTTTCTGTCGGTTTTATAAGAGGCAATCTTTTTGTAAATATATTAAGTGCTCTGAACCTGCTTGTTAACCCAAGAGAGATGTTACCACCCAAAAAAGTGCCGTTTTTATCGATAAAATCTACGGTAAGCGCCGTTCCAAAGTCGAATTTGATACAATTCCGGCCAGGGAACATCATTGCTGCGGCCAACGCCCCCGCAATCCGGTCTGCACCGAGCCCGTCTGCCGGAAAGCGGTAGTTTAAATTTACCGGAAGTTCAGTTTTTGAATTCAAAACCACAAGATGGCGGCACAAACCTCTGAGCTGCTGCTCAAAAACCGGATTTTCCTCCCTGACGTTTGAAAAGACTATTATGTCGGGATGTTTTCCCCGCAGTGAGGACAATATGAAAG
>JADINB010000062.1 GCA_017694275.1 Candidatus Egerieousia excrementavium | reverse complement strand
ACTTTTCGGTTCGCTTTTATTGCCGGTTTCCATTACAGCGCAATCGGCTGATTTCAATATGGCCAGAAGTCTGGAGATCCAGAACAACATACTTAAGGAACTCGTTAACGGATTCGTAGATTCGGTAAGCGTAGAGAAACTGGTAAACACGGGCATAAATGCAATGTTGGGTTCGCTCGACCCATATACAGAATACATACCTGAAGAAGACGAAAAAAACATAGAGCTTCTGACGACTGCCACTTACGGCGGCATAGGAGCGATGATCAAGAAACTTGACACTACAGGTGTTATAATTTCGCAGCCATATCTCGGTTCACCTGCGGTAAAATACGGCCTTGAGCCTGGAGATGTCATTCTTGAGATTGACGGAGAGGATGTCATGCCCCTGAACGCAGAAGAGTGCAGTTCAAGGATGAAGGGCGAACCGGGGACCAGCGTCAGGTTTTTGGTAAGAAAGGGCAGAAGCGGAAAGACCGCGGAGATAGAAGTGGTGCGCGAACGGATACATATACCGGATGTTTCATATAGCGGAATTCTGAAAGATACGATAGGTTATATCAAGATAGATGGCTTTACTGTAAACGGGTCTGAAGATGTGAGGAAGGCGGTAGTGTCGTTGAAGGAGAAGGGGGCAAGGAGACTTATTCTGGATTTGAGGGGCAATGGAGGCGGGCTGCTTGACGAAGCAGTAGACATTGTCTCGCTTTTTGTTCCCAAAGGAACTCTCGTGGTTACCCAGAAAGGGCGCGCCAATGTAGGGGCGGATATGGAGTACAGGACAAAGAAAGAACCTGTGGATACGCTTATACCGTTAATGGTGCTTGTCAATTCGGGCAGTGCATCTTCTTCTGAAATAGTGACCGGTGCGATACAGGATCTTGACAGAGGGTATGTTGCCGGAACCCGAACATATGGGAAAGGGCTTGTGCAGGCGATACGGCCGGTAGGTTACAACGGTACAATGAAGATGACAATTGCCAAGTACTATACCCCGAGCGGCAGATGTGTACAGGCAATAGATTATTCGCATAGAAATTCAGACGGCAGCGTGGGCTATGTGCCCGATTCACTTAAAAAAGCATTCAGGACAAGGCTTGGACGTACTGTTTACGATGGTGGAGGCATAACTCCAGACTCCGTAATAGCTTCAGACCAATATAGCAGAATAGCAATCTCGCTTGTAATGAACGATATTATAAACGACTATGCAATAAAGTTTTACAGTGAACATGATTCAATACCTCCTGTCATGGATTTTTCCCTTACAGATGAGCAATACGGAGATTTTGTAAAATATGCGGTGTCGAGGGAGTTTGACAGCCGCAGCGGTGCGCAGGTTCTTATGGAGGATTTGCTCAAATCTGCAAGGCAGGAGGAACTTGACGAGTATATCAAGGCAGAGGCAGAGGCTTTGAAAGCCAAACTTTCAATTTCAAAGGAACAGATGCTTCTTCTGAAAAAAGAAGAGATCAGGCCGCTTGTAGAAGAAGAGATAGCCAACAAGTATTACTTTACCCCGGGCCGGGTAGAGGCCATAATAAAAAGCGACAGCCAGTTGCATAAAGCTGTCGCGCTTTTTGCAGGGGAATAACCTGCCGGGATCGTATCTTTTTCAGGATTAGAAGCTGAACCCTACAAAGATACCAAGCATGTCTCTGTCAGATGTCTCACGATAATAACCGGCGGAGAGGTTGATTGTATTTTTACGCTCAGGACCAACCTTGAATCCCACACCAATCTTGGGAACTGCAATAAAAGTGTTTTCTTTATCGCACATGCCGCCGTCTGTGGAGAGATAAAGCCTTACACCAAAATCTACCTCGGCAAAGAGAGAGGTAACGTTTGTAAGTTTAAATGAATATTTTGGCGCAAGGAAAATGGGAATCATGAAGGCGTTGTAAGTTCCCTCTTCGCGTACTTTAGCCATGTGTTCAAATCCGGTTCCGCCTCCTAAAAACAGGGCGTCATTAAAAAGATAACCGAACTTTCCGGTTACAGAAGTTATCTGGTATCGCCTGCAGCCATAATAGAGCCATCCGCCGTCGGGAACCTCCTCCCTGTCTATGCTGAATAACGTACCGGCCTCTATTTCTGCCTGGAACCTGCCTTTTTTTGTCTGAGCCTGGGTGTCTGTTGCAAATGCAACAGCCCAAAGCAGAAATAAAAGTGTCAATTTCTGTGTAATATGTTTCATAATGTCTGTGTTAATGTTACATGTTCAGTACAATTGTAAAATGCGGGCCATCTTCGAACGGCTTGAAATCGCTCACTGCTCTTCCATTTACCCAGAACCGGCAGTTTGCATACAGGTCCCCATCATCCGGGTCATAAGGAACAGACTTCTGGTCGAATGTTATCACGTCCTTGCTCCCGTTTCCCCAGTCAATTGTAAAAGAGGTCTGTTCATAATCTGTACCTTGATTAAAATATCCAATCTTCAAAGTATTGTTGACAGTGTTTGTCATCAGTCCGTTGAAGGGGTGGTAACTGGCTTTGGTAGGCTCTTCCTCTATGGGGTAGAATTCAATATCGTTGTCGATGCGCGGATATACAGTGTTGTTATACTCCATTGTTATATCCCGGTTGAGGATATTCTCGGAAAAAGCCGGGTCCAGCAGATTATTACCATCCTGGTCTGTAACATAGAATTCAATATATGAACGGGGATAATCTGTAAGCCACAAATACTCTTTTTTACAGGAATTAAACCCTAAAAAGAGAAATATTAAACTTAGTGTGATAATTTTTCTCATGCTTATATATGGTTAAAAACTGAAACCTGCGAAAATTCCGAACATATCGAATGTGTCGTAATGATTGTATCCTGCATATAAGTTGACGGAGTGTTTACAAGCCTTACCTACTTTAACTCCAAAACCTAATTTTGGAGTTACGAAGAAATCATCGCCGTCTGCTTTTCCCGTTTCGGTATAGATACGCACTCCTGCATCAATTTCTGCAAGAAGGGCTACCCTGTTTGAAATGTTGAACGAATATTTCGGGCTTATGAAAACCGGTATTCTGAACGCCTCAAAATCTCCCCCAAGAAACCCGTATTCGATATACTCCATGCCTATTCCCCCTCCAAGGAAAAGGACATCATTAAGCAAATATCCAAATTTGCCCGAAATGGAATATGCTCCAGGTTCTCCTTCTTTTCCACTATAGAGCCATCCTGCCTCCACCTCTGCCTGGAACCTGCCTTTTTTTGTCTGAGCCCGGGTGTCTGTTGTAAATGCAACAGCCCAAAGCAGAAACAAAAATGTCAATTTCTGTGCAATATGTTTCATAATGTCTGTATTAATGTTACATGTTCAGTACAATTGTAAAATGCGGGCCATCTTCGAACGGCTTGAAATCGCTCACTGCTTTTCCATTTACCCAGAACCGGCAGTTTGCATACAGGTCTCCATCATCCGGATCATAAGGAACAGACTTCTGGTCGAATGTTATCACGTCCTTGCTCCCGTTTCCCCAGTCAATTGTAAAAGAGGCCTGTTCATAATCATGAGCCTGGCTCATATAACCTATTACCAAGGTTTTGTTTTCGTGATTTGTCATCAGCCCCCTGAAGTTAAAGGCCAAGGCCTTAGTCTCAGTTGGCAGCTCTTGTTCTAAGTTATTATCTATACGCATATATTTCTTTCCGCCATGTTCCATTACGATGTTGCAGCCAAGGATGTTGCCTTCGAAATCTCCGTCAATTAAATTGTTGCCATTCTGGTCTGTAACGTAAAATTCAATATATGAGCAAGGATAGTCTACATAGCGGACTTCGTCTTTTTTACTGCATGAGACAATAAGGAGTAAGAACAACGGGTATAGTAAAAATAATTTTCTTTTCATGATATCAAATGATTAGGTAAATTATCGAGAGATGAATAAACATGTGCGGTCCGTGAAATTTCCAAGTGATGTTGAAACATCAGTTGTAAGATACCACCCGTTAGGATCTGTGCTGCTAACGCCCCAGCCCCAATTGTTGTGGAAATAATAAGTTGTAGGGCTGCTGGCATTTACAAGGTCTTCTTTTGATGGAGCATATTCCAAGGAGGTGTATTCTCCGTAAACATAAAATTCAATGAAATATCCGGATGAATATCGAATATTTCTTGTACCATCACAAACCCATGCATGATGTTCGTCTATTTGGTTATCGCTACCAAGCATAATAATTGGTCTTAGGCTCGCAATCTCATCATTGGTAGATTGTTGGTTGTATCCGTGACTACTTACATTATATCCATAATGTCGTAAAGTATTTTTTGTGTCATTTTCGGAAGCTTGTTGACCGCTTAGTCTTTGTATATCTCTTATTAAAATCCTTGTTGGTTCCGTCGCAACAATATTGTGCATGTTTGCCCAATCGTAATTTGTAGGGTACTCATAATATTTCATAATTTGAGCAATTGCAATTGGCACACATCCAGCAGCTTCACCTGGCGGATTGTCACATAAGGAATTGAAAGTATTTGTTTGATTCCATTGTGTTGATAATAAAGGGCCAATAGTACTTGCCACCTGACCACCACTAATACCTACTATTGTATATTCCAACGGAGATTCTACCTCTCTTGCCATCTGGCAGTAATGCAGGTAAGCTCCATAGTCATCGGGGAACTCACCCAACTCAAAAATATCTGAAAGTCTGTGAAAATGGAATCCATCTCCAAGTTCTGCCTGAAGTTCTGCAATGCGGAGTTGGAAAGCCTGTTCCATTGGGCTGAGTTCATCCCATCCCGGAGCTTTTGTAACAGCATTGCCGTTAGCCTTTGCGGCAACGCCTTCTGAGTAACTGCTCCAAAGAGTCCTCATCCCGAGTTTTATACTGTCGGACAAGTCGGCACTTTGTGTAACTGCAATTTTTGTCTTGTCTAACCACATGCGGTTTGCAATTTCGCTCTTTTCAACGGAATAGTTACCTTTATCTGAAAAGGCCAAAATAGGGTAGTAATCTTTTGTTGCGCTTACAATCACAAATCCTTCCGGTGCATAATTTATTATGTACATCAATGTGCGGCCATTATCAGACTTTATTTCATCGATGTTTTTTACGGAGATCTCGCTGTTCTTGGTAAATGATTGTGCTTGTGAGGCAATAAAGTGAGAGGCAACGGACTGGGCTTTTTCAACCGAAACGGCAGTCTTTATTTCCGGGCTAACGGGGGGCGGGTCATAGGGGCTGTTGTTTATAGCCGCCTTTTCACAACTGGCCAGCATTATTGCTGTTACAATTGTCAATGAGAAAAATAAAAATTTTTTCATAAACATTTTTTTGATGATTGGACAAAAACTGGAATATTATCCCAATGGATAATCGGTATCTACCGGCAGATGAAACGTGCAAATATAAAGTCTGCATGCTCCATTGCCTCGTGGGCCCTGTTGCCTGTAGCAACAAACGGCAGCAGTGCATTGCAGTCTGGCGTATGCACTCTGCATATAAAGTGTGAGATTTGTCGGAAATCAGGAGTAAATATACAAAATATTTACAAGAATATGAAAAAGGGTTGAAAAATTGAAAAAAGGTTTCCTGTCAAATCTCAGGTTTTACTATTTTTGCGCGCTTTTTCCAGTTATGACAGCAATACAGATGACAGAGGGAAAGATTCTCCCGCAGATACTTAAATTTACGTTTCCCCTGATGCTGGGGAATATCCTGCAACAGACCTATTCGCTTATAGATGCTGCTATTGTAGGAAAAATGCTTGGTGTGAATGCACTTGCATCGGTCGGGGCCAGCGTTTCGATAGTATTTCTCATACTTGGTTTCTGTCAGGGCTGTTGCTGCGGTTTTGCAATACCGGTGGCACAAAAACTGGGAGCCCGCGACATGCCGGCAGTCAGGCGCACAATATGGGCAGGATTGAGAATTTCGTTATACCTTTCAGTTGTTATATGTATTGTCACAAGTCTGTTTTGCGACAAAATTCTTGCAATGATGAAGACACCGCAGGAGATTTTCGATGATGCATACAGCTATCTGCTCATAACCTTCATAAGTATACCCTTTACCTTTTTCTACAATCTTTTTTCTTATCTGTTGCGAGCTTTGGGAGACAGCCGGACTCCGTTCTATTTTCTGCTTCTGGCAACGGTGATAAACATTGTGCTCGATATTTTTTTCATAGGCGTACTCGGCACAGGTGTCGGTGGAGCGGCAGTGGCAACGCTCATTGCACAGGCGGTTTCTGCGTTGTTTTGCTATATCTACATGAAAAAACATTACCCAGAGGCCAATCCTCTCCCTGAGGAGAAACATTTCAGCTGGCATTTGACAGGCACACTGCTTTGGATAGGCATTCCAATAGGGCTCCAGTTCTCAATTACCGCAATAGGAAGTATTGTACTGCAGACTGCCAATAATGTACTCGGTCCGGTTTATGTGGCCGCGTATGCGGCGGCCGCGCGAATCAAAATGTTTTTCTTTTCTCCTCTGGAGAGTCTTGGAATGGCCCTGGCCACTTTTGCAGGGCAAAATTTTGGTGCAGTGCGCAAAGACAGAATATCGGCCGGGACAAAAATATCGATAGGCCTTGTAATGGTGTATTCCGTAACGGCATTTGCAATAATATACTTTGGAGCGGCGCAGATTGCGCAGCTTTTTGTCTCGGCAGACGAGGCAGAAGTCATTGCCGGTACGGCCAAATTCCTGATTATAACAACAGCCTTCTTCCCGCTTCTTGGTTTGCTTTGCGTATTGCGTTATTCAATTCAGGGTTGCGGTTTTACAGCCCTTGCAATGTTGGCCGGCGTGTTTGAAATGGTGGCAAGAACAGTTGTCGGAATCTTTGGAGTTCCTCAGTGGGGTTATACGGCTGTCTGCTTTGGAGACCCCATGGCCTGGATTGCTGCAAACATCTTTCTCATACCGGCCTACATGTATGTCTGCTCCCGCCTTGCGAAACTCAAGGGGCCGGTCCTGCATGCTGAATGAAAATAAAAAACCGGCGGCTCCACTGGAACCACCGGCTTGAATGCCCATGATGTAGAGGGCTGAATTTCTAGAGTTTTGCAAACTCTATATCTGTTTCGGCACGCTTTGCAAGCTGCTCGCTCTTCTTTGCTGTCTCCAGCTCTTTGTTTGCAGTAGCAGCATCACCCTTACGTGCTGCGATAATTGCACGCATGTATGCCTGGCAAGGGCAGTCGCCTGTAAGGATAGACTGAGCTTTGGCCTCGTTCTTTACAAGAATGTTTGCAAGAGCCTCGTTTACTGTGTTGGAACCGCTGAGAGCCTCTACTGCAGCCTGGTATTTGCCGTTGAGAATATCGAGGGCAGCCTGGTTGAGTTTAGCCTCTGCAAGGCCGGATTTCTGCAACATCTCTGCAGCAGCCTCGAAATCTTTCTCCTGCATTGCTACGACAGCCATGTTGTTGTAGTAGCTTTCTGTCTTCTCGCTCATCTTGTTGAGGGCAGCCTTTGCATCTGCAGTCTTGCCTTCAGACAGTTTTACGGCAGCAAGATTGTTGTATGCACGGTCGCTGTTGAATTTTGAAGCGGCTGTCTCATATATTGTAGTCTTGACGTCGTTTGACTCAACCAATGTTGCTGTATAGAGAAGTGCCTCCTCATCGAGAAGATCCATGTCTGTTGCGATAATGTCAAGCAGTTCCTCGTCTGTGTAGTTCTTGTACTCTACGTTGGCAATGAACCTTGCCCTGCGGAGTTCGGGAAGAATTTCGTCTGCAAGAACTTCGTAAACGCTTGACATGTTCTTAATCTCTTTCTCGCGTACTGCAGGGTCTGAGTACATTGAGAGAACGCGGAGGATAAGTTCCTTGTCTTCTATGTCAGAGCCGGATACCAACTCCTGGAAGCCTTCCCAGTCCTGACCTACAGACTTGACGTTGACAGGTGCATCAACTTTGGCTTCCTTGTTGATTGTCCTGTTGAAAGCCTTTTCAGCTGACTTTCCGCGGTTGTCTGAAAGCTTGGTGTTCAGTTTCTCGCCGCCATCGGGAGATGCATAAGCTATTATGTCATTAGACTTGAGAGTTCTGCGCTCGTCTGCCTTAACGTCTTTGAGGTATTGCTCGAAAGCTTTGATTTCATCTGTCTTGAGCTGGTTTCTTCTTACGTCGTAGCTGTTGATAAGATAAAGAATCTGAGCCTCTTTTGTTTCGGGAATGATTTTCTGATACTTGTCAGCCTCGAATGAAGGGGTACCCATGGTGTTTACCAGCATGTAAGTGGTATTTGTACCGTCTGCAATCTTGAACGGCTCGGGAACTTCGGCTTTCTTTGTTCTTGCCTTGTTGTAAACGGTAGCCCTCAATTCAAGAGTAGCCTTTTCAACGCCTTCGGCATAGTCAAATACAACGGGTGTTGAAATTGTAGCACCCTGCTCGTATGATACCACGCGGTTGTTTTCAAGAATGCCTTCACCTTGCAGTGTAAGGACGTCTCCCTTTATTTCACCACCTTCGTAAACCAATACCGGAGTAATTTCAAGAATTGCCTTCTTTGCAAAATACTTCTCGGGGAATGTTACGGTATAAGTAGCGTTAATTTTGCCTGCAACAGCCTCGAGAACCTGCGGCTCGCACTCGGTTGTTACCATACTGGCCATTTTTGCCATCTTTTTAGGGTTGCTACATGCAGCTATAGCCAAACCTAAAAATGCAAGGCCCAATAATTTTAATGAATTCCTTTTCATTTTCAAATTGTTTTAAAGGTTTATAATTGTTCAAATGTTATTTTCAACTATACATAGTACATCAATATGCAAATATAGTAAAAAAGTATAACAAAGCGTTACAAAGTCAGTCTAAAATCGTCGGAATTCAGATATTCCAGATCCTGAGGCGTGTCTACCGCATGAGTCATATACCCGGTAACGGCGACCCTTATCCTGTATCCGTTTTCCAGCCATCTCAGTTGCTCAAGTTTTTCAGTTTTTTCCAGATAGCTCTGGGGCAGGCTGCAAATTTCTTCCAGTGTCTGGCTTCTGTAGCCGTACAGGCCAATATGCTTGTAAAAACAATGCTCCCTGATGAATTGTTCAGAAACAGTGCAGTCTCTTGCAAACGGGATTTGCGTACGGCTGAAGTATAGGGCGTTCATGTTTTTGTCTATTACTACTTTTGGTGTGTTGCTGTTCAGCAGCTCCTCTTCCGTTTCAATTTTTTTGACAAGGGTGGCTATGTTTACTGAACTGTCGTTGAAACATTCTTTCAACTCCAGCAGCTGCTCTGGGCGTATAAAAGGTTCGTCGCCCTGCACGTTTATCACTATGTCGAACTTTCCCGCATGCTCTCTTGAGTAGATCTTCAAGGCTTCGAGCGAACGGTCTGTGCCGCTTTGATGCAACGGTGAAGTCATTGCCGCAATACCTCCGAACCGTGTTACCGTATCATATATGCGTGAATCATCGGTTGCAACGCATACATGCCTGAATGCCTTTGCAGCCTGCCGGTAAACGCGCTCTATCATAGGTTTTCCCCTGACAAGGGCCAGCGGTTTGCCGGGAAATCGCGACGAGCCGTATCGTGCGGGGATTATTGCAAGTGTTTCCATTTTATTTAAAAAAATTAAATAACCGGCCCTAAGATAGTGTTTTTATGCGTTTGTTGTTTAAGATGCTTTTGTTAATTTTGCACTTTATGGAAATACAGAGCGTAAAACAGAGATTCGATATAATTGGCGATGACCCTCAGCTAAACCGGGCAATAGACATTGCGGTACAGGTGGCATGGACAGACCTTTCCGTTCTTGTTACCGGAGAGAGCGGTGTGGGAAAAGAGGCCATTCCGCAGATAATACACCAGTACAGCCCAAGAAAGCATGGAATGTATGTGGCCATAAATTGCGGAGCCATTCCGGAAGGGACAATAGACTCGGAACTTTTCGGTCATGAAAAAGGCTCGTTTACAGGAGCCAACGAAATGAGAAAAGGCTATTTTGAGGTGGCCGACGGGGGAACCGTCTTTCTCGATGAGGTGGGAGAGTTGCCGGCCTCCACACAGGTGAGGCTGCTAAGGGTGCTGCAAAACGGAGAGTTCTACAAGGTGGGTTCCTCGAAAGTGCAGAAAACCAATGTGAGAATCGTGGCTGCGACAAACGTAAACCTGCTGCATGCCATGCAGACAGGAAAATTCAGGGAAGATCTTTATTACAGGCTCAATACCGTTCCGATAACCGTCCCTCCGCTAAGAGAGAGAAAGGGAGACATAAACCAGCTTTTCAGAAAATTTTCGCTCGATTTTGCAGACAAATACAAAATGCCGGTAATCAGGCTTTCGCACGAAGCGCAGATTCTGTTGAGGGAGTATCGTTGGCCAGGAAACATCAGACAGCTCAAAAGCGTTGCGGAACAGATATCTGTGCTTGAGAGCAACCGTGTCATAGAGGCAGACGTGTTGAAAAAATACCTTCCAGAAGATACGCCGGAGCAACTTCCTGTGTTGAACGGCACTTCTGGCGGAAACAGTGACTACATATCTGACCGCGACCTGCTTTACAAGATGATTTTCCAGCTCAGGCAGGAAATTGCCCAGCTGAAGGAGCGTGTAGATATTGTCTCGCATGGCGGTGGGGCAAGGGAGGGAGACGTTACCCTGATAGGCGCCTCCAACATAAACGGGATAAAGCATGATTCAATGGCCGAGGAGGCTGTCTATACTCATGTGGACAGTGCGGAGAAGCGTGAAAACGGGAATGACGAGACTCTCTCCATTCCCTCCATGAATGCGGAACTCATAAGGAAGAGCCTCGAAAAGCATAACGGGAGAAGGCGCGAGGCGGCTGCCGAACTGGGTATATCGGAGCGTACGCTCTACAGGAAAATAAAAGAGTTGAATTTAAATATCTGATGATATGAGAAGAATAACGGCCATATTCTTGTCTGTTCTGGTGTCGGCAATTCTGTCGGGATGCGGAATTTACTCCTTTTCCGGCACGTCAATCGCTCCTGATGTTACATCCATTTCTGTTTATACCATTGAGAACAGGGCCATGAAGGTGAACCCGTCATTGAGCAATACCCTTACAAATGCACTGCAGGACAAGTACAGGAGACTCACCAATCTTGAGATGCTTCCCGAAGGCGGAGACCTGGAGGTGTCAGGAATAATCACCAATTATGACGTGACACCCACAGCCGTTACATCAGACGAAATCGCTTCGCAGAACCGTCTTACCATAACCGTCAGGATAACATACAAGAACAACAAGCATGAGGAGGAAGACTTCGAGCGCTCTTTCGCAGCCTTCCAGGATTACGATTCCAACAACTCGCTTGATGCTGTCGAGAGTGGGCTTTGTGAAGACATAGTGGAAATTTTGGTTGAAGACATATTCAATGCGACAGTGGCCAACTGGTAGAGCGAAAGGTTATGGAGAGGAAGACAGACGTAGGTGAATATAATGCGGCGCAGTTGGAGCGCATGCTCTTTTTCTATCCGTGGTACTCATATGCAAGGGTGAAGATGATGGAGAAGCTTGCGGAGGCAGACGTGGAGTCGGCCGAACAGAAACTGAGGGAGAGTGCGGCATACTATCCGGATTTGGGGCGCCTTTTTGCCGTTTTTGCAGAGTGTAGCGTAAAGGAGAGTGAGAATGTCATTGATTTCGAAGCTATAAGTTCTGTGGCAAAAGAGGCAGACCAGACCAAATATGTAATAGTGGGTGCAGATTACTTTTCGCCGGAAGATCTGCGTTCTGCAGAAGAAGAACTTGACAATGTAAGGATGGAACCTGTAAAGGTAGTGGAGGATGCCGGTGAAGTGCCTTCCGCAGCAGATTCCGACATTTCGGATTTTTATACCGAAACGCTGGCAAGAATCTATGCCGGGCAGGGATACTATGACGAGGCCATCAAGGTCTATGCTAAACTAATTTTGCTATATCCGGAAAAAAGTGCTTACTTTGCAGCCCTTGCAGATGAAATAAAATCAAAAAAGAGCTAGATATATTATGTATACAACTATCGCGATTATCATTGTTGTAGCAAGTGTTCTTCTTACACTGGTCGTGCTTGTTCAGAATTCAAAGGGCGGCGGGCTTGCTGCCAACTTTGCAGCGGGAAATCAGGCTTTCGGAGTAAGGCAGACAGCCGACATACTCGAGAAGACAACATGGACTCTCGCCATTGTCATTATCGTACTGTGCGTTTTGGCAACAGCATTCGTCTCTACAAGAAAGGCAACCTCATCTACGCTTAAAGACCAGATAGAGAATGCTGCGACAGTGCCTGTCCAGCCTCAGTTCCCCATAGATCCGGTTGCTCCTTCACAGGAAGTGCCTGCACAGGATGCACCTGCGGCACCTGCACAAGAGACGGCTCCAGAGGCTGAATAAGGATGACACAGCTTGAAAGAAGAGAAAAGGTCCTGCGGCAGCTGGATCTTTGGAACATTCCGTATACAATGTATACCCATCCTCCGCTCCCGACTGTGGAGATAGCTCTGGAGTATTGGAAGGATGTGGATGCAACCCATTGCAAGAATCTGTTTATGAGAAACCACAAGGGAAACAGACATTACCTTGTGGTTTTCGAATGCCATCATCAGATGGCAATCCATGATATTGAGAAAATGCTGCATCAGGGAAAACTCAGTTTTGCATCCGAGGCCAGAATGGAAAAGTATCTCGGGCTTCTGCCAGGTTCGGTTTCTCCGTTCGGCCTTATAAATGACACAAACAGGGAGGTGAAACTGTTTCTTGACAAGAACCTGCAGGATGCCAGCTTGCTGAGTTTCCATCCAAATGACAATACCGCAGATCTTGTTGTCACAAACGAAGATTTCATGCGGTATCTCACCCTCTGGGGCGGAGAATGGGAATACCTGACTCTCTATTAGCAGTTATTTCAGAGCCTTTTCCAGATATGGCAGAAGTGCCTGTGCATAACGCAGAAAGCCCAGGTCTGTCATGTGTACTCCGTCTACTGTCCCTTCATGGTCAGGACCTATGGCAGATTTTTTCATATCGCATTCTGAGTATAGGTCTATATACCTTATGTTTTTATACCCCTCTTTACGGAGCCTGTCGCAGAATTCTTTCCACAGTGCATTCTCCCTTGCCGCATCTTCCCTGAACTGTGCGTCAAGCCAGTGGTATGGGTAGCAATAGTTTGAGAGCATAAGCACGGGAGTCTCGGGATTGGCTTCCGCTATAGTGCGTATAAAATATTCCGTACTGTCCCTGACTATATCATAGTCGCAGTTGGCAAGGCAGTCTATTACAAAAACGGAGGCAGGAACCCCGGCAATCGCTTCTGCAATAACTCCATCCATCCTGCCGTTTCCGCTGAAACCCAGATTTATGGTCTGCCTGTGCAGTTTCCTCTCCAGAATTGATGTGAATGACATGCCCGGGCGGCTTGCACATCCTCCCTGAGTCACGCTTGTCCCGTAGACAAGGATGGCTCCTTCTGCAGGGTTTCCTGCAGCTGGCGGAATAAGGCTCGGGTTTTCGGGCTGCAGGATTGTCGCCGTGCTGTCTATACCTATCTCAAGGCTTGTTACTCCGTCGTAAAGGGGAAGGTACATCAGATATTCCCGCATGTTGCCGTCCATTTTCCGTATGAATATATTGCAGGAAACCTTTCCGTTCGGCTGGGCTGTACCTGCAAAATGCCACTGGATGTCATCTCCAAGGGCATACAGGTCCAACCCTTTTACGCCTGTTGCAGCCATGTGGGCCATGCCAAAATTGTTGAGCAGTTTCCATTTTGCCCCGATGCATCTGGAGTCGCTCCTGAAGCGTACGGCAATGCCTGAGGAGTTCTGTCCCAAATCCCATACGGCCTTGCGTACATTTCCTTGCATGGAAGCTGGAAGACGGGTATAGTAACCGTCAGATATGGTATCGTTTTCCCTTATGCAATCTGCAAAGCCTCTGCCTATGACCGGCAGGCCAAGTTCCCTTACATCGTAATATCTGAGCTCGGAGGCCTTCTGGCCTGCCGCTTCAAAAGAGGCCATAAGTAAGGCCAGCACGAGAATCTTAAAATCCAGGAGTTTCATATCAGTTGTTTTTATAGTTTTATCCATTCTATTTCAATGCCTTTCCGCTCCATGCCCCTGAACCATGTCATCTGCCGTTTTGCAAACTGATGTATTGCAGTGGCAAGTTTTCCCACCATTTCGTCATAACTCATCTTTCCGGTAAGGTAGAGTGTTATGAATTTATATTCCAGACCATAATAAATCAGGTCTTCTGCAGAAATGCCAGAGTCCATGAGTCTCTTTACCTCTTCTACCATTCCTTCCCTTAGCCGGCGCTCAAGCCTTGCGTCTATTCTCCGGTTACGTTCGTTTCTGTCTACCTCTATCCCGACATAATAGACCTTTTCAGGCAGAGTAAGCCTCTCTTCAGGGGCAAGATTGTGCTCCATGGCATATTTTTCTATTTCTATCGCCCTTATTGCCCTTTTCCTGGTGTCGGTGTCGGTATTGTTGTGCAACCTTGTCCCGCGTTTCTCTTTCATCATGGAGAGCATCTCTTTAAGTTCTGCCAGGCTCTTCTGCTCCAGGGCGGTGCGTAGTGCAAGGTCTGGCTGCACATGCTGCAAAATGTATCCTCTTGTAACGCTCTCTATATAAAGCCCAGATCCTCCGCAGATTATGGCCTTTGCGCCACGGGCCCTGATATCTGCGTAAGCCGCGGCGAAATCGCGCTGGTAGCGGAAAAGGTTATACTTTTCACCTGCGTCTGCAATATCAATCAAATGGTAGGGAATGTCGGTCGTGAGGCCGTTTTTTTCAATGTGGTATTCCGACAGGTCCTTGCCTGTGCCTATGTCCATTCCTCTGTAGACCTGACGCGAGTCTGCCGAGAGAATTTCCGCCACAGGGTTGAACCGGCAGGCAAGTTCTACTGCAAAGTGGCTCTTCCCGCTTGCCGTGGGGCCGAGTATGCATAGTGCATCATATTTGTCTGCAATCTGTACAAGCCTGTCGAAAACAGCATCCATAAAAAAAGTTTATGAATGCGAAAGTAGTAAAAATTTGAGTTTATGTTTATCTTCGCGTGCAGCAAAACAGGAGCATTGTGCATCTTAAAGCACGACTGTTGTGAAAAATGTGGAGCTATGCCCAAGAACAAGAGCAATATAGAGATAAAAAACAAAAGAGCCGGATTTGAGTATGAATTTCTCGAGAAGTATACGGCCGGAATTGTGCTGTCGGGAACGGAAATCAAATCAATAAGAGCCGGCAAGGCTTCTCTTGCAGACAGTTACTGTTATTTTGCAAATGGCGAGCTCTATGTAAAGAACATGCACATTGCCGAGTACTGGTGGGGCAATCTTTTTAACCATGATCCGCGCCGCGACAGAAAACTGCTGCTTAACAAAAAGGAATTGCGCAAGTTACAGCGGTCAGTAAAGGAAAAAGGGCTTACGATTGTGGCTACAAGGCTGTTTATTGCCGAAAACGGCTATGCAAAACTCAATATCGCACTTGCGCGTGGAAAGAAAGAGTACGACAAGCGCGAGTCTATTAAGGAGAAAGATCTGAAACGTGCCATGGAGCGCTTTTAACGCCTCTTTTCGCCCTTCTCTTTGGCATTGTTTGCTGTCTCTCTCATTGCCGGTGTGGCAATACGGCTGCTGCGTATCATCAGAATTATACCTGCAATCACAAACGGGATGCTTAGAAGCTGCCCCATGTTAAGGGCCATTCCGGCTTCAAAGTCTACTTGCGGCTCCTTTATGAATTCTATAAGAAAACGGGCTCCGAAAAGACCGGTCAGGAAGAGGCCGAAGAGAAATCCCCGTTTAAGTTTGTCCAGTCTGTATCTGTAGAGAAGCAGCAAGGCAACTCCCAGAATGAGATATGCAAGCGCTTCGTAGAGCTGGGTCGGATGTTTTGGAAATATCTCTCCGTTTCTGAGGAATACGAACCCCCACGGCAGGTCTGTGACATCTCCATATATCTCAGAGTTCATAAGGTTGCCGAGTCTTATGAACATTCCTGCAAAGGCAATTACTATGCCTATTCTGTCGAGTATCCATAGAAAATCGAAACTGTATTTTTTCCCGTAATGCCTTGCATACCACCACAGCCCTATGAGGATTGCAATTGCTCCGCCATGTGAGGCGAGTCCGCCGTGCCATATCTTGAATATCTCTGCCGGGTTGGCCAGGTAGTATTCCGGCTGATAAAAAAGCACATGCCCGAGGCGGGCTCCTACGATTGTGCATATTATAAGGGTGAACAGCAGAGGGTCGAGCAGCGATACGGGGAGCTGTTCCCGTTTGTAAAAATATACGAACATCCGGTATCCCAGCCAGAATCCAATTACAAAGAAAAGGCTGTAATATCTTATGTGTACAGGCCCGATGCTTGTTATTTCGGGATTTACGTTCCAGTTTATTGCAAGTGCGGAGAATAGTGAAAGTATCATTTCAATTTTTCTTTAAAAGTGAGGCTGCTATCTGACGAGTCTTGAAAAGACGCTCAGTGGCATGGCTTTGCCGAATCTGTCTGTTAAAACAAGTTCTCCGAATTCCATGTGTCCGTTTCCCTTGCCGGTTTTGAATGCCTCTCTTACGGCAGTGTCTGCAAGGAGTGCCGAATAGCCGTTGGAGTAGAGGTTGAGCAGTGTAAAGGAGTTTTTTGGGGCAACTATCTTTGAACATTCCAGAAGCAGGTCGAAAAGCAGTTCGTCAAGTTTCCATTTTTCGCCGTCAGGGCCATGGCCATAGGCGGGGGGATCGAGAATCAGCCCGTTGTAGATGTTTCCGCGTTTGGCTTCGCGCCTTACGAACTTGAGGGCATCTTCTATAATCCAGCGGATATTGTCAAGCCCGCTGAGTTCCATGTTCTGTTTCGCCCATGTTACAACCTGACGTACTGAATCCAGGTGGGTGGTGTCTGCGCCTGCCGCCCGTGCGGCTATTGAGGCTGCTCCGGTATAGGCAAAGAGGTTGAGTACCTTTGGCCTTTCATTTTTCTTTGCCGCAGCCGCAGCCAGCCGTCCGGTCTGTCTGTATATAAAATCCCAGTTGGGCGCCTGTTCCGGGAAAACCCCCACATGCTTGAATGAGGTGAGAGAAAGACGCAGTTTCATCTTCCCGTATGAAATTACCCATTGCTGAGGCATCTGTCTGAGCATTTTCCATGTTCCGCCATCCTCTTTGCCAGACCGGCCAAAACCTGCTCCGGCTATGAATTTCGTATGAGACAGCCGCTCCCATTCCTTTTCCGAAAGGGTCTTGTTCCAAAGGGCCTTGGGTTCGGGGCGTGCAAGAACATAGGAGCCGAACCGCTCCAGTTTCTCGAAGCCGCCCGAATCTATAAGTTCGTAATCGGGCCAGTTCTGGGGAGTTTCTAAAAGCATGGTACTTTGAATGATAGTTTATCGGCTGCCAAAGTTACAACAAAGAAACGAAACAAATGTAAATTTTATTATTTTTGCAGTTGTTCTAGTTTATAAAAATGTTTGGTTATGCAACAAAGTATTGACACCTATGATTTTAAAGGCAAAAAAGCCATTGTCAGAGTAGATTTCAACGTTCCGTTGAACGAGCAGTTCCAGATTACGGACGATACAAGAATAAGGGCGGCTATCCCCACCTTGAAAAAGGTTTTGGCAGGCGGCGGCGCGCTTATCCTCATGTCGCACCTCGGCAGACCAAAGGGAGTGACTGAAAAGTACTCTCTAAAACATATTATTTACAGAATTGAAGAGTTATTGGGTACAAAGATAAAATTCGCTCCTGACTGCATGAAGGCTCAGGATTATGTAAAGG
>JADINB010000061.1 GCA_017694275.1 Candidatus Egerieousia excrementavium | reverse complement strand
CGACAACGTGAAGTCTTGAATTTATATTTGTACGGTTATCCCGGCAAACTGACGGCTAAGAACTGGGCAAAACGTGTAAAGGTATCACCGGATACAGCAGCACGTGATATAAAAGATCTGGTAGAAAAGGGTATTCTGATACCTCAGCAGGGGCGGGTTCGTGACGTATTCTACGGAATCCGGTGTAGTGAGTCTATTCTTATCATCCCCATGCCGGAAGATGTATAATTTTCATCATACAAGCATAAAGGCTGTGTGCCGATTTGGATAAACCAATGTCAGAGACTGTAAATTAATAATTTTTGCTTCCCTTACTTGATACACTTTAATTTAAACTTCGTTTACAATCACGCTGCGCCTCGGCATTGTCTGAACAAGTTCTGCCACTGCGCTCGGCTTGCAGTTTAGTTTACAGTCTCCGATATCCAATGCGCTTCGGGCTATCTGCGGCATTGAATCCATGGCCCTTGAATAAACCGAACTCTTTTCCGGAAGCAGAGAGAGAATCCTTTCCTCTCCAAAGTCTGCATCGGCCAGTTCAATCTCTTCCAGTATGTCTAATTCAAGCAACTGTTTCAATTGAAGTTTATAATCGTTTAGAGTCGCCTGAGATACGACAACCTGATAACTGTCCGATGCCCATTGGCTCTCCAACTGAGCCAGATCTACACGGCTTATCGTTCCCACTTCATGCATAACCCTGGCCCTGTCCAGCTCAGCCCTGGAGACATCTGCCGTATTCTGTGCTATCACAACAGCCTCCTCTGCATACAGAGCCTGCATATAAGCCTGTACAATAGCAATCCGTATATCATTTGCAGCCTCGTCCAGGAGCAACTTGTCTATATCGTTCTGCATTTCCGACTGCTTCACCCCGAAACGCAGGCACCCTCCTTCATAAAGCGTCACTCCTGCATTAAGCCCGTAATTGCCCGTATAGCTGTTCCGTTCTGTCGCATTCCCGGATGGATAGTTGGTAAATCCCTGTGTAACTGAAGCAGACAGTGAGGGCAGTCTGGCTGCTTTTGCCTCTTCTGTATCTTCCAGTCCTGAAAGATAATCATTGTGGCTCTGCTTGAGCTGGATATTGTTTTCCAACGCATAGTCCAGACAATCTTGCAGTGTCCATTTTTTATTGGCCTGCTGCGCTGTGGAGACCTGCCATCCAAGCAGCAGCCAGCATAAGGTAAAAATCATCCGTTTCATTCTCTCTTATTTAATTTTGCATAAACATACGCCGGAGTTTGCCATAAGGAAAGTATAATCGACAAAAGGCTGCATTATGTCGACAAATCCGGTAAAAATCTTACTTTTGCCATACAAAATTTTCCAAAATGACACACAGTGGCAATATTACCGTCGTCGCCCTGGGAGAGATTCTATGGGACATGCTCCCTGAAGGGAAAAGGCTCGGCGGCGCACCTGCAAATTTCGCATACCATGTTTCGAGCTACGGAATAGAAACCGCAGTGGTAAGCGCCGTAGGTACAGACAATCTTGGCAGAGATGCATTGGAGGCGATGGATGCAAGGCATCTGGGAGGCTATATCGCACAACTGTCCACCCATCCTACCGGAACGGTTGCAGTGACTCTCGACAAAAAAGGCGTGCCGTCATACAAGATTACTGAAAATGTTGCATGGGACTTTATCCCATGGAGCAGCCATCTCGAGAAACTTGCAGCCAAAACCGATGCCGTCTGTTTCGGCACGCTGGCACAACGCTCCCCGACAAGCCGCCAGACCATACTGAACTTTCTTAATGCAATGCCTGATGACAGCAGGCATCTGCGTATTTTCGACGTAAATCTGCGTGCTCCGTACTGGAGCAGCAATATTGTTGCCGAATCGTTGGAAAGCTGCAATATCCTTAAATTAAACGATGAAGAGTTACCGGTTGTAGCTTCGGCCGTAAAAGTGACGGCAAAAGCCGGAAACCAGGCTGCAACAGCGCTGGCTATCATGGAGAAATATGCATTGCGCGCACTTATCCTCACTTGCGGGGCAAGAGAAAGTTACATATTTGCTCCGGAGGGAACAAGCCGCCTTGCAACACCGCATGTAAGGGTTGCAGATACCGTAGGCGCAGGAGACTCTTTTACCGCTGCATTTACAGCATCAATCCTGCTTGGCCGTACTGTTGCAGAAGCCCACGAATCGGCTGTAGAAAGAGCTGCTTACGTCTGCACCCGACATGGAGCCACACCACCTGTCCCATAAAAAAGTTCCGGTATTTTTTGTAATGATTTTTTTCGTAACTTTGAGAATCGTAACACTTTAATTTCTGACATACCATGAGACATGCAATTTTCATCATGCTTGCATCGCTGCTTTCATGCCACGGGAATTTGTCCGCACAGGAAAGAGATGATACACGGCACGACGAATGGATAAGAATCCGTGCCGAGCGCATGGCCGAGCAGGTAGCCGAAGAATACGGACTTAACGAAAAACAGACTAGGATACTGCAGGAAGCAAATCAGATTCTGTTACAGAAAGAAAGTGAAAGGAGCAGGCATAACCGCAGAGACGGCCACGCAAGGCACTATGACCGCAACCGGAAAGACATCTGCCATGACAGATACGAATGTTGCGACAGACCCGGCCGCCACTACCGTGAAGAGGGATGTTGCCGTTATTGAAAACCTAATCTGAACAGCTATGGATACTTGGCATATCTGGGTTATACTGGCCCTGATTCTTGTAATAGTTGAAATTTTCACATCAGGCTTCGTTATAATATGCTTTGCTGTAGGCGCTGCCGCTGCAGCCGTTGCCAGTTGCCTTTCATCTGGCATACAGGGGCAGATTCTATGGTTCTCCGTCGCAACGTTTCTTGCCTTTATTGCAGTCAGACCATTGCTGCTGAGAAGTTTCAATAAAGGCAAGAGTGGCAGGAAAAGCGGCATTGAGGCCCTTGAAGGGCGTGAAGCCATTGTAACGGAGCGCATTTCATATATGGAAAACAGCGGCCGGGTTGCGATAGACGGAGATGACTGGAAAGCTGTTGCGGATGACAAGAACGAAATTATTGAAAAAGGGCAGAAAGTCATTGTCACCGGAGTCGACAGCGTAATTCTGAAAGTACGTACGAAATAGCATTCAGACAAACATAAAAGCATAAAACTATGGGACCACTTGTCATTGTAGTGCTTCTGGCACTGATTGTCATTATTTTTGCAGCAGCCGGGCTGAAAGTCATACAGCAAGGCGAAACCAAAGTCATTGAAAGACTCGGAAAATATCACAAGACCCTGCCTTCGGGCATAAACATTATCTGGCCGATTCTTGACAAGCCACGCAAAATTTACTCGCGCTGCATAGAACAGGATTCTAAAGGCAAGAGTTACATAAAATTCAAATTCGACAGCAGTATAGACCTCAGAGAACAGGTCTATGATTTTCCGGAACAAAGCGTCATAACAAAAGACAACGTAACCACCCGCATAAACGCATTGCTCTATTTTCAGATTACAGACCCTTTCAAGGCTGTATACGAAATAGACAACCTCCCGAATGCAATAGAAAAACTCACACAGACCACATTGAGAAATGTCATAGGGGAACTGGAACTTGACCAGACACTGACTTCGCGCGATACAATCAACTCCAGGCTCAGAGCCGTTCTCGACGATGCATCGAACAAGTGGGGCGTAAAGGTAAACCGGGTGGAACTTCAGGATATAACTCCCCCGTCAAGCGTACGCAACGCAATGGAACAGCAGATGCAGGCTGAACGCGAAAGAAGAGCCATGATTCTCAAGGCTGAAGGTGAAAAGACATCTGCCATTCTCAGCTCTGAAGGAGAAAAGGAGGCCCAGATCAACAAGGCCATGGCCGACAAGCAGTCGCAAATTCTATTGGCAGAAGGAGAGGCAAAGGCAAAAATCCTGCAGGCAGAAGCGGAGGCCGCATCTATAGCAAAAATAACGGAGGCAATAAACGGCACCGGCTCCGATCCGGCTTCATATCTGCTCGCCGTAAAGTACGTAGAGACAATGAAAGAGATGGTGAGCGGAAAGGATAACAA
>JADINB010000060.1 GCA_017694275.1 Candidatus Egerieousia excrementavium | reverse complement strand
CCCCGATGAGAATCACTGGATAAACAAACCGCAGAATTCGATTCTCTGGAACAGATACTTCTTTAATTGGATTGAGAAGTATTGCCGCTGATAATGGCAGGATCTTCTATTGGAACATACTCATGTGGAATGTAAGCCTGCATCTGCATGAGTATGAAATTTTTGGAGGGTGTAGCATAAACTACGGCCCGCATGTTGGTACTTCCGCTCTTTATGAGTTTGGCAAGATTGAGATCTCCCGATTCTATTGCCGCGTGTATGGCCTTCTTGTCTTTTGCGTCAAAGTAGAATATATGTTCCCTTACTTCCTCGTTTGACGGATTGTAGCAGAGATATTTCTTTGGCTTGATGACGCTTATTATTCCTATGATGGAAATGACCGCTCCTATGCTTTTCAGTGCAAAGTCTACATTCTGGTTCATTTCCATTGCGAATGCGCATGCTATAAGGCACAGGCCGACAAATATGTAAATATAAGACAATGCAGAAGTCCTGCTCTTTTTTGAAATGTTTCCGTTCTCTTCAATTACAGATTCAATATTTTTAAAATCGCTCATAATCAATAATTTTAATTGTTGTTGATAAATTTGTACATGTTACGATACACATGTGCATACAACACTGCCGTTACTGCAGCGTTGTCATGCTTCTGAAGCCTTCATGTTTTCCCGTGAAGAGAATCAACAACGTATTTTATTGAGAGAGATTATATAGTAGTCTGCAGAAATTTCATGTAGAAGCGAGATTATGGAGATTTCCCATAACTTTATATTTTTTGAAATGCAAGGAGTTGAATCACTGCATTTTTTTAGCAGCAGTTGTTTGAGCGAATCAGGAATTTTCCTGAAGTTGGCATTTTGGCAGTTGTTTTTTTGGCCGGCATTGTTGCCGAACTGCGGAGCGGTAAAACTGTTGCTTTTTATGCATTGGGCCAAAGCCTTTTCAGTATCCTGAATATAGCCGTTGTCTGCAACCGGCATACATAATTGGTCTGAGTGCAGTTGTCCCGATTTATCGGCCTTATCTGCACAAATGTGATCCGATATGGCGTATGCTGATATGATAGAGAATAATATGTATAATATTACTTTCATAAACTCCACTCTGTGCCCTCTTTCGTATCTTTTACAGATATGCCTAGTTCCTTGAGGGAATCTCTTATGAAGTCAGATTTGGTCCAGTCTTTTTCAGCCTTTGCCCTGGTTCTCTCCTGCAATACGATATCCATCAGTCCCTCTATGATTTTCTTCTCACCGGCTGAATTGGAGAAGTTCTCATCAATGATGCCGAGAATATCTGTAAGAACTGTTGTGAAAAGGCTGTCGAGAATCTCCTTGTCTTTGGCGGATATGCTTCTTTTGCCCTCTTTTACAGTGTTTATAACCTTTACTGCATCAAAAAGATGAGATAATGCAACAGGAGTATTGAGATCATCACACAAGGCCGCGTAAACGTTCTCCTCCATGGCCTTTATCTCTTCCGTTGCCTCTCCGGTTTCATTTGCGGCTTTAAGGTTCTTAAGATCTGCGGCCGCCTGCAACATTCTTTTCATTCCCTTCTCTGCTGCCTGCAGGGCTTCGTTGCTGAAATCCAATGTGCTCCTGTAGTGCGCCTGCAAAATGAAAAACCTTATGGTCATGGGAGAGTATGCCTGTGCAAGCAATTTGTTGGAACCGTTGAACAGTTCGTCAAGTGTAATGAAGTTGCCCAGCGATTTGCCCATCTTCTGTCCGTTGATGGTAATCATGTTGTTGTGCATCCAGTAGCGGACTCCTCCCTTGCCGCGTGATGCAGTGTTCTGTGCCAGTTCACATTCATGGTGGGGAAACATGAGGTCCATTCCACCTCCGTGGATGTCAAACTCTTCCCCAAGGTATTTCTCGCTCATGGCAGAACATTCCAGATGCCAGCCCGGGAAACCGTCGCTCCAGGGTGAGGGCCATCTCATTATATGCTCCTTTGATGCTTTTTTCCATAGTGCGAAATCAAATGGCGAGCGCTTGTCTTCCTGACCGTCGAGCGAGCGGGTGTTGGAAAGCGTATCATCCAGGTTTCTGCCTGAAAGTGCACCGTAATGGTGCTTCCTGTTGTAGGCTTCCACATCGAAATAAACGGAACCGTTGCTTATGTATGCGAAGCCGGCATCGAGGATTTTCTGTACAAGCGCAATCTGCTCGATGATATGGCCGCTGGCTCTGGGCTCTATGCTTGGAGGACAAGTATTGAGTCTGCGCATTGCATCATGGAACCTGATTGTATAGGTTTGTACAATCTCCATAGGCTCCAGCTGTTCTATTCTTGCCTTCTTTGCTATTTTGTCCTCTCCACTGTCTGAATCGTGTTCAAGATGCCCCACATCTGTAATGTTCCTTACATAACGGACTTTGTATCCGAGATGACGGAACAGACGTACCAGGACATCGAATGTCACCGCCGGGCGGGCATGTCCGAGATGTGCATCGCCATAAACAGTAGGCCCGCAAACATACAAGCCTACCATTGAGGGAGTTACCGGTTTGAATAACTCTTTCTTTCTCGACAGCGTGTTATAAATGTAAACCTCTCTCATTGCGGACAAAATTTCCGCAAATTTAATCAATTCTTGGGATTCTCAGTGAGCGGGACTATAATTTTAAGAGCTAAAATTTCCGTTGCGTATTTTTCTTCACCTGTTGGTGTCGTGTATTTGGAGTAACGTATTTTTCCCGTAACCTCTATGAACATGCCCTTCTTGATTGCGCTGAAATCAGGCATGTATTTGCTCGACCATGCCGTTATGTTGTGCCACATGGTCTCCTCTTTCCATTCTCCGTCTTTATTCTTGTAGTTTTCATGGGTGGCGAGCGGAAACCGTACAAGAGTTGCCCCGCCTTCGAGTCTTACAATTTTAGGATCCATCCCCACATTTCCCTTTAATTCGACTTTGTTTAAAGATTTTTCCATAACAGTTTTCCTCCTTTAATTGTTGTGTCTTGTGCAAATAAAGCAGGAAAACCGGGGACAATCCCATATCTATCTGTTTATATATGTTTAATTATGGCTGCAGCATCTGTGTTTCTGTCATGTCCGGAATTATTACGACCTTCATTCCTTTATGGACATACTTGCACAGTTCCAGAACATCGTTGTTTTTCATCCTTATACATCCATGCGAGGCTCTGCCGGGAATTGTAGACTGATGCTCCGGCAGTGTCCCGTGGATTCCTATGCTGTTGTTGCCCGGTACGGTCAGCCTTATAAAACGGGGGCCGTAGGCTCCTTTTACCAGACCGCGTCCGTCGTTGAAGTCGTAGTGATAATCCTGTGAGGCTTCTATGCTTTTTATTGTGAAAACACCTTCCGGCGTCCTGCAATCGCCTGTACTCTTTTTGTCGCCATAATTTGTGCCTACGGCCACATCATATTCTGCAATGACGCAGGCATCTTTGTCAAATACCCTCAGTTTCTGTTCAGGTTTGTTTATGACAATGAAATTCCGGTTGATCTGCGGGAGGTATCTGCTTTGTGCAATTCCGCTGCCGGCAGGAAAAAGGATAAGGCAAAACAGTAGAAAAATTGTTGCAGCATCGGCGGTTCGTATCATATTAATATTGTCTGTATCCTGGCCTGCAAAGTTACAAAACTCCCGATAATTTTAATATTCGATATTTTATATTCCGTTTCTCTGTTTTCGCTCCTCCGTTATGTGAAACAGACTATTTTTGGAGTGATGGTATCTAACGCATTGTGGTATGGAGAGTCAGAGAACGTGTCCGGTATGCGGAGAAAAGATAGTGGGTAGAAGCGACAAGAAATTCTGCTGCAACGAGTGCAGGGCTTATTATCATAATTTGAGGTACAGGGAGAAACTCAAGTTGTTGTCAGAGGATGAAGATTTTAGGGAACTTTGTTCCAACGTGGCTCTGCTGCATGAGAGAAACTCGTCTCTCTCTCTAAAAATATTGGGCTTTATTTCCAAAATCTTGCTAATTTTGGCGCATTAAAATAAACTGCAAGTTGAGAGCAGTGGCTGAGCCATTTTGTTTGGAGAGATATGAAAACGAAGTGCCGGTTGCAGGAAGGATATGCGGCGCAAACCTGTTTGCAGCAGCGGAGGCTTCGGGCAACTGCAAATGCCGCAAGGCATGAATATCTCTCCAAACAGAGAGCAGGAATCTGGAAGTAGATTATCCAGCCACAGCCGAGGTGCAGCGGCAGAATCTGTTCAGACAATGCCGAGGCGCAGCGTGATTGTAAATGAAATTTAAAATATGTGGCCATGAAAAGAATATTTATTGTTCTGGTTTCGGCATTGTTTGCCGTTTCATTTATTTCCTGTGTTGAGAATTCCGGAAAATACAAAGCCCTCAGGGCTCAACTGGACTCATTGCAGCAGGAGCACGGCATCCAGTCCGGAGAACTGGATGAGGCCTTTGCCATACTCAATGAAGTGGAGCAAGGGCTGCAGTCTATTCGCGAGAGCGAAAACATTATTACTGTCCAGGCTCAGAGCCGCGATGGTCTTGATGTCCCGGCCGAGTCCAGAGAGCAGATCAAAAATGACATGCAGGCTATAAGCGATGCTATCAGACAATATCAGGCCCAGATAGAGCAGCTTAAAAAAGATAACAGGATACAGTCCGCCCAGTTCAGGAAAAGGCTCGACGCTCTTTCTGCAGAGTTGCGGCAGAAGTCTGAACTGATAGAGAGCCTGACAGCCCAGCTTAATGAAAAGGATGCGCAACTTGCTGTAAAGACAGAGCAGATTGCTTCCCTTGACCTTGTGGTCTCCAACCTCAAGGAAGAGGTGGCGACGCTCAACAAGAGCAGCGACGAACTGAAGAAGAAAGTGGCCGAACAGGACCGTGAACTCTATTCTGTCTATTATATCATAGCCTCAAAGGCAGATCTGATTGATGCCGGGGTCATTACAAAGGGAGGGCTTTTCAAGTCTTCGAAAGTTTCATATGAATCTGAGAAGAATTCTTTTGTAACCATAGATTCGAGAGAGATAACTTCAATAAACACCAATGCCAAAAAGGCAAAGGTCCTTTCGGTCCATCCGGCCGACTCCTATCTGCTGGAAAAGATCAACGATGAGATAATCATTTCAATTTCCGATCCTGCAAGGTTCTGGGAGCAGACAAAATACCTGGTTGTCCAGACAAACTGACCGTCGGACAACCACTTTTATCAAGATCAAATATCGAAACTTATATGAGAAAATTTCTGATGCTGTTTATGGCTGCAGGCCTGTTTTTAAGTTCATGTAAATCTGATGACATGTCAAATCCTCTTTTAGAAAAATCTACTTTGAGATATGGAGCTCCGGCGTTCGACAAGATAAAGACGGAGCATTATCTGCCGGCATTCAATGCCGCAATAGCCAAGGGAAAGGCAGAGATAGATTCCATTGC
>JADINB010000005.1 GCA_017694275.1 Candidatus Egerieousia excrementavium | reverse complement strand
ACTGGTCTACCGTTGCCACCTTCTCATCGGAAGTACTCCATTGCAATGTCTTGTTTGCGGCGGTAAGAGGCTGCACCGTCGCCGACAGCTGCAGTGTAGCCCCGATTTCGGTAAACTTGTGCGATTCCGGCAAAAGCTCTACAGATGTGACAAGGTCCACTATCTCGCTGTTGTCAACTCTCCAGGTATTTTCCTCCACGGCACCGTCGCCGTTAAAGCAGAGTACAACTGTATACTGCCGGTTTCTCTCCACACTGTAATCTGCCACCATATCTTTGCCCAGATAAAATCTGTATGTAATGGCACCGTCTTTACGTGAAGACGAATAATGCCCCTTCATCTCCACGTAACTGCAAATTTCCGAATATGGATTCTCCTCCGGCCACCATTTTTTCGTCTGGTCCAGATTCCCTTCCTGCAAAAGTCCCTGCATGTTTTCATATTGGTAAAATACTATGCCCTGCTGAAGTGTTTCAACAGAAGGGTTCTCTACTATAGTCGAAGAAGAGGTATCGTCACGGTCGTCAACCTTGCTCTGCGCAAAAGGTTTTACAGAAAGGGGCAGATTTTTGAGTGAGACTTCATCCGCCACTATACCTACATCTGGATTCAATCCTGAAAAATCACATTTGAGCACTATTTTGGCCACACACCTGGTCAGGTTAACTGTAACATCAGCCCTGCCGGAGAGTCTTACGGCTTCCAGAGAGCCCGACATCAGCACGCTGCCGTCAGCAGAAACCATCTCGGGATAATCCGTTATGGAATATCTTAAAGTCTGAAGTTCATCCACACTTCTGACATATATCCTTGCATGCGCATTTACAAGTGCATATAGCGAATAATCCATATTCTCATATACGCTTGTTTCTACACTTGAACTGCCTTCCGAGTATGAATAATAGACCAGGTCGCCCAATTCATTGAAAAGATAGAGATTTACATCTTCCACCAGAGTCTCGTTTACATCGGCCGCTTTCGTAGATTCCGGCAACAAAGCATAGTTCACCGAAAACGAGACAGAATCCCGCTTGCCATACAACAGCACATCTCTGTCTCCGGTCTCTTGGACCGAGCAGGAAAACATACACACAAGCAAAGAGAACAATATTGTAATATTTCTCATAATCATATCTTTAAACAGTTACTTCAAACTTTTCCCCAAAATTCCACGGCTCGACAGTGATATTGAAATATGAAAACGAAAAATCGGCTTCAATGACCACATCTTCCAGATTTCTGGCATTCATATCATAATCCAGCGAACGGAGCCATTCTCCAAGATTGTAAACGTGCTCGTGTCTCAGCCCGTCGGGAGAAAAGGATGTTATTGTCAGTTTCATTGCAGAAATGTCTTTCTGTCTTATCATACGGTGTCTGAATAGCAGTTTCCCCTCCGGACCTTTTCCTACAACACCCTCAATTATATTTTCTTTCTCCACATAATCTCCATTTACCATACGCCCTTTTGTAGTGCATGCAATACTTGAAGAGACAGCCCCTCCTTCTGCGTATCCGTCCAGTAGAAGAAATATGTCTGCATGTTCCCTGCAAACCACGATTTCTGCCATGGCCGTCTCACCGGTTGCATCTATGTCTTTCCTGCAATAATATAGAGAATCGGTATCGGGATTCCCCCATACGTGACATTCAACCAACTCCCGCTTCATTTTCACATTATACAGATTCCGGTAATTCTCCTTCAATACCGTATCTTTTTCCAGCAAAGCGCCATCCTGCCCGAAAAACCAGATTGTCAGATAATCTATCAAAGGATCTGTATTGCTCAAATCCAAAGTCACGATAGAAGGACAAGCCTCTCTCTTCTCCCTTATTGTATCGCATGAAGAGAGAATCAGCAGAAACAAAACTGCCGTTGCCTGCAATAATAACCTGTTCATTGCCCGACTTTAAAATTCTACATCTGTCTGAGGGTGCAGTTCCCAGTCCAGCACATTGAGGGTAACATCCAGAACACCTTTTTCCAGAGGCTGTTCCGGATCAAGAGTACCTGGTCTCATTATGTTTACGCTCAAGGAGTATGCACTGTTCCTTTCAATATTCTCTAAGGGAATCGGATAATAATATGTATTCCCGTTCAAATCTGCCTGTATGACAAGTTTTGTAAAACGGGTTTCATCTGTCTCATCCTCAACCTCATTAGGATAGCAGTAGAAATAATGCGGTATTGCATGGGCGGTTGCCCCTATCTTCTGCATTATCTGCTCATAAAGCATCCCAGACATGGCACAGCCATTTATATCTCCAGCCACAGCCATTTTGCTGTTAAGTATCGCTACACCCTCAGGAAGGCCTCCGTCTGCATAAAAGCGTTCAGATATTACATTGGTAAGATAAACCTTCACATTTTCCAACAGGGTACCCTGGTAAGGAGTTCCGGCAAATGACGTTTTTATGGAGGAGAGCTCTACACGGGCCACAAGTCTCGACACGGCAAACGTAACCGAAGTAGAACTTTGCAGCATTGCCTCCACACTGCCTGTCATTGTAAAATCCTTCAGATTTTCAGACTGTAGCCTTGCACAAACTTCTTTAAACTGCGAGAGACTCTGCACCCCGTTCCAGTTTTCCCTGTGCGAATTGGCCACGGCATAAATATGCTTCAGGCCGGTAGTTGTATTTACAGGCAAATCAGAAAGTGAAGTCAGATCTTCCTCCGCAAACTTCTTATATGTATCCAATGCTCCGGCATCATTTCCTTCTGCCCTGAATATAAAGATTTCAAGTGTTTTGACCAGATTGTCATCGCTTTGTACGCCATGTCCGGCACCCGATGCCTTTGTCTGGGGAAGTATGGAAACATGAAGCACACTTTCGTTTCCGTTTCCTGTACCATCTTCTGTTTTGGAGCATGAGACAAATCCAAAAAAAGACGGGAATAATGCAAACGCAATCAAAATTGACTTTTTCATAATTACTGATTTTACAAATTATTGGTTATATATATTTTCAAGAGCATATTTTTTAATTATAGCCGATATTTCAGGATCAAGGTTTCCACGGTGGCGCATAGATGCATCCTGCTCTACCGAACTAAGGAAATACTTTGCCGCACCTCCTTCATCCCGTATTCTTGCAGAAGCCACAGCCAGCAGATAATCGCGTCTGGCATCTTTCGGCAGATTCTCCAATACTGCTTTGGCGGAATGGTTATACCCCAGGCACAGATATGCAAGAGCCGAATTCATGTCTGCATAAGGTTGCAAAAGTGCAACCGCTTCGCGGTAGTTCTGGCTGTCGAGAGCTTCCAGACCTTTCATATAGACAGTATCTACCTGATAGGTACAGAGCGTATCCTTCAGCATTCCCGGCCTGTGCAGTTTCAGTGTAAAATCAACTCTTCTCAACTCAGGGTAAAGGACCTCTTTTATATAACCGTAATGCCTGCTCTTTGAAAGTGCCCTCTCCCTGGCGTCAGGATCAGGAATAGAGAAGGCATCTGCCAGAATAATGTCTTCACGCAACACCGAATCAGAGAATATCATTCTTTCAAGCCTTGGCCACGGATCAGCCTCGCAGACCTTGATAAAATCCGCATCATATTTCAGCCTCCTGCCCTGTACATACCTTTCTTCCTCAGAAGAGCCGCCGGGTCCTGTCATCAGACTCACCTCCAATATACCTCCGTTTATACTGTCATTCACCCTGTTCATATATTTGAGTAGATATTCCTTTATTGAACCGGCTCTTTTTTCCGAAAGGATTCTGTTGTAGAGATAACCGCCCTCAGGCGACGATGATGATGATATAATCATGGAATCGGCAACATAGCTGCTGTCGGCAAGGACTGTCTGCAGAATGTTCTGCACGCGCCGCATCTGGGCGGCATTCGAAGCCAGGGTGTCGCAATAACTGTAGTCACCTACATTGAACGTTATATAGGCACTTGAATTCACTTCCATGTCGCGGGTCACAATCTCCTGTCTGTATCTGGTACCTGTTACAGCCAAAGAACTGAGCGAACTCACGTAGTATGTAACAGGTCCGGCCTCCGGCATTGCATAGAGCCTCTTTTGCGAATCAAACAGTTCTCCTCCTATTCTGAGTTCTACCTTTTTAAGTCCCGGAACTGTTTTAAGTTCATATCTGTAACAATACCGTAGCCCCTCATCGCCCCTGACTACTGAATCAAGCCTGACACCTGTATGTTCAAAAGGATTCTTCACATATTTCTCAAACATTTTCTCCTTTTTATCCTCCAGGCGTCCGTTACGCCTGACCAGCCATTTTTTGCTGTAATGTTCAATTGCCTCGCCAAGGGTCACTCCGAAAAGTCTGGAGGAACTCTCCATATCTACATATGAAGTGTCGTGCTTCAAAAGTGCCACTTCCTTGAAATTCCTCTCCACAAACCTTTCCAACAGTGCCTTGCGGGTGAATACATCTACAAAGTCCGACGTATCCGGTATTATTGAATTCAGGAATTTTTCATAAAGTTCATAACCGCGCAACTGCTCCCGCCTGTACTTGTCTCCGGTAATGTAGACCTTATCAAGATTCAGGGTATCGGAAAGAAACGACAATTGTGGATAAAGCCTCAACTGGCACTCCGAATAGAGTATCCGGGAAGGAATGTTTATGTCAAAGGCTATATTCACATATCCGTTCCGCTCTGCGATGTTCCTGAACCTGGCCTCGACCACGACAGGGTCAATCCTGTCTGAAACAACCATTTCACCGGTCTGTTCATCCTTTACGGCAGACATTAGCAATACCTCCCGGCCTCTGAAATCAACACGCTGGAGAGTATCTGCGGCAAGAGTATAACCAGAGTCGGCAGTATATACCGGCAACACGTAATCTGCAATCGAAACCGTAGCCGCCACATGTTCTGCCGCCAGTTCCCTGATACTGCCTTGCATGGAACATCCATACGAAAAGAGAAACCATACGGCAACCGCTGCCGGCCATGCGAAGTCCGGCCATTTTTCCAAAAGAGTTTTCATGATTCAGATTCCTTTAAAAAAGATATGACAGTTGTACAACTATATTGTCTGCGGCTATGAACACCTGTTTTTTGACAGCATCCACACTCCCGCACGAAGGACAGGAATAACGCCGGTATTTTCCATATCCGGCCATAAAGGAGAGGGCAAAATCCATATTGAATCTTGGAGAAAGCATGAGCGCATACCCGCCTCCGAATGAGAGGCCGTATGCGTCTCCCTCATAGGTTTTCTGCGAGAACAGGCCACCTGTATTGAATCTTGTAAAGCCAATATATCCGGAAACGAACCAGCCCGAATAGACATGCCATGGCCAGTATCTTGTACCGGCATATACGGAAATCCGCTTGTTCTGAAACTGCCTGTCGGAACCGGAACGTTCATATACAAATGGATTGTAGCGTGCAGACAGTTCAAGAGTCATGTTTTGTGATGCGGCACACGATATTGCGCCGTTTAAAGTAAAGAGATTTACATAATCCGCGATATTGGTAGATAGCGCCATTTTCTGTGCACGCAGTCCAGTACCCTGGAAAAGCAGTATAGCAAGCGGAAGCAGATACTTTAAAACCTTTGATTTTTGAAATGGATTCATACCTCGTACTTCATTTTTTGGCGAAAGTAGAGGCTGATACAGACAAGAAAGATGTAAAAAAATAAAAAAGGGAGAATTGTCCCCCTTTTTTACAGAAAAAAATTAAAAAATGTACAAACTAATACTCCTTGGCTTCTTCAATGCCTTCAAGCACATTCAGCCCGTTCTGTGCCAGAGCGCCCATCTCATCCTCACCCGGATAGACAGAAACAGGAGCTATAAAGGAGACTCTTCTTTCCACAGCCTCCATAAGTTCCTTGTTGTATGCTATTCCACCGGTAAGAATTATGGCATCAACCTTGCCGCATACGACAGTAGCCATAGCGCCAATCTCCTTTGCAAGCCGATATGCAAAGGCATCGGAAATAAGCCGTGCCTGCTTGTCGCCTTCTGCTGCCCTCCTTTCAACCTCCTGGAAAGAGTTGGTACCAAGATAAGCCACTACCCCGCCCTTGCCGGAAATCATCTTCTTAAGTTCATCCTTTGTATATTTTCCGGAAAAGCAAGCATCCACCAGCTGCGCTGCGGGAAGCGAGCCTGAACGTTCGGGAGAAAACGGACCTTCGCCGCTCAAGGCATCATTCACATCCACAACCTTTCCCTTCTTATGGATTCCTACAGAGATTCCACCGCCAAGATGAGCCACTATAAGATTAAGTTCGTCATATTTTCTGCCGTGCTCCCTGGCATAAAGTTTTGCAATGGACTTCTGATTGAGGGCGTGGAAAATTGAAATTTTCCTGAATGCAGGATGGCCTGTAACCCTGGCCAGAGGCTCCAGTTCGTCTACAACTACAGGATCTGCGATAATTGCCATAATGCCGCCGGCTTCATCTGCAAGCTCCCTTGCTATCATTGCCCCAAGATTGCTTGCATGCTCACCGCGCTCACCGCTGGCAATATCTGCTATCATACGGGCATTTACCTTGTAGACTCCTGAAGGGAGAGGCCTTACCAACCCTCCCCTGCCTACTATTATATTCAAATCTGAAAGTGCAACTCCATTCTCCTTCAACGCACATTTGATGGCTTCTTTTCTGAATTCCAGCTGATCAGCCACATGGCTGAAAGGAGCCAGTTCTTCGTTTGAATGACGAAGTGTCTTGGTAAAAAGTTCATTGCCATCTTTGTATACAGCAATCTTGGTTGAAGTGGAACCAGGATTTATTGCCAATATCATTTTAGCCATACTCCTGACACCTCCGTTACTTGGCTGTAATTGCCGCCAATGCGATTGAATTAAGTTTGGTATCAATACTGTCTGCACGGCTCGACAATACGCACGGTGCTTTTGCCCCTGTAACCATGGCTGCGACTCTTATTCCGCTTACAAGCTGTGTATTTGTCTTGTAGAATACATTTGCCGCCTCTATGCTCGGGAATACGAGGCAATCCGCATCTCCTGCGACCTTGCTCTCAAGCCTCTTTATTTTAACGGCCTCCGCAGAGAGTGCCACATCAATTGCCAAAGGACCGTCAACATAACAGCCTGGAATCTGCCCCCTGTCACTCATCTTGGCAATCATGGCAGCCTCTACACAGGCAGGCATGCCGGAAAGCATCTGTTCGGTAGCGGCCACCATGGCAATCTTGGGTTTTTCCACTCCGAGAGCCTGAGCCGTCTCCTTTACATAATTTACCATTGCGAGTTTCTGCTTGAAGTCAGGGGCTGGAATCACTGCGATGTCTGCAATTACGATAAATTTATGGTAGTTCGGATTTTGAATCAGGCAAACATGGCTCAAGACAGCTTTTGGAGGCAACAGGCCTCTCTCCTTGTTCAGAATTCCGCGCATATATTTGTCGGTACTGCAAAGCCCCTTCATAAGAATATCGGCCTCGCCGGCATTCACCATGTCAACAGCCTGTGCAATCGACTTGAGTTCATTCTCATTATTTACAATCTTGAAGAGAGAACTGTCGATATTCTCATTTTTGCATACCTCCAGAATAGCCTTCTGGTCTCCGACGAGTGTTCCGTCAACGATTCCGGCCTTTACGGCCAAAGCCACGGCATTGATTGTATGGTCATCAACGGCCCATGCCGCAACCAGCTTTTTTTTAGGTTTTGTGCGAAGCTGGTCAAAAAGTTCATCAAAATTCCTTATCATAATATCTGTTTTTATAATTGTCGGTGATTATTTTGCAAGTCTCATGGTATCCTGTGCAATCACAAGCTCTTCATTTGTGGTGACAGCTGCAACCGCCACCCTTGAAGAGGGTCTTGTAAGAATCATGTCCCTGCCCCTGAGACCGTCGTTTACAGAAGCATCGAAATCCACTCCCAGGTAGGCACATCTAGAAGATATATACTCACGTACGGCAGGATCGTTCTCACCGATTCCTCCCGTGAACACAATCAGGTCCACACCGTTCATGACTGCGGCATAAGCGCCCACATATTTGAGGACGCTATATTTGAACATTTCCAATGTAAGTGCCGCCCTCCTGTTTGTTGCCGACGCCGCCTCCACATCGCGTGCATCCGAAGAGACTCCGGAAACCCCGAGAAATCCGCTCATCTTGTTCAATACTGCGTTTATTCCTTTGGAATCCAGTTGTTCCTTATCCTGTATATAAGTAACGACACCGGCATCCACGTTTCCGCAACGCGTTCCCATGACAACGCCTTCAACGGGCGTAAAACCCATTGAGGTATCCACTGACTTTCCGTTGCATATGGCTGTTACCGAACTGCCGTTGCCCAGATGGCATGTAATGATCCTGGATTTTTCAAAATCCAGCCCGGCCAGTCTGGCAGCCTTGCGTGCAACAAACTGGTGGCTTGTACCGTGAAAGCCATACCGGCGTATCTTGTATTTTGAATAATATTCGTAGGGAATAGCATACATGTAGGCATAATCGGGAATCGTCTGATGAAACGAGGTGTCGAATACAGCAACCTGCGGAGTCTGAGGCATAAGTTCGGCAACAGCCTTTATACCCAACAGGTTGGCAGGATTGTGCAGCGGAGCCAGTTCACAGCACTTTTCAATCTTGTCTATTACTGAAGCATCTATCTTCTTGCTCTCGCTGAAATACTCTCCGCCATGGGCCACTCTGTGGCCTACTGCATTTATGTCTGACAGAGACTTCAAGACACCGTGTTCACCGCTTGTCAGCAGTTCCAGAACACTTTTGATTCCATCGGTATGGTTGGCAACAGGTTTGTGCAACTTATATTTTTCACGCCCCGTTACCGTATGTGTAATATCTCCCATCTCCAGTCCGATACGCTCGACAAGCCCTTTTGCCAGCAAATTATACTCCTGCTCGTCCTGCATGTCCAGAACCTGATATTTGAGCGAGGAACTTCCGCAATTCAAAACCAATATTATCATTTCATTCAAATTTTGTTTACATCATACAAACTTAAACAAAATTTACGAGAATCGGTACTGTTTTTCCCTTAAAATTACAGAAGCATTTCCCCGCCGGACAGACAGGGGACTATTGCATTAACCACATGCGGCAATACGCTTACGCTTATCTGGCTTCCCATCATCCTGCTCTCGCCGTCGAACTGAATCAGACCATCCGAAGCACGCATAATCCTGAGTTCCTTGCATCTGAAACGGTCTATGAACTCAGAATACCTGATGGTTTTAAGAAAGAGCCCTGCCGTAAGCAGCGGCATTGAGACTATTGGAGCGCGCTTCCATACCACTACGTCTATCATGCCGTCGGAAATATTGGCATCAGGCGCTATGAAAGCGTTGTTTCCCCATTGCGAACTGTTGGCCAGGGTTATGAGAAAAGCCTTATAGCGGTATCTGTTGCCTGCAATCTCGATATCGTATATCTCAGGCTTGTACTTGACATACTCCTTTGCACAGAACTCCATATAGGTTATCAGCCCGCGCGTCGGGGCATTGTTGAATCTGTCGCCTATGACAGCCTCAAACCCGAGACCCGCCGTACAGAAAAAAATCTGGTCGTTTATCTTGCCCGCATCTATGCGCTGCACCTGCTCGTGCCGTATGATTTCCGCAGCCTTCTGGTATGAAACGGGAATTCTCAGATGACGCGCCAACCCGTTTCCGGAACCGACCGGGATTATACCCAGTTTCGTATTGCTGCCCACAAGCCCGCGGGCAACCTCATTTACAGTACCGTCTCCTCCTACGGCCGCAACAATGTCATAGCCCTCATTACTGAATTTCAAGGCAGTGGCATAAGCATCTCCTGAACATTCGGTCTTATGGAACAGCGCGTCATAACCGTCTTCACGCGAAAACACAGAATAAAGATGGTTAATTATCAGACTTTTGTCAGATACGCCAGAAATTGGATTTACTATAAAGGCTATTCTTTTCACACCTGCAAAGATAAAAGATTATCTATGCTTTAAAGAATTTATTTCCAAACCACATAAAAATAGCTATCTTCGCTTATATCTAATGTTGTGCGGCATGATACGGGGAGGGGAGAATTTGTCATACGGGTTTCTTGCAGGGGCCATGACTGCAAAATTTCTCGAATCATTCTGTAACATCACGATTCCTTCCTTTTTTCTGTTAACCGTTGCGGTAGTGCTCTTTGCTGCCGTATTCTGCTTTTGCATGAAAATTCCGATAGTCTCGTCAAAGGTCCAGAGATGGGTTTTCTCCGGTACTGTCATCCTCTTCTTTTTCATTTGCGGAATCATGAATGACTCCAGGTGCCGCTTCAAGAGCAGAGACGAAGGAGAGGGAAAGATTGAAAAAATAATATCCGCAACAAGAGAAAAGGCCATTGAACGCACAAAGAGCATGTTTTCATCTTCACAACAGGGAAGTGTGGCAGTGGCGCTTACAATCGGAGAGCAGAAAGAGATTCCGCCACAACTCAAAAAAGCCTACAGCGAAAGCGGCACACTCCACGCACTTGCCCTGTCCGGCATGCATATAAGCATTATTTACAACATGATAAGCAGCATGCTGATAATTCTGAACATAAGTTACCGCGGAAGATGGGTAAAACTCATCCTTGCCTTTATGCTTATCATATTCTACTCCATGATGACCGGTTTTTCAGCCTCGATACAGAGAGCGGCCGTAATGATTTTCATATACAAGGCCGTGGAGATGTCGGGACGCTTCAGGGGCAGATGGAGCGCACTCTCCTTTGCGGCAGCCGTCATCATAATCATAAACCCGGAAATGCTTGCGACAGTAAGTTTCCAACTCTCGTTTGCCGCAGTGGTAGGAATAATCGCCGTCTACCCTCCCATGTACAAAAGCCTCGAAGGGCTCTTTGGAAGAAGCAGAGTCTATAAAGTCATCTCGCCAGTGACAAACATGCTCTGCATGTCTGTTGCCTGCCAGATAACTACCACTCCGTTCACATGGTTCTACTTCAGGAGCTATCCGGAACTTTTCCTCATAGCCAACCTTGTGGCGGTCCCGCTCGTCACCGTTGCCATCTACATCTATCCCCTTGCATTTGTATTTACATATTTCAACGGTATCGGCAACTATCCGGCCGCCATATTGGAATTTGTACTCAGGATACTTAATGAAGCCATCATGTATATCGGAAAATAAAATGATATATATTTGCGACAAATTCTACGTGCCCTATGAGCGATTCTATCAAGCATGAATGCGGCATAGCTCTGGTCCGCCTTCTTAAACCCCAGAGTTACTACAAGGAAAAATACAACGATTCACATTATGGGCTAAGCAAACTCTATCTGCTTATGGAAAAACAACATAACAGAGGGCAAGAGGCAGCCGGGCTCGCATGCGTGAAAATTGATGCAGCTCCTGGAGAGGAGTATATTTTCAGAGAGAGACATCTCGGTACAAATGCAATAACCGAATGTTTCGATGCCGTAAACAGAGCCATTGGAGAACACTCCCGTGAACCCTCACACAAGATGCCTTATATAGGCGAAATATATCTGGGGCATCTCAGGTACAGTACTACCGGCCGTTCTGGAATATCATATGTGCATCCCTTTCTGAGGCGGAACAACTGGAGAAGCAGAAACCTCTGCATAGCAGGAAACTTCAACCTTACCAATGTAGAGGAACTGATGGAGCATGTGGTAAGAGAGGGGCAGCATCCGCGCAGCGATGCAGACATGTTCATTATGCTGGAACAGATGGGATACCTTCTGGACGCCCGTCATACAAGCCTCTACGACGAGTTCACAAGAGAGGGGTATTCTGGAAAGGAGCTCAACGACAAGATAGAGGAAAACCTTAAAATGGAACAAATCATAAGGGAAGCCTCCAGTCTGTGGGACGGCGGATTCTGCATAATAGGAGCTACGGGCAGCGGCGACTGTTTTGTATTCAGAGACAAATGGGGTATCAGACCATGTTTCTACTATCTTGATGGAGAAATTGCGGTAGTAGCCTCTGAACGGGCTGTAATTCAGACTACCATGAATGTAGAATATGAAACGGTAAAGGAGTTGCAGCCGGCAGAGGCCATGATTATAGGAAAAGAGGGCAATGTCTCGTTCCACGCCATTGCTGAAACGGGAAAAATCACCCCATGTTCATTCGAAAGAATCTATTTTTCTCGCGGAAGCGATGCAGACATATACCGTGAGCGCAAAGGGCTTGGAAAAGCGCTTGTACCACAAATCCTTGATGAAATATCATACGACCTTGACAACAGTGTATTCTCATTCATTCCAAATACTGCAGAGGTTGCATACCTTGGCATGATGGACGGACTGAACGAATATCTGGACAAGGTAAAACTCGAGAGAATTCTCTCGCTTGACAAGAATTGCGGCAGGACCTCCCACGAAAGTGCTCTCTTGGAGATTCTCTCACACAAGGTACGCAGCGAAAAACTCGCCATAAAGGATATAAAGCTAAGGACATTCATTACCGAGAGCGCAAACAGGAACGACCTTGCGGCACATGTATACGATATAACCTATGGAAGCATAAGGCCCTATAAAGACACCATAGTAGTAATAGATGACAGCATCGTGCGTGGAACCACCCTGAAACAGAGCATAATAAAAATACTGGGCAGGCTGCATCCCAAAAGAATCATCGTGGTCTCATCTTCTCCCCAGATAAGGTATCCGGACTGTTACGGCATAGACATGAGCCGCATGGAAGAGTTCATAGCCTTCAATGCCACCATGAAACTGCTCGAAGAGCGTAAGATGATGGATATTGCCGTTGAGACATATAGAAAGTGCAAAAGGGCGATAACCGGACATGACAACAGCGTAAATTACGTAAAGGAGGTTTACGCCCCATTCAGCGAAAGAGAGATATCAGAAAAAATTGCCGAAATGGTCACCCCGGAAGGTCTGGAGTGCCAGATCGGCATTATTTATCAGAGTGTGGAAAACCTGCACAAAGCCTGTGGCAGAAACAGCGGGGACTGGTATTTCTCCGGCAACTACCCTACCCCTGGCGGTATCCGGATTGCAAACATGGCCTATGTCAAATATTTTGAAGCGGCCAACCCTACTCTAAAATAACCATTTCATTGAGCAGATAACCGGCATCTGCCACCTTGTCAATGACAAAGAGGGCATAACGGATATCAAGCGCTATGTTCCTGCACAAATCAGGATCGAAGACAATATCGCTCATGGTCCCCTCCCATACCCGGTCGAAGTTGACTCCAATAAGATTTCCGTCTGCATCAAGTACCGGGCTACCGGAATTGCCTCCAGTGGTATGGTTGGTAGCGATAAAGCAGACAGGCACGGTACCGTTCTCTTCCCAGCGGCCGAAATCCCTGGAGGCATATATTTCCCTGAGCTTTTGAGGCACGTTGTAATCGAATATCGCGGGATTGTCCTTCTCCATTATGCCTTCGAGCGTGGAAAAAGGTTTGTAGCGGACCGCGTCTGCAGGAGCATACCCCTCAATGCGGCCGTAAGCGATTCTCAATGTAGAATTTGCATCGGGATAAAAGACCTTGCCTGTTCCGTTCTCCCTGGCAAAATCCATCTGTCCGCGCATATATTTTCTGTAAAGCATGTTGATTTCCCTGTTCAATGAATCCAGGCGTGGTTTTACCGTGCTGTTGTAAAATGTATTCGTCGCCATGTAGAATTCCCTTGCCAGCGAAAGGGAATCATTGTCGTAAATTTCATCGGCCAGTTTTTCAACAGAGCCAGCCTTGGCGACCTTCTCCTTGAAATAGGGAGACTTGTAACTGTCATCTATATCCTTGTCATACTCGTTCATCAAGGCTATGAATGTAGCCTTGTCAATAGGCTTGTAGTAATTCTTATAAAAGAGGGCGGAATCGCTGCCGTCACCTGCCGCAAAAAACAGGAATTCGGGAGCATTCAGCGCCTCGTACTGATAATCACGCACCAGGGACAGCGCCTCTGCCTGCGAATACAAGTCTGCAAATTTCCCGATTATTCCGTCATACTCCGGTTTTCCTTTTGCCCACACTGCAAACGCCTTTTCATAATTGCGTTTGTTTTCAACAGTATTCATCTTCAATATTCCCTTCATCTCTCCCTGCCACTTCTTCCATGAATTTGCAACGTCTGCATGTTTTGATGAGTACTGTATCCTGACCGCATCGCTCCTTTCCATCTGACTGTCCATTATGCCAAGACGTATTGTCCTGAGTTTTATCTTTTTTGGATTGGAAACATTTGCAATGTAATCTACAGCCTGAGATGTCACGTATTCCGAAGTTCTTCCCGGGTAACCGTATACAAGTGTAAAGTCACCTTCCGAGATGCCAGACGCATTGATCTTGAAAAAGCGTTTAGGCCTGTACGGCACATTGTCCGGAGAATAGGGAGCAGGCTCGTTGTTACGGTCTGCATAGACCCTGAACAGCGAAAAGTCTCCGGTATGGCGCGGCCACATCCAGTTATCTGTGTCACCCCCGAACTTGCCTATCGAAGAGGGGGGCGCACCAACCAGCCTCACATCCGTAAACACTTTATAGACATATACAAAATACTGGTTCCCATAATAAAGCGGAGCCACCCTTGCCTTTATTCCCTTGCCTTTCCTTTCAATTCTGGAGACAATACGCCTGCTGTTGTCTGCAACAAGCTTTTCTCTCTGCTCCTCGCTCATGCTTTCCGAATATCCGGCGAGCACCTTTTTTGTCACGTCTTCCATATATTCAAGAAACGCCACATACAGGTCTGGATTAGGAAGTTCCTCGTCTCTTTTCATGGCCCAGAATCCATCCTTCAGATAATCGTGCTCAACCGAACTGTGATACTGGATCTGGTCATATCCGCAGTGGTGATTGGTAATGAGCAGCCCTTCATCTGAAATCATCTCTCCGGTACACCCGCCGTTGAAATGGACTATCGCGTCCTTGAGAGAAGAGGAATTAATGCTGTAAAGATCTTCTGCCGAAAGACGGAACCCTTTGCCACGCATATCCTCAATTTTCTGCTGGATATAACTTGGCACCCACATTCCTTCGTCTGCACGGAGAGGATGGAGCGCCATAATGGAAATTAAAAAAAGCAATACTCTTTTAATATTCATAATCTTCACTTTTATATACAAATGTACAAAAAAGTTTTATTATTTTTGGCGTATGAATAAACTGGCAAGATATATTATCATCTGTGCAGTCTGCGCCATCGTTATTTTTCTGGTATGGTATTTCAGTTCCATTCTGACCTCGATACTCATAGCAGCCGTGCTTTCCCTCATAGGAAAACCGCTCATGAATTTTCTTTCAAGGGTGAAAATCTGGAAATTCCACCTCGGGAACTCCCTGTCGGCACTTATTACGCTTATTTTCATAGGAGGGCTCTTCTCCATGCTCATCATATTCATAATCCCGCTAATCGGCAGGATTATAACAGAAATGAGCAACATCAATTTCGATGAAATACATCAGAAGCTCTCCATTCCGCTCATGAAGTACAATATAATGCTCCATAACCTTTTCCCAACGATGGACCACTCCGTCACATTGGAGTCCATGATTATGGATCAGTTCAAGGGCATATTGAGCTTCGACCTTTTCACAGATGCGTTCAGTTCGGTCACAACCTTCCTGGCCCACTTCGTGGTATCAGCATTTACCATAATCTTTGTCACGTTCTTCTTCCTTAAAGACAACAACACCTTCACAAACATGATTCTGGCAGTTGTCCCCACCAGATACGAAGATAACACAAAGAGAGCGCTGGAGAGCATCTACAAACTGCTGGTCAGATACTTTACAGGAATATGTATCGAGGCGTTCTTTATTACGGTGCTCAACACACTGGGGCTTCACTTTATTGGAGGCGTATCGCTGCAGCTTGCGCTTGTACTGGCCTTCCTTTCCGGCGTACTCAATGTAATTCCCTACATAGGTCCCATACTGGCCGGTGCAATAGGCACAATCATAGGCATCATCTCACATCTGGGCGGAGTTTCCGACCCTGTGATAGGCTCGCTGTTCATAAAGCTCGTACTGATATTCTTTGTGACACACATGATAGATGTCTTTCTTTTCCAGCCGTACATCTATTCCAACAGCGTAAAGGCACATCCGCTGGAGATTTTCATAGTCATACTTCTTGCAGGAAACATTGCGGGAATTCTGGGTATGCTTGTAGCAATTCCGGCATATACAGTACTGAGAGTCTTTGCAAAGGAATTCTTTTCAAATTTCAAGGTGGTGCAGAAACTCACAGACAAAATAACAACCTCATGACTTTTCCCTGGCAGGGCTGACAATCCGGAATGAAAAGAATAACGACGGTGTGTCATAATTGCAAACTGCTGCGTTATTTTCGGAATTCGGGCTAAGTCATTTACTCCAGTAAACTCCTGTCACCCTCATCCTCAATACCTTGCATTTTGCTAATTCTTACACACCTTAACGGGGCTGCATCAAAACATTCATTTTGACACAGCCCCGTTGTAATATCCGGTTTGGACGGGAACTCGCTAGTTTCCGAGGAAACTGTTGTACTTCTCGTAATTTGCCTTGTACTCGTCGCTCTTGTCACGGAAGCGGAAGTAGATATTCTTCAAGACCTCTGCGACATAGGCCTTAAGCTCGGGATCCTCTGTAAGGGTAAATGATTTCTCCAGCGGAGCGATTGCACTCATCAATGCAGAGTCGAGCTGTTCGAGAAGTGCATTGTATTTTGTGTCATCCATCTCCATGTTTGCCTCTTCCTGAATAGCCACAGCCATATCATAATATGTCTTGCCTGCACTGAAAGGTCCCCAGAAATATGTGGGGTCTATTTCGCTGGCTTTGTTGTAGGAAGCAATGGCTTTCTCATAATCGTTGAGTTTTACGTAAACATTGCCTTCGGCATAGTAGAGACTTGCATTTTCAGGCTCGTTCTCCTGTGCTGTCTTGAGCAGTTCGAACAGTTTTGTAGGCTCGTCGCCTGTCTCCATGTAAATATTTATAAGTGCCACAAGTATGCCTTGGTTTACAGGATATTTCGCAAAACCTGCATTCAGGAGCTCCATAGCCTTTACAGTATCCTTGTTGTTCTTGTAGTTCTCTGCAAGTGCCGCATAGACATCTCCGTTTTCATCATATCCGATTTCTATGCATTTTGTAAGATACTCGATAGCTCTGTCATTGTCGCCTGCCAATGATGCCGTAACAGCAGTATAATAAATCATAACGCTGTCGATCATGTTGACAAGAGGGTGAGCTGCCACCTCGACTGCCTTGCCGAACATTTCGGATGCCTCGGCATTGTCACCACGCGTATAGAAAGACATGCCTTCGTTCACATAACGGTTCTGGATACCCTTAAGAGATTCTGCAATAACCTTTGCCTGAGAGCCTTTCTCATCGAGTTCATATGCTTTGTCAAAGGCGTCATAAGAGAGCACCAGCATGTCTTCGTCAAGAACCGGTTTCTTGACATCCCATGCCACCAGTGTTCCGTTTTCGTCAAAATAAAGATCCTTGTCATTGTAGCTCTCTACGCTGAATGTCCTTCCGGCAGCCTCTACGGTATTTGTAGAGAGTACCTGCTGGCCCTTCAACATAAGATGTACCTCCATTTGGCTTGCACCCTGCCATATTCCTGAAATGGGAACATCGAAACATTCAGTGTATGCAGTTCCCAATTTAACCCAACTTGCAGGATTGGAAGCCTTTTTGGGATTCTGCGTTTCGCTCTTTGCCTTATCCAAAGCCTTGAGTGCCGCCTCGCTCTGTGCATACGACGATGCCACAAACAGCGACATTACCAATGTAATAAAAATTTTTCTCATAATATTATTGATATTAGGGATTATTAGTTTTCTTTCTCTTCGTTTTTCTCTTCACTCTTGTTTACCGCGCAGACAGCCGCAATGCTGTCGCCCTCTCTTATGTTGATGAGTTTCACACCCTGGGTCGCACGTCCTGCCTCCCTGATATCAGACACGGCAAGACGGATTGTTATACCCGACTTATTGATGATCATCAGGTCATTTTCATCGCTCACAGATTTGAGGGCCACAAGTTTCCCTGTCTTTTCGGTAATGTTGATGGTCTTTACCCCCTTGCCTCCCCTGCTTGTTATCCTGTAATCTTCCAGCGGAGATTTTTTACCATATCCGTGCTCGCTTACAACAAGAACGGTTCGCCCGTTTTCCAGATTGCTGACATCATTTTGTCCAACAGAAATCATACCGACAACCTCATCGTCGTCCTCAAGGGTTATTCCTCTTACCCCTGCGGCAATCCTGCCTATTGGCCTGCAATCTTTTTCATTGAATCTCACACATTTGCCGTTTTTACCAGCCATAAGTATCTGACAATTTCCATCTGTAAGGATTGCCTCCAGCAACTCGTCCCCTTCCTTTACGGTAATGGCATTCACACCGTTCACACGCGGACGGGAATAGGCCTCGAGTGTCGTTTTCTTTACAATCCCCCTCTTTGTGCCAAGCACGATGAAATTGTCGTTTATATACTCTTCGTCTTTCAGATTCTTCACGTTCAGATATGCACAGACCTTGTCTTCCGGCTCTATGTTTATGACATTCTGTATGGCACGCCCCTTTGAAGCCTTTGCCCCTTCGGGGATTTCATACACCTTAAGCCAGTAGCACTTGCCGTTTTTGGTAAAGAAAAGCATTGTGCTGTGCATGTTTGCAACATATATGTGCTCGATAAAATCCTCATCTCTTGTGGTAGAGCCTTTTGCTCCCACTCCGCCCCTGTTCTGGAGCCTGTATTCTGAAAGCGGGGTTCTCTTTATGTAGCCCATATGAGAAATTGTTATGACCACATCTTCGTTGGGATAGAAATCCTCCGGATTGAATTCATCAGCCGAAAGTTCGATATTTGTCCTTCTTTCATCACCGAACTTGGATTTCAGCTGTTCCATCTCATCGCAGATAATATTCATCTGAAGTTCCTGGCTTCCGAGAATATCTTTCAGCCTTTTGATTCTGGCCATAAGTTCATCGTACTCGTTTTTGAGCTTTATTCTTTCAAGCCCTGCCAACTGCCTGAGCCTCATCTCTACTATTGCAGAAGCCTGCTCGTCCGTAAAGCCGAACCTGGAGACGAGCGTGGATTTTGCCTCGTCTACAGACTGCGAGTTCCTGATTATAGATATTACCTCGTCTATGAAGTCCAGAGCCTTCAGCAGCCCTTCCAGAATATGGGCCCGCGCCTCTGCCTTCTTGAGTTCGAACTCAGCCCTTCTCACTATTACATTGTGGCGGTGCCTTACGAAATATTTGATCAGCTGGATAAGATTCAGAAGACGCGGACGGCCGTCGACAAGCGCGATATTGTTTATCGAAAACGTAGACTGGAGCTGCGTATATTTGTAAAGCATGTTAAGCACCACGTTTGCGACAGCCCCCATTTTCAGTTTGATGACAATACGCATACCCTTGCGGTCGCTCTCGTCATTGACATAAGCAATGCCATCTATCTTCTTGCTTTCTACCAGCCTTGCGATATTCTCAATCAGTTCCTTCTTGTTTACCATATAAGGAATCTCATGAACCACAATAGATTCGCGACCGCTCTTGGGGCTCACTTCTATATCGCTCCTGGCCCTTATCACGATTCTGCCGCGTCCGGTTTCGAACGCCTCCTTTATGCCTTGTGTTCCGAGAATGGTTCCTCCGGTAGGGAAATCGGGCCCTTTTACATATCTGAGAAGTTCTGTCACAGATATTTCAGGATTCCTTACATAAGCGATTATGGCATCGCAAATCTCATTCAGGTTATGCGGTGCCATGTTGGTGGCCATACCTACGGCAATACCCGAAGCTCCGTTGAGCAGAAGCAACGGGGCCTTTGCCGGCAGCACCACCGGCTCGCGCAACGTATCGTCGAAGTTGTTTACAAAATCTACGGTATCCTTGTCCAGGTCCAGAAGAATCTCCTCTGTAAGCGCACTTACTCTCGCTTCGGTATAACGCATTGCTGCAGCGGAGTAACCGTCGATTGAGCCAAAGTTTCCCTGCCCGTCTACAAGCTTATACCTGAGACTCCAGTCCTGCGCCATGCGGACCATGGTTTCATATATGCTCAAATCTCCATGCGGATGGTACTTACCCATGACTTCTCCCACGATACGCGCCGATTTTTTTGTCTGCCCCGTAGAGGTCAACCCCAACTCGCTCATCCCGAACAGTACTCTTCTCTGAACAGGTTTCAGACCGTCACGCACATCTGGAAGGGCTCTGGACACAATTACAGACATTGAGTAATCGATATAAGCACTCTTCATCTGATCCTCAATGTTGATTCTTTGTATCCTTCCTGTTGTTTCTTCTAATTCCATCAAAAAACTATTAAATTATACTCGAAAAAATCAAACAAAAATAGGATTTTTTTTTGGATTAATAATAAAATTATCGAGGTTTATTACTATTTTCGCAAACAAAAATAGTATGCACATTCAACTCTCGAACGAGCTTAACGATATTATCACATTTGCCAAGGAGGAGGCTGTCAGACTCGGCAACTTTACAATTACAACAGACCACCTGACACTTGCCATCCTGCGTCACGAAGAGAACAAGGCTGTCGGCGCTCTCAAGGCACTTGATGTGAATATATTTTCTCTCAAGAACAACATAGAGCAGAAATTGCGGAAAACAGAAACCGTACCGCTCGAGTTGTCAGACAAGATCACACTTTCAAAAGCAGGAGAGAACGCCCTTAAGGTAATGTTTCTGGAAGCAAGGTCAATGGGAGAACTCATTCCCGGACCTGAGCATCTCATGCTTGCCATATTCAGAGGCGGTGCATGGTCGTATGCCCTCGATTTTTTCGAAGAGAACAAGATTAACTACAAACGGTTCAGAGACATCCTTTCCAAGGGCAGGGAACCGGAACAGGCAGAGGGCTTGCGGGCAGAATATGATTTCAAGGAGGATAGTGCAGAGCAGATGCAACCGCAGCAGGAGTCACAGCCTCAACAACGCAAAGGCATGAAAAAGAGTTCGTCTCCCGTACTGGACAATTTCGGCTATGATCTCACCCGTGCCGCTGCAGAAGAGAAGCTCGACCCTGTAGTGGGGCGCGACAAGGAGATTGAACGGCTGGCCCAGATTCTGGGCAGGAGAAAAAAGAACAATCCTGTACTGATAGGCGAACCTGGTGTGGGAAAATCTGCAATTGCAGAAGGGCTGGCAATAAGGATAGCAAGGAAAGAAGTCTCCGGAACACTTAAAAACAAAAGGATAATATCGCTCGACATTGGCTCTGTCGTTGCGGGCACAAAATATCGCGGGCAGTTTGAGGAGAGAATGAAGGCCGTGCTTAACGAACTTGCCAGGAATCCAGACATCATACTGTTCATAGATGAGATACACACGCTTGTGGGAGCTGGAGGCGCCGCAGGTTCGCTTGATGCGGCGAACATGCTCAAACCGGCCCTTGCACGCGGAGAGATCCAGTGCATAGGAGCCACGACACTGGACGAGTTCAGACAATTCATAGAAAAGGACGGGGCGCTCGAGAGGCGATTCCAGAAAATAATGGTGGAACCCACAACCCGCGAACAGACCCTTCTGATTTTACAGAACATAAAGGAGAGTTACCAGAACCACCATAACGTGGTATATACGGACGAAGCCCTGAAACTTTGCATATCGCTAAGCGAAAGATACATTACAGACCGCTATTTGCCAGACAAGGCAATTGACATCTTGGATGAGGCCGGGAGCCGTGTCCACCTGAAGCACTTGAAAACTCCGAAAAAAATCTACGAGAAGGAAGCGGCAGTTGAAAATTTCAGAAAACAAAAAGAGATTGCCGTAAAGGAGATGGATTTCCGCAAGGCTGCAATGTACAGAGATCTGGAGAAGAGCCATACGGAAGAGCTGGAAAGATTGCGCAGACTCTGGGAGACAAGAATGAAGAGACATCCGGATACGGTAGACGGAGATGACATTGCCGAAGCGGTAAGCATGGCTACCTCCATTCCTGTAAACAGAATTGCCGAGAGCGAAAGCAACAAGCTGCTCGGAATGCGTGCAGAGTTGGAAAAAGAGATTATCGGACAAAGCGAGGCTATAGACAAGGTGACAAGAGCAATCTTGCGTAACAGGGCGGGGCTGAAAGACCCCGACAAACCAATAGGGACTTTCCTGTTTCTCGGCCCGACGGGCGTAGGCAAGACCCAACTGGCAAAAAAACTGGCACAATGCATGTTCGACACTCAGGATGCACTCATAAGGGTAGACATGAGCGAATATATGGAAAAACATGCTGTAAGCAGGCTGATAGGAGCTCCTCCGGGCTATGTAGGCTATGATGAGGGAGGACAGCTTTCAGAAAGGGTAAGACGCAAGCCATATGCAGTAGTGCTGCTCGACGAGATTGAAAAGGCGCATCCCGACATTTTCAACATTCTGCTTCAGATACTGGATGAAGGCCGGCTTACAGACAGCAACGGCCGCCACATAGACTTCAGGAACACTGTCATTATCCTCACATCCAACATAGGCACCAAGGAGTTGAAGGAGTTTGGCAACGGGCTTGGCTATTCAAAGGCCAGAGAGAGGGAAAACCATGAAAAGGAGATAATAGGCAAGGCCATACGCAACACTTTTACGCCAGAACTGCTGAACAGGCTTGACGAACAGATTCTCTTTAACTCCCTTACAAGAGAAGATCTGGAAAAGATAATAGAGATTGAACTCAAGGGATTGTATGAAAGGGTCAGAGAGGCAGGATACAGCCTGAGGATAACGGCATCTGCAAAAAAATTCGTGGCTGAGGCCGGATACGACAGGCAATATGGCGCAAGACCGCTCAAAAGGGCAATAAGACGTTACATTGAAGATCCTGTTGCCGAGGCCATAATTGCAAAGAAGGCCAAACCGGGCGAATCCATAACCGTAAAGCTGAACGGGAAGAAAAACGATACGACAGTATGAAGTATACAATACTGAAATAAAGGCTCACGCCAGTTGCAGAAGAAATTTTGCACTGCCTCTGTTTCTGATCTTCAAGTAACCCGGAGGCAGGCTGCCGGAAGCCAGGGTATCTTCAAGCAAAGGCTCCTTTTTCAGCAATTTGCGCGCCGATACCCGCTCAAGACTTTCAATGCCGACATAATATTCAACGGCCATGCGTTCCGACACTCTCCTGAAGCCCAAAGAGGAATAGACGGCACCGCGCGACCATTCGTTGTCTGAATAACTCATTATCTCTACGGGATATATTCCTTCGCGCCGCAAATCGTTCAGGAAAGCCTTAAGCAACCGTCCCATACCGCCAATGACCCTGCAATCAGGCAATGATGCATACCTTATCCATTCGTATGAGTTATACTCCACCTCTCCACTTGCCGTTTCACGTACAATCTTACGGGCAGACGAAAATGTTGCAGCTGCAACTATCGCCCCGCCATACTCCAGGGCATAACGGTACTTGCATCTGGCGCTGCCGTAAGAATGATATTTTTCCAGAAAATCCTGCAACTGGCCTGATGTGCCGTCAGAAATGATCCTGCTGTTTGAAAACAGCACGCACTTTCTTGCAAAAACAGGCCTGAAACGGCCCAGGCGCGCAAGGATGCGCTCTCTTATCCATCTGTCATGAAACCATCTGTCTTCATAGAGATACATAAAATCATCATATCTTCCGGAGAGTGCCAGTTTTTCCAGCAATGCGGAAAATTCAGGCGAATCAAGCTTCGGGTTCTTGCCATCGGGGCAAAAGTCAGCCATACAGACCAGAGTCGCGGCAAGACGGCAATCGGGAAAAAGCAGCAAATCTCCGCTCTCAGTACAACGGATACCGTTCTGCTGCAGAAAAAGAAGAAAATCCCTTTTAAAATCTCCCGATGAATAGACTCTCATGACGGGACAAAATTAAAAAAATGCACTCTTATGGAAAAATCAGCCTGAAAGTTTTGGTATAGAC
>JADINB010000059.1 GCA_017694275.1 Candidatus Egerieousia excrementavium | reverse complement strand
GCGCACAGGGCTGCGATAGAGGGAAGAAAAGACGACTCCAATCCTGAAATCATAGAAAACAGAATAAAGACATACCATCAGAAGACAGAGCCTCTTGTAAACTATTACAAAGAGAGGGGCAAGTATTTTGAAATAGACGGAGATGGTACTGTAGAAGATATTTTCAAGAAAATATCAGACCTCATATAATACCTGCAACACAGAACTAAAGAGAATCCGATGGCAGGCTCGAACTTTGTAGACTACGTAAAGCTTTTTCTGGCTTCCGGAGCAGGTGGAAACGGTTCCACCCACCTCAGGCGTGAAAAATATATTCCAAAGGGTGGACCCGACGGAGGAGACGGAGGCAGGGGAGGCCATATAATATTGCGCGGCAATCCTCAGTTCTGGACTCTCATCCACCTGAAATACAGAAAGCACATAAAAGCCAAACCGGGTGAAAGCGGTAGCGGCAACCTCTGCAAGGGGGCCAACGGAGAAGACATAGTATTGGATGTACCCCTTGGCACTGTTGCCAGGAATGCGGAGACAGGAGAGGTGCTTTTTGAGATTACCGAGCCCGGCGAAGAGAAGATAATAGCAAAAGGCGGCCGGGGAGGATTGGGAAACGCCAACTTCAAATCTGCCACAAACCAGACACCGCGCTATGCACAGCCCGGAGAAGAGGGCGTTGAAGGGTGGTTTATCCTTGAACTGAAGATTCTGGCAGACGTAGGGCTTGTAGGCTTCCCCAATGCGGGAAAATCCACCCTGCTTTCTGCAATATCCGCTGCCCGTCCAAAAATTGCAGACTATGCCTTCACCACTTTGGAGCCGAGCGTTGGCGTTGTAAAATATTATGACGACAAATCCTTTGTCGTGGCCGACATCCCCGGCATAATCGAAGGGGCTGCAGAAGGAAGAGGGCTGGGCCACAGATTTCTCAGGCACATAGAGCGCAATTCGGTTCTTCTGTTCATGGTTCCGGCAGACAGTTCCGACATAAAGGAGGAATATTATATCCTGCTGAAGGAACTGCAGAAGTTCAACCCACAGTTGCTTGGAAAAGAGAGGATTCTTGCAATATCTAAATCAGACATGCTTGACGACGAGCTGGAAAGGGAGATAAAAAAGCACCTTCCCCGCAAGGTGCCGCACATATTCATCTCTTCCCACACAGGCAAGGGAATAAAGGAGCTGAAAGATCTGCTCTGGAAAACATTAAACTGACAACAGGGCCATGATAGACCGGATAATAGAATTCGACAAGCACCTTATGCTGCTCCTGAACGGCTGGCACTCGCCTTTTTTCGACTTTCTGATGCCGGTCATTACCAACAAATACACCGGAATCCCGATATATATTGCAATACTGGTTATCCTGTTCCGCAAGACAGACATGAAACGACTGCTGATATGTGTCGCGGCGGTTCTTGTAACTTTTGCGCTTTGCGACAGCCTGTCTGTCGCCCTTTTCAAAGAGACATTCCAGAGACTGCGTCCCTGTTGGGACCCTGAAATAATGGACCAGGTAAGAATGCTGGAGTACAGGGGCGGGCAGTATGGCTTTGTCTCCAGCCATGCGGCCAATCTGTTCGGACTGGCGACAATAACCTCGCTCTTGATAAGAAACCGCATATACACCGCTTTCATATTTGTCTGGGCCGCGCTTGTCGGCTACAGCAGAATATATGTAGGCAAGCATTTTCCGGCAGATGTGGTCTGCGGAGCGATTTTCGGAATGATTGTAGGTTATCTCGTATACAAAGGCACAATCTGGCTGTGCGATTATCTGCGTAAAAGAAGATGCTCTGCATAATAGACACATCTACCGAACCCTGTTTCAATCTTGCCGCAGAAGAGTATCTGCTCAAGGGGTTCTCGCAACCCGTATTCAGACTTTGGAGAAACGACGATGCAGTTATCGTGGGACGCTATCAGAACACGCTGGCTGAGATAAATGCCGGGTATGCGTCAAGACATGGCATAAAAGTGGTCCGCCGTCTTACCGGAGGCGGAGCTGTCTACCACGACCCGGGAAACCTGAACTACACTTTCATAGAACAGAAGGTAAAAGGAGAAGACAGTGCCGCAATGTTCAGACGGTTTACCGCGCCTATACTTGATGCCATACGCAGCCTCGGGATAGAGGCTTCGCTTGAAGGGAGAAACGACTTGCTGATAGAGGGCAGAAAATTCTCCGGCAATGCAATCTGCCTGTACAGAAACAGGGTGCTGCAACATGGCACGCTCCTTTTTTCGACATCGGAGCAGAAACTGTCGGCGGTACTTAAAGAGAAGGATGAAAGATTCAGAGGCAAGGCTGTGGACTCCAACAGAAGAGGCGTAACCAATATAAGCAGCCACCTTAAAAGGAAAATGGACATAGAAGAGTTCACCGGGTATCTTGCCGGATATATCCGCAGCCATGCCTCCCTTGGAGAGGAACTTGTCCCCTACTCATATACAGAAGAAGACATAAGGGCCATCTGTCACCTCAGGGATACCAGATACAGCAGAGACGAATGGAATTTCGGGAAATCTCCCGACTACCGGTTCTCAAACAGAAGAAGATTCAACGGAGGCACGGTAGAAGTATGCTTTAACGTAGCAGGCGGAAAGATTGCAGAACTTTCAATATCAGGAGACTATTTTTTCACCCGGCCCACAGAAGAGTTCTGCGCGCTTCTTACGGGCACCCCGCACGATTTTGACTCTATAAGAAAAAAAACAGGCTCCGTCAGCCTCGGGGAGTATTTTTTCAATATCTCCCCGGAAGAGCTGACGGAGCTTTTCTTCTGATTTATATCGGCACAGACCGTGATGCCGTGCAGCTATTGGCCTCTTTTCTTCTCCTTTATCTTTACCAGCTGCCCCTTCAACACATCCACGCAATCTACAACCGCATCTTCAAATGTAGAGGCATTTTTCTGAATAAAGAGGTCTTTTCCGGGCAGTGCAATCTTAATCTTCACATCTTTGTTCTCGGTATCGGGAAGCAATGAGAGCACCACCTCAGCATTGATTACATCCTCGTAGAACTTTTCGAGTTTGCCCACTTTCTTGTCGATGAAATCCAACAATTTTGAATCGGCATCGAATTTAACTGACTGAATCCTGATATCCATATCATCCTCCTTTTTTAGCCCGTGGATGGGCGGTTAAATAAACTTTTTTTAATTGCTCAAAAG
>JADINB010000058.1 GCA_017694275.1 Candidatus Egerieousia excrementavium | reverse complement strand
CCCTTACATACTTGCCAAAGAATCTCTGGAATGTTCCGTATGAACGGGGATGAGGTATTTCAGTAGAGAGAGGCCCTTGCGGTGAGTAAACGCTGCCGTCTGAGGCCGGCATACCCAGTTTGTGCGAGAGGAACATCCTTACGTTGTCTTCTGTCATGGCGAAACCTGCCATCTGGACACCGAGGTTCTCGCTTATAAGCAGATGCCTTATCATTGGCCAGACCTCCATGCCGGATATTTCGCAGCATTGTGCGATGTTCTTGCCTGAGTAGGCGCTGTTTTCCGGGTTAAAGCAGGCGGCAATCAGAACATTCTGCGCTCCACCAAGCCTTTTTACCCGGCTCTCGGCATATGCGCCAATCTTGTCGCTCGTTGCCTTGTTGTTGAGTCTCTTTAAAATATCGGCATTTGAACCGTCTCTGAGTTCCAGGGGTATGAAGGTCGTCAGGCCTGTCGAGAATGCTATGTAGGGGTAGCGGTCGAACGTTACGTCTACACCGCTACTGCGTGCATCCTCAATAAGTTTTATCATGTTAGGCCCCTTGTGCCAGTTTGGTTCGTTCTGTGCCTTCAAGTGAGAAATTTCCAGTCTTGCTCCAGATTTGCGTGCTATGTCCAAAGCCTCTTTTATGGCCTCTTCCACATGGTCATCTTCGTTTCTCATGTGGATTGCAAACAGGCCGTTGTGCTTTGCCACCACCTTGCACAGTTCTATAATCTCCTCATCGCTCGCATAAGAGCCTGGAGCATATTCCAGACCGCATGAGAGACCGAGGCTGCCCATCTCAAGTTCCTTGTCGAGAATTGCGCACATCTTTGCGATATCCTCTTTCGTAGCCTTTACGTTCTTGTCTCCCACAACTGCGGAACGTAGTTGTCCCTGGCCTGTATAACTCTTGTAGTTGATTCCTATTTTCTTTTCTCTCAGTGCGTTGTAGAACCCGTCTATATCTTGCCAGAACGGGAAGCCGTAGCGCATATCACCTTTCCTGGATTCATAGTAGGCGTCTGAATAGGGGAATGGAGAGTCTCCGCAGTTACCTCCTATGTCGGTGGTTACACCCTGGTATATCCGGCTGTCGCCGAGCGGAGCCTGTAAAAGGTTTGTGTCTGTGTGTGTATGTATGTCTATGAATCCGGGCGATACGGCAAGTCCTTTGGCATCTATCAGTTTGTCGCAGCTCTTGCCTATCTTGCCTATGGCCGCTATCTTTCCGTCCTTTATTCCTATGTCTCCCTTGATTGGAGCCTTGCCGTCTCCACAATAGACTATGCCATTGGTTATAATTGTGTCGAACTGTTCCCTGGTGGTGCAGCTTGCTATGAAGCCGCCACCCAGAAGCGATGCGGCACCGGCAAGCGCTCCTGCACTGACAGAGGTTTTGAGGAACCCTCTTCTTGACATCTTTTTATCGTTTTCCATAATGCGGTTACTGTTATTTTTGTTTTGTATTTAAGTTACTTGAATTTCATCTTGCGTCATTTTGTCTCTTTGCCCCTTCAGACAGGGTCTTACTGCCGTCTGAAGCGGCATTGCGGAACCCGTCGGTCATGTAGACCTCCATGTTTTCATTGTCTCCATAAATCAGCATGGCTTCTATTCCAGGCGTCTTTTTCAGAACATCCTTGCTCTTTTCAACACCAAGGACCATGAAGTAGGTGGCATAGGCATCTGCAAGCATGGCATTTTCTGCAATGACAGTTGCCGAAAGCAGGTTGTGCCGTACGGGCATACCTGTCACCGGGTCTATGGTATGTGAGTATTTCTTTCCGTCTTCAATATAGAACTTCCGGTAGTTCCCCGATGTGACGACTCCCTTGCCGGAAACTTCCAGCACGGATTGCAGATATTCTCCCGGGACAAGGTTTCCGTCTATTGGCTTGTCTATCCCTATTCTCCATTTTCCTCCTTTGGCATTCACCCCCTTGCAGAAGATTTCTCCGCCTATTTCAATCATGTAGTCGGTAATGCCCAGTCTCTCCATCCGTTCTGCAAAGTAGTCGCATGAGTAACCTTGTGCCACGGCGTTGAAGTTGAGTTTTGCCCGTGGGTCTTTCTTTATTATGGCATATCCCGTGCTGTCGTGGTGCAGTTCGAACATGTCCATGCCCGTAAACTGCCTTATGCTGTCTATTCCGGCACTGGTGACAGTATCCCTCTCTGTAAAGCCGAACCCCCAAAGGTCGAACAGCGGGGCGGATGCAGCGTCAAGCATGCCTCCGCTCGTTGCGTAGAACTCCTTTGCAAAATTGAATATGTCTATGAATATGGAGTCGGGCACGACCGTTTCGTTGCGGTTTATTCTGGATATTGCCGAGCAGCTGTCGTAGCCCGAAACCGATTTGTTTATCTGCTCGAACCATACTGGAATCAGAGACTCCACTTTTTCCCTTGTGGCTTGTGCCGAATCGCCTTCGATTTTATAGACAATATGATAGGTGGAGCCTTGCCCGAACCCGTCTGACGTCACATATCCGGTTCTGTGTGATGAACACCCTAAAAAGAGTAGCAATAGCGGCGCAGATATGATTGTGAGGGCTTTTTTCATGGCATGATTTTAGTACAAAAATAGAAAAAATAGATTGAAATAATTGTTTTAAGCATAAAAATTATGCACATTTGCAGGTGTTTTTCAAAAACAGGACGGATGAGATTTTCAAGGTTTTTCAGCGATATGCCGGTCATTGTTCTGCTGGCTTTTTTTTCGTTCGCTTTGGCTTCTTGCAACAAGGAAGAGGAGGAAGAGGTTTCCGACATGATGATAGGTGACCTGCTTTATGACGTGCCTCTTTATGTCAAGATAGGTTCCACTGTAGAACTTACGGCGTACGGGCTTACCGAGCCTGACGAGTCGCTTATCAATTATGTCTGGACATCTGAGTACCTGCTTCAGGATACGGTAAGGGAGAAAGTGTGCGAGATAACTGTCCCAGACTCCATTGGAACATTCGCCTTGATTCTCACAGCCTCTTCGCCGGGCTTTTACGACAGGGTCAATTCACAGAATGTTACGTCTATAGATCCTGAGTTCGGCAAGACTGTAACCGACATGCCGCGTCCGACCGACTCTATTCAGGACCCTCGCGACGGACAGTGGTATTATATTACGACCGTGGGAAATCTGGACTGGTTCGTGGAGAGCCTCAACTGGTGTGATGCCGGTGCGGCATACAGCAAGGCCGACGATCTTGGAGAGATAATGGGGCGCCTCTATACCTGGAACGATGCAACGGGCGGCGTCTCGGCATCGGGATTGGGCGGCGGCCCGCAGGGTGTGTGTCCTCCCGGCTGGAGCATACCTACGAATGAAGACTGGGAAGATCTGGCCTTGAATCTGAACGACGGTCAGGCTCTTCCATATGATTCCAACTGGGAAGGGCTTGGCGAGATGGTCATGGTAGATGCACGCTTCAACGGAGACAGGATGTGGCCGTATACTCCAGACTGCACTCCGGAGAACAAGTTCGGATGGGCGGCATTTCCTTCAGGGTATTGTGTAAACGATTATGATTACCATTCAGGTCTCTTCTCCTATGGCTTCTGGTGGTCAAGCACCGAGTATACGGGCGGAAAGGCCAGTTATCGGTATATTTATATGGAAAATCCGGATTTCATGAGAAACGCCGCAGGCAAGGATGATTTCGGAGCATCTGTCAGATGTGTAAGGTTGAAACAGTAAAATCAAAATGAATATGAAAAAATCTTCTATTGTACTGGCGGTTGTGGCAGCCGTTGTCATATTGTTGTTCTTTTGGGTAAAAAATACATATAACGGTATGGTGACAATGGACGAGGGTGTGAATACCGCATGGAGCCAGGTGGAGAATGTATATCAGCGCAGGGCAGACCTGATTCCCAACCTTGTGGCAACAGTAAAAGGCTATGCCGGGCATGAGTCTTCTACACTGGAAAGTGTTGTGGAAGCCCGTTCAAAGGCTACCGGAATAACTGTTGACCCCGAAAACCTCACACCTGAAAGGCTGGCCGAGTTCCAGCAGGCGCAGGGCGAACTGGGGGCTGCGTTGGGCAGGCTTCTTCTTCTTCAGGAGAACTATCCGGACTTAAAGGCAAATGAGAATTTCCTGGCCTTGCAGCAGCAGCTGGAGGGCAGCGAGAACAGAATAGCAGTAGAGCGCCGCAAGTTCAATGAGGCGGCAAGGGCCTACAATATTAAAATCAGAAGATTCCCGGGCAATCTTGTCGCAGGCATGTTCGGATTTGAGGCGAAACCCTATTTCGAAGCCGACAGTTCTGCAGCTACTGCTCCAAAAGTAGAGTTCTGATGGGCTTTTTCATTTCCAAAGAAGAGCAGGGGGAGATTGTCAGGGCCATTGCCGAGGCTGAGTCCAGTACCTCCGGCGAGATTCGCGTACACATTGAATCCAAATGCGGCAGCAATCCGGTGGAGCGGGCTGTATATGTTTTCAACTATCTGAAAATGTACAAGACAAAGGAGCGTAACGGAGTCTTGATTTATGTGGCGTATAAGAGCAGAAAGTTTGCAATCATAGGTGATGCCGGCATAAACGAAAGGGTGCCTGCCGGATTCTGGGACAAGATAAGGGAACAGATGAGCCTATCTTTCTCCAAAGGCGCTTTTACCGAAGGAATCTGCAATGCGATAAGGGAGACCGGAGAATCGCTCAAGGCATATTTTCCGTATAAAAGTGATGACATAAATGAACAACCAGATGAAATATCCTTCGGCAGTTAACATGAGAAGTCAGATATCGGGCTTTGTGCTCTCTGTCGCGGCGGTTCTTGTTTTCTGTTTCGGGGCAATGGCAGCGGATATACCTTCGCGTCCGGTTCCGCCACGCCTGCTCAACGACCTGGCCGGAATATTCTCTCCTGCACAGGCACGGGATATGGAGTACAGGCTTGTGGCCTTTGCAGACAGTACGTCTAACCAGATAGCGGTGGTTACGGTACCTGAACTTTACGGAATGGACAAGGCTGAACTTGCATTCAGAATAGGCGAGGAGTGGGGTGTAGGGAAAAAGGAGTTCGACAACGGGGTAGTGCTTCTTGTAAAGCCCAAGAGTCCCGGTTCGCGCGGGGAGGTCTTCATTGCTACCGGTTATGGGCTGGAAGGTGCCATACCCGATGCTACTGCAGGAGAGATAATAAACAGATATATGATTCCGTTCCTGCAGCAGGGCGATTACTGTTCGGCAGTGAATGCGGCTCTGGACATTCTGTTCTCCCTTGCATCGGGAGAGATTTCACATAAGGAAATTTCCGGCAGTTCTGGCAGCAGCACTGCCATTATAATATTTTTCCTGATATTCGTTGCCATCTTCGCCGTTTTGATGAGCAAGTCTAGCGGTACGAAAAACATAGGCGGTGGAAACGGCAGAGGCGGCCATGG
>JADINB010000057.1 GCA_017694275.1 Candidatus Egerieousia excrementavium | reverse complement strand
ATCATGGGGCATGTAGCAAAGGCAGACAAGAATTATTTTATTGCCGGAAAGGAAAAGCGGTTCGACAAAGAAAAGATAGAAAAGTTCTGCAACGAGAACGGCATAGCCCTCTACGACACGGCCGAAAAGGTCATAAGGCTTAAGAACAACGCATCAGACAATTTTCTGCAAATCGTATCTTACACCAATATAGCCGCGCTGCTGGAGCAAATCCCCTTGTGCTGCACCATCGTGGCAACGGGTGAAAAAGCCGCAGAAGCCATACAGAAAGCTACCGGATGCAAAAAACTTTCCACCGGTGAGAGTACAGAGACCGAATATTGCAAACGTAAAGTGAAAATCTGGCGCATGCCCTCCACCTCACGCGCATACCCGCTCCCCTTTCTGCAGAAAGCAGAATATTACAGAAAGATTGTCTGAATATGATTACTCTTCCAGTAACTTGTTGTAGTAGCCGTTATAGAACTCTTCGCTTATCATCTCGCATGTTCCGTTGAACTGTGCTCCGGCCTCAATATGCAGCTGCGATGTCTTTATGCTGCCTTTCATGTTTGAAACAGACTTGAATTCCAGTTTCTCCTTTACGCAGATATCGCCGTCTATCGTTCCCCACACGTCTGCATTCGTACAAGCCACCGTCCCGCTGATTCTTGCCTTTTCGCCAAGTACCAGCTTGCCTTCAAGAAGAATGGTGCCTTCCAATGCACCGTCAACTCTCAAATCCGACTTTGAAATGACCGTCCCCTTAAACAGCGCGCCTGAAGAGATTCTGGTAATCTCGTTTATATAGCCGCTCTCCTCGATTTTTTTTGCCATGTCTCTGTTCTATTTATATCAAAGATGAATACATTCTCCACATATTACCTCGGCCGCACCCATTATAGCCTCGCTCATGGTAGGATGCGGATAAATTGTCTTTACAATATCCCTGACCCCTGCCCCCAGTTTCCTGGCCAGGACTATGCCGGAAATCATCTCTGTCACGTTTGCCCCTACAAGATGGGCACCCAGCAATTTTCCGCTGGCGGCATCTGATATGAGCTTTACAAACCCGTCGCGCTCTCCCGAAGCAGTAGCCTTGCCGGAAGCAGTGAAGGGGAACTTGCCGACTTTATAATCGAACCCGGCCTCTTTCGCCTGCTGCTCGGTAAGCCCCACCGAAGCCGCTTCAGGAGAGGTATAGACCGCACCCGGCACATTAGAATAGTCAAGAGGCTCCACCTCAAGCCCGGCAATTTTCTCCACCGCAGCCACTGCTTCTGCAGACGCCACGTGCGCCAGTGCGGGGGTGGCAATTATATCGCCTATTGCATAGATACCTTCTACTTTTGTCCTGTAATATTCGTCTACCGGCACCTTGCCCTTGACAAGTTCAATGCCAAGATTCTCCAGACCGAGATTTTCAGTATTGGGCACCACTCCAACGGCGGAAAGAACCTGTTCTGCCTCAATCACCTCCTCACCCTTTCCGGTCCTGACCCTCACCCTGCACCCTTGAGCACTCTTCTCCACCTGGGTTACAGCAGCAGATACAAGCACTTTCATACCCGCTTTTCTGAAACTGCGGCTTAGTTGTGCCGACACGTCTGCATCTTCCAGCGGCAGGATTCTGTCAAGATACTCTATGAGTGTCACTTTGGTTCCCATGGAGTTATAGAAGAAAGCCATCTCGCATCCTATGGCTCCTGAACCTATCACTACAAGACTTTCGGGCAGCTTCTCTGGAACAAGTGCCTCCCTGTATGATATTATCCGCTCGCCGTCAATCGGTGCGAAGGGCAATGAAGCGGCTCTTGAGCCTGTCGCAAGGATAATATGAGAAGCCCCTATCTCCATATTGTCTCCAGACTGCACAACTACCTCCAGCAGCCCCCTGGCCTTTACCCGAGCATTTCCCTTTACGAGAGTTATGCCGTTTTTCCTGAAGAGATATTCTATGCCCCTGCTCATGGCTGCCGCAACGTTTCTCTCACGCTCCACGATTTTTTCCGTCTGCGGCACAGGCACCACCTTCACATTTTCCCCGGAAGAGGTATCGCATAAGGCCAGTCCATAATCTGCAAGGTGGGAGAGATAATTATAGACCTGCGCGCTCTTCAACAGAGCCTTTGTGGGGATACATCCCCAGTTAAGGCATACGCCTCCCAGTTCGGCCCTTTCAACAACAACAGTCTTGAATCCGAGTTGGGCTGCACGTATTGCAGCCACATAACCTCCCGGGCCTGCGCCCACTACGGCAATGTCGAACTTCTCCATATATGCTAAAGGTCTTTACCGTGACAATTCTTGTACTTCTTTCCGCTTCCGCACGGGCAAGGGTCGTTTCTACCGACCTTCTTTTCTACTCTTACGGGAGCGTTCGACTTGGGTTCGCCCGCATTGGTGGCAAGGTCGCTGCGCCCGGTACGCATTCTGCTCATATCGGTACGGCGCCTCTCTGCCTGCTCCTTTATGGGCTCGTTGCCGTTCTGTCTTACCGGCAGCTGTGCCCTTACCATAAAGGCTATGACATCTCTGCTGATCTTCTCAAGTACAGACTTGAAAAGGTTGAAACTTTCAAACTTGTAGATAAGTAGCGGGTCTTTCTGCTCGTATGTGGCATTCTGCACAGATTGCTTCAAATCATCCATTTCACGCAGATGCTCTTTCCACTGCTCGTCTATCATTGTAAGTGTCACCGATTTGGCAACCGCCCTGTTTATCTCCTTCCCCTGGCTGTCGTATGCCTTCTTAAGATTCACTATCAGGTTTATGCCCTTTATACCATCTATGACAGGAAATGCAATATTTTGATATCTTGCGCTTTGTGTTTCATATATCTGCTTTATGAGCGGCATGGCCTGAGAAATGATTGCCTCTCCCCTGCGGGCGATAAGGGCCTTTATCTCATCTTCAAGCCTTGATGCAAGCTCTGCCTTTGAGAGATTCCTGAAAGCAGCCTCTTCTGCAATAGGAGCCATCGTAAGCTGCCTCATCAGTTCATAAGAGAATGATGCATAGTCATTGCCGTAGACCTCAACGAAATTCTCGGCAAAATCTGCAATCATGTTCTTCATGTCAACATCTATTCTCTCGCCGTAGAGAGCATTCCGCCTTCTGCTGTAGATTACCTCGCGCTGCGAGTTCATTACGTCGTCGTACTCGAGAAGCCTCTTCCTTATGCCAAAGTTGTTCTCCTCCACCTTGCGCTGCGCCCTTTCCACCGCATTGGAGAGCATGTGGTGCTGGATGGCCTCGCCCTCCTTCATGCCACCCATCCTGTCTACCACCTTCGCAATCCTGTCTGCACCGAACAGACGCATCAGATCGTCTTCAAGAGAGATGTAGAACGTAGATGAGCCTGGATCTCCCTGACGGCCGGCACGTCCGCGCAGCTGGCGGTCCACGCGGCGGCTGTCATGTCTTGCCGTACCTATGATGGCAAGCCCGCCGGCCTCCTTTACGCCCTCTCCCAGTTTGATATCGGTACCACGGCCGGCCATGTTGGTTGCAATCGTAACTGCACCCGCCCTTCCGGCTTCGGCCACAATCTCGGCCTCTTTGGCATGTTGCTTTGCATTCAGCACATTGTGCTTTATGCCGCGCAGTTTCAGCATCCTGCTGAGCAGTTCTGAAATCTCGACCGAGGTCGTACCTACAAGCACCGGCCTGCCTGCATTCCTGAGCGCAACTATCTCTTCTATGACAGCATTATACTTCTCCTTTTTCGTACGGTATATGAGGTCATCGTTGTCAATCCTTATAACGGGTCTGTTGGTAGGGATTGTCACCACGTCGAGCTTGTATATCGTCCAGAACTCGCCCGCCTCGGTAATTGCGGTACCTGTCATGCCGGCGAGTTTGTGATACATTCTGAAATAATTTTGCAGGGTGATTGTTGCAAAGGTCTGGGTAGCCGCCTCAACCTTCACATTCTCCTTGGCCTCGATTGCCTGATGCAGGCCGTCGGAATATCTTCTGCCTTCAAGGATACGTCCGGTCTGCTCATCAACTATCTTGATTTTATTGTCGATAGTCACATATTCCACATCCTTTTCAAACATGGTGTATGCCTTGAGCAGCTGATTTACCGTATGGACTCTTTCTGCCTTGAGCGCATACTCTGAAAGCAGTTCGTCTTTCCTGTGCTGCTTTTCCTCAGGAGGCAGCTCCGACTTTTCAAGTTCGGATATTTCGCTGCCCACATCTGGCAGTATGAAAAATTTGCTGTCGCTCAGATTCCTGGCAAGCTGCTCATGCCCCTTGTCTGTAAGCTCCACGCTCTTTTGCTTTTCGTCTATGACAAAATAGAGATCGTCTGTCACAACGTGCATGTGTTTGTTGTTGTCCTGCATGTAGAAGTTTTCGGTATCCTGCAACAACTGCTTCATGCCTGGTTCGCTCAGGAATTTTATAAGCGGATTATATCTGGGAAGCCCCTTGTGCGCCCTGAGAAGGATTTTTCCACCCTCTTTCATATCTCCTGCGGCTATAAGCGACTTTGCCTCGTTCAGCAGCCTTGTCACATCGGAACGCTGCAGATTGTAAAGTTTCTCTATGTATGGCTTGTACTCCACAAACTGCTGGTCGTCTCCCTTAGGCACCGGTCCGGAAATTATAAGAGGCGTCCTTGCATCGTCTATCAGGACAGAGTCCACCTCGTCGACAATCGCATAATGGTGTTTTTTCTGCACCAGATCCTCTATGTCTATGGCCATGTTGTCTCTAAGATAGTCGAAACCGAACTCGTTGTTCGTACCAAAAGTAATGTCTGCCCTGTAGGCGGCCTTCCTCCCTTCTGAGTTTGGCTGATGCTTGTCTATGCAGTCTACCTTCAGCCCGTGGAACTGGTATAGAGGCCCCATCCACTCCGAGTCACGTTTTGAAAGGTAATCGTTGACCGTAACCACATGCACGCCTTTGCCGGCAAGCGCATTGAGGAATACGGGCAGGGTCGCCACAAGGGTTTTTCCCTCGCCGGTCGCCATTTCGGCAATTTTTCCCTGATGCAGCACGATACCGCCTATAAGCTGCACGTCATAATGGACCATGTCCCATGTGATTCTGTTTCCGCCGGCCATCCAGCTGTTCTTCCACACAGCCTTGTCACCGACTATTTCCACAAAGTCGTGCGATGCCGCCAGCTCACGGTCGTAATCGGTTGCACTTACGGTTATCGTGGGGTTCTCCTTGAATCTGCGCGCAGTTGACTTCATGACCGCAAACGCATCTGGAAGCACCTGCATAAGCACCTCCTCTATTCTGGAATCTACCTTCTTGGTAAGTTTGTCCACTTCGGTGGCAAGCCTCTCCTTTTCATCGGGGGATATTTCCAGATCTTCAAGTTTGCCGCGCAACTCTTTTTTCCGCGCCTGGTCTTCGGCGATATAATCGCTTATGACCCCCTTTATACGGGCGCTCTCTGCCCTTAACTGGTCATCGGAAAGTGTGTCAATTTTCCTGTAGGACTCTAAAATTTTGTCAAGTATAGGTTTAAGTTCTTTTAAATCTCTGTCGGCCTTTGAACCGAACATTTTTTTTATCAGACTTGAAAACGACATCTTATAGATTTTCTATATGTTTACACTTTAAAGAATTCTTACAGTCTGCAAAGATAGTCATTATTGAAAATAAAAAAGGGGATAACCGGCTAAAAATCGGCTACCCCCTAAAAATCTTCAATCCTTGCATTAAGCCTGTACTATAGCACCTACAGGACAAGCATCTGCGCATGTGCCGCAATCTGTGCACATGTTGGGATCTATCTTATAGATATCGCCTGCAGAAATGGCACCTACAGGGCATTCACCTGCGCAAGTTCCGCATGCTGCGCAATCTTCAGTAATTTTGTAAGCCATAATTTTTGTGTTTATTGTTATTGTTAAAAAACATGCAAATATAATACTAAGTGTCTTAGTAACCAAAAATATCTTCGGTAGAAAGCCTTATGACCTTGCCGTACGAGCCGTCGCCGAGCCTCTTCATGTCAAGTTCCTTTTCGTCGCCCAATATACCTATGTAATATTTGCGGTCCTTTATCACATCCTGCTGGAATTTGACCACATCGTCGAGAGTAAGGTTCTGAACCTGCTCGAATATCACTTTCCTGCTGTCTTCGCTGAGGCCCAATTTGCGGGCTTCAATATAGTTCCACAGAATGTCCATCTTTGTTATTCTCTGGGTGCGGATAGTTGCAATGATATTCTCCTTTGCAATGCCAAAGGCAGCCTCTGACTGCGGCATATTGTTGATAATCTCGTCGAAAGCGGTTACCGCATCCATCATCTTGTCGTTCTGGGTTGCAATGAACGAGTAGAATACGTAAGGATCATCCCTTTCATCGCCTGAACGGCCATAGGCAGCCTGAGCCGAGTAGGCAAGGCCTCTTGCCTCTCTCATCTCCTGGAACACAATGCTGTTCATTCCACCTCCGAAGTATTCGTTGTACATTCTTATGATCGGAGTCTTTGCCAGGTCGTATGTTTCACCTGTACTTGAATAAGAGAACATGTAAATCTGCTTTGCATCGTAAGGGGCAATATAGACCCTGTCCTCCTCTACCCTCTGGGCCGTGAACTTTTTACCGTCCGGGAAATTCTTGAGAGAATCTGCGACCTTGTGCTCCCTGTTTATGAAATCCACCAGTTCTCCGGCAGATTCAGGACCATAATAAAGAACAGTATGGTCATACTCGCCCAGCATCCTGATTTTGTCCAGCAGTTCTTCTGATGTAACCCTGTCGAGTTCTGCATTTGAAAATGTAGTGTTTGCAGGATTCTTTTCGCCGTACATGAGATAATACTGAAGCATGCCGAAATTGGCGCCCTGGTTCAGCTTTGCATTTGCACGCGACTTCTTGTAGTCTGACTTCATGTTTGCAAGAGCCTGTTCATCGGGCTGATAGTCTGCAACCATCTCCTCATAGAGCCTTGCAGCCTCGGCCATGTTCTCGCTCAGACCTGAAATGGTTACGCGGATATTGTCGCTGCCGGTCCGTATGCTTACATTGCAGGCAAGGTCATAAAGTTTCGCCTTTATCTGCTCTGCGCTGTACTTGCTTGTTCCCAGATAATATGAATATGAATCGGCAAGTTCCAGCATAGGATCGTCGTTTGTGCCGAACTCATAGTCATACACAAGGGTAAAGAGCCCGTTTGTGGTGTTCTGCCTGTAGAGCACCTCAAGCCCCTTGTCGGAGGTCAGTTTCTGCAGGTCTTTCTCATAATCGAGGAATACCGGCTCTATAGGCTTAACGGCAGAAGCCTGAATCTGTCTGAGGAACAGACTGGAGGTATCTCTGTTCGTGAAGATGGGGGTTATCTGCGGCTTTGCAATCTTCTTTACAGAGGTATCCTCACCCTTGAGTTTCTTTACAATCACATAATTATCGTTCAGATGCGCATTCGCGAACTTCACTATATCGTCTTTTGTAAGAGCGGCAAGCCTGTCGAGCCTTTCTACCTCCCTATTCCATGGAATATCATCTATGAACGCCTCTACAAAGGCATTTGCCCTTGCCGCATTAGACTCGAGAGCACGCATTTCATTCTTTTTATAGTTGTTTATGGTTGCCTGGAGCAGAGACTCGTCGAACTCGCCTTTCTTAAGCAAGTCTATCTGCTCCAGCAGCAGCTCCTTAACCTGGTCAAGTGTCTGCCCTTCCTTTGGATCTGCCGAAACTATCAACTGCGTATAATCTGCCTGCATGTACGGAAACACACTGGCTCCCAATGTTTTCTGGCTTTGATTCAGATTCACGTCTACCAGACCGGCATATCCGTTGTAAAGCATGTCGGAAAGAATGGCAAGAGTATCCATCTGAGGCGAATTCGCGCCCTCGAAACGCCATGCCAGGGTTACATATTCCGACTCCAGACCGTAAACCTCCCTCTCTACAGGCGACTCTATCGGCTGCTCCGGCTTGTACTGCAATCTCTGCAGGTCATTGTTGGGAAGCATGTCTCCAAAATACTTGTCTATTGTCGCAATTACGGCATCAGGGTCAAAATCTCCCGACATGCATACCGCCATGTTGTTTGGAACATACCACTTCTTGTAATACTCCTTGATTTTTGTGATTGAGGGGTTTTTCAGATGCTCCTGAGTTCCCAGAACAGTCTGTGTGCCGTAAGGATGGTTTTTGAAAAGTTCGCTGCTCACAGCCTCCAGCACCTTTCTGCTGTCGCTTGTAAGAGACATGTTCTTTTCCTCGTATACTGTCTCCAGTTCTGTATGGAAACCTCTTATCACATTATGCTTGAAACGGTCTGCCTGGATTCTGGCCCAGTTCTCCACCTGGTTGGAAGGGATGTCTTCTGTGTAGACTGTCATATCGTAACCTGTATAGGCATTGGTTCCCTTTGCACCTATGGCCGCCATAAGCTTGTCGTACTCGTTGGGGATGGCTATCTTTGACGCCTCATAAGAGAGACTGTCTATCTCTGCATAAACCTCCTTGCGTTCAGCCTCGTCTTCGAGCGTGCCGTAATATTCGAATCTGGCCTCTATAGAATCGAGCAGAGGCTTTTCAAGAGCGTAGTTCTGCGTGCCGAACTGTTCGGTCCCCTTGAACATCAGATGTTCGAAATAGTGTGCAAGGCCGGTATTCTCCGCCGGATCGTTCTTTGCCCCCACCCTGACCGCGATATAGGTCTGGATTCTGGGCTCCTCCTTGTTGACACTCAGATATACTTTCAGCCCGTTGTCCAGAGTATAGATTCTGGTATTCATCGGGTCTCCCTCCACTGTCTTGTAGTCATACTTGCTGCAGGCTGCAACAAAAGGCACTGTTATTGCAACTGCAAAGAGGGTTCTAATGATTTTCAGTTTGTTTTTCATATAGAAATAAATGTTTAAAACCGAGCAAATTTAATAAAATATATATAATATCTCTGGAAAAATCTAACGAATGAAGGAAAATAACGATGACGACACTGGTGTTCAATGACTTATGAGGACTTTTGATGAAAGCCTCGCCGATGCAAAAGTGCAAGGAAATAAAAGGTAATGAGGGCGGACGGTTTCTTATTCATTACCCGATAACGAGGTAAGTATATAGGTCGTTGGAGTTTATTTCTACTCTCTGCCACATTCTGCATAACAATGCACAACTCGCTGATAACTAATTTTGTAACCAAAAAGAATTGGATTATGCGAAGTACATTTAAGGTGCTGTTCTACGTGAACGGGAGCGTTCAATGAAGCAAGGAACACCCCAATCCTTGCAGACACCCACATACGCTAACACATCTTTCTGGTATCCATATTCGCAGGACTTATCATCAAAATCTGCA
>JADINB010000056.1 GCA_017694275.1 Candidatus Egerieousia excrementavium | reverse complement strand
GTTTCATGACATTGGCCTGGTACGGCCATCTTAAGTTCGACACTGCAAGGTTTTTTCCGAAGTGGGGGCTGTTTGCAGTCATAGTCATAAGCTGGCTCGTGGCCTTTTTCGAGTATTGCTTCCAGGTCCCGGCCAACAGAATAGGCTTCAAAAACTTCGGCGGGCCTTTTACATTAATGCAACTTAAAGTAATACAAGAAGTTATAACCCTTGTTGTATTTGTGCTTTTCTCCATGCTCTTTTTCAGGACAGAGACTTTCAGGCTCAACCATCTTATAGCATGCGTTTTTTTGGTGCTTGCGGTTTACTTTATTTTCAAATAATGTTATTTTTGCATCCATGACAGACTCTTTGAGAAAAATATGGTTGCTGCCGGCATTCTGTCTTGTGCTCCTTTCCGTCTCATGCGAGGGGGTGAGCGAGACCCCTCCGTCGAGAACCGAAAAGAACAGGACGCTGCTCATATATATGGCGGCCAACAACAACCTTTCAGCCAATGCCGTGGCCAATCTGGAATCTCTCAAGCAGGGCTATATTCCGGAAGATGAGGGAAACATAGTGGTCTATTACCATATTCCAGACCAGGCTCCGCTGCTTCTCTACCTTAACGGAGCGGGCGGGGGCGTGGCGGTTGATACTGTCTACCGCTTTCCGTCAATGAATTCCGCCACATCCTCTGCGCTTGCATCTGCAATGAATGTTACAAAGACTCTCTTTCCGGCAAAAGATTTTGGCCTTGTCTTGTGGTCTCATGCAACAGGGTGGCTGCCGGAGGGAGCTTATGCCGATGCCATGTACGGAGCGCGGAAGATTTCCGGAACGGTGCAGGATGGCGGCACTCCTCTCGGGCCTGGGGATGAAAAACTCGTAAAACTTGATTTCGATGCCATGCGCGGCATCTCTTATGGCAATACACGTTCTTTCGGAAGCGATGATGGAGTTGAGATGGAAATTGCAGATCTGGCCTCAGCTCTGCCCTACAAGGTCTCTTTCATAATTTTCGATGCCTGTTTCATGGGTGGGATAGAGGTGGCCTACCAGTTGAAAGACAGTACAGACTATCTGCTTTTCTCTCCGACAGAGGTGATAAGCACCGGCTATCCGTACGATAAGATAGCCCAGCCTCTCTTTGCCGACACTCCGGATTTGCAGAGCGTGGCGGAAGAGTTCTACAACTACTATGATTCGCAATCGGGGACAATGCGCTCTGCCACAGTGTCGCTGGTCAGGACTTCTGCCCTGGAGCAGGTTGCCGTGGAGGCAGCAGCACTGTTTGAGACATATCGCGACAATCTGCCTCTTTTGAACAAAAACAACGTACAGGTCTATTTCAGGGACGCCTCTACTCCGTTTTTCTACGATCTGGAGGATTTCATGACAAAACTTGCCGGAAGCGCGGAGGCCATTGCCTCATTCAGGATAGCGCTCGACCAGGCCGTGGTCTACAAGGCTACCACTCCCTATTTCATAAACCTGCCGATAGATGAGGCAAGATATTCCGGGCTGAGTACCTATATTCCCGATCCGGCAGACCAGGATCTGTTGGACTATTACGCCACTCTGGCATGGAATCTCCGTACGGGAATGGTTGCCGCTGCAGACGATACCGCAGAATAGAATGAAACGTTATACTTACTATCTGTTTGACATAGACCGGACCTTGTGGGCCTTTGACTCAAATTCAAAGAGAGTGATTTTTTCCCTCCTGGATTTCTATGACCTGCACAGGAGACTGCATGTCTTTTCAAAAGAGGAGTTTTTCAGACGCTACGACAGCGTAAACAGGCTTCTGTGGCAGCAGTATGAGGCAGGGCTGCTTTCAAAGGAGCAGCTGCGCATTTCGCGTTTTTACGAGACTTTTCTGAAATATGTGGAAGAGGGCGGGGAGATGGCAGACGAATTTTCAGACAGGGAGATGCTCCTGGATTTCAGCAGCAGGTTCTCTGAAAACTATCTCTACAGGATGCCTTATGAAAAGGAACTTGAACCTGGTGCATACAAGGTGCTGGCCGAACTCAGGCGCAGGGGCTGTAAGATTGCTGCGGTAAGCAACGGTTTTAAGGAGATACAGTACGGCAAGCTGGGCAATTCCGGAATTCTGGATTTCATGGACGCTGTCATAATTTCTGAAGAGGTTGGGGCGCACAAACCCTCTCCGTTCATATTCAGGGCCGCACTTGAGGCTCTGTGCGGGAAAGAGGCCTGTGCCGACAAGCAGAACCGCGACATTATAAAGAGCCAGACTATTATGGTTGGAGACGATTTTGCCAACGACATAGAAGGGGCTCAGATTTTCGGGATAGACCAGTTTTACTACAACCCTTGCCACAGGGCATGCGACGGCGGGCCGACATACGAGTCAGACAGCCTGCTCTCTCTTTTGGATTCCTGATTACTGCCGGTTTTCGTCTGTTATGAAGACTTCTTCATCGGGGCGGTGGAAAAAGTACTGCTCCCGTGCGAACTTCTCGAGACTGTCGCGGTTGGAACGCAGTTCCTTGAGCTGCTCGTCGGTCTTTCTGATTGCCTCCCTGTAATATTCTATCTGACGGCGCTGTGCAGAAAGTTCCTTCAAGTCTGACATCCATGTGAGAATATTGTTGGAATCTATGAACAAAACCCATGCAATAAAGGCTAATGTGACAAGCAGATACTTGTTCCTGAATATTTTAAGGGCCTTGTTCTCCTTGATTTTATCCTTTATGGTCTTGTTTGGCATCGAGTGCGAATTTTTAGTATCTTTGCATACTTTAGCGCAAAGGTAATAATTTAGCGATATGAAACCAACATTATTAGTTTTGGCTGCCGGTGCAGGCAGCAGGTATGGCGGACTCAAGCAGTTGGATGTCGTGGGGCCGGGCGGGGAAGCCATAATGGACTATTCCGTATACGATGCCGTGCGTGCAGGCTTCGGCAAGGTTGTCTTTGTGGTAAGACGCCATTTCAGAGAAGAATTCGAGGAGAAGATAGTTTCAAAATACAGGAATATTACAGATGTGGTTCTGGTGGAGCAGGAGCTCGACAAACTGCCGGAGGGGTTTTCGCTGAATCCGGCAAGGGAGAAGCCCTGGGGTACGGGCCATGCGGTGCTGATGGCGGCAGACGTGATAGATACTCCGTTTGCAGTCATAAATGCAGACGATTTCTACGGAAGACACTCGTTCGAGGTGCTGGCAGATTTCCTTCTCAAATGCAGGGAGGGCGAGTACTCCATGGTGGGGTTCAGCCTGGAAAAGACTCTTTCTGAGAGCGGGACCGTTTCGCGCGGTATCTGTTACGTAGACAGCGGCAACTATCTTACGGGCGTTGAGGAGCACCACAACGTAAAGGCCGGGCCGGATGGTATCTGTGGCGACGCCATGGACGGTGTGAGGCATCTGCTCGACAACCATGCCCCCACTTCCATGAACATGTGGGGTTTCACTCCGGAAATTTTCAGGTTCGGGGAGGAACTTTTCAGAAAGTTCCTTGCGGAGTCAGGCTCAGACCTTAAAAAGGAGTTTTACATACCGTTTATTGTAAACAGTGCAATAGAGGCGCACCTTGCCACTGTAAAGGTGCTCTCCACACCGGACAAATGGTTCGGTGTCACATACAGGGAGGACAAGGCCCTTGTAACAGCTAAAATTGCAGAAATGATAGAGAAGGGAGAATATCCCGCAAATCTGTATAATGTTTAGGAACATCTCCTGTTTTCTGCCGACATTCGGGCAGTGTTGGATTATAGTCTTTCTTATTGTTGTTGCAGGAAGCCTTTTGGGCCTGCCGTTCCTTCTTGTTTCCGGAAACGCACTGGTATCTTATGTCATACCATTTCTCCCGGCTTTCATATATGTGCTCATCAAGGGAAGGGCTGCCGGCAGAAAGCCTGATGCGCCCTGCGTTCCACTCGACAGGAAAATCAGGAGTTCCATGCCGGCACTCTGTGCAGTGGCATTTCTTCTGGCCCTTGCAACCCTGCTGCTTTCGGTAATAATACTGGAGCCGTTTTCTTCGCTTGTCGAGATTCCAGACTATCTGATAGACAATCTGTACGGGGCAATCCTGGAAGATCCGTTATGGAATGTGCTCTCTGTTGTCATTGCCGCTCCCTTGCTGGAAGAGTTTTTCATCAGGGGCATAATGTTGAGAGGAATGCTGCAGCGGATGTCTGCTGCAAAGGCCATAACATGGAGCGCATTTATTTTTGCGCTCATACATCTTAACCTTTATCAGGCTCTGGGCGCCTTTGTAATAGGGCTTTTTATAGGGTGGGTCTATTACAGATCCGGGTCGCTGCTCTTTGCAATCCTGATTCATTTTGTAAACAACAGTTTCAGTGCGGCAATGCTCTTTCTCTTTCCAGAGATGGAACTTGATACCACTCTGCTTGAGATTGTGTCGGAGAATTTCGGCATCTTCTCCTACATATTGCTTTATATTCTCTCTGCCGCCTTGTTTGTGACCATAATACGCATATTGAACAGATTTTTCAACAATGCAAAAAAAGAAAAAGAAGTTATATCCGCTTAAGTTCGTGGAGGGAAATTCCCTTCTCGACAGCGACAGCGTCATCTCCAACGGTTTTCTGGCCGAAAACAGCATGGATGACGTAATTGAGACCTATCTTGCAGATTTGCTCGGGCCAAAGGTTCTCGAGTATTACAGGGGAGAGCTTCCTGTTACGGTAAGGGTAATTGATGCGGAGCAGCCGCTTCCTGTCATGGCCTGCCCCGATGATATTACCGCCCGTGAGCGTTATCTGGTATGGGGACGCCCGTTTCTGTGGTACTTTTCAAATGTCGGGCCCGGAGCCAGAGTCTATTATGGCTTCAAGGAGCAGATGAGCGCAGAAACGCTTTATAATGCGGTTGTGGAGGGAACATTGAGAGACAGGATGTACTCCTTTGTCCCGCACGAGGGTGATTCGCTCTTTGTAAGGGGAGGAATGCCCTTTTCTGCCGAAGGCATGCTCAAAATTGTGGAGATTGCCGGAAATTCTCCGGTAACATATCATCTGGAGCAGATTCCTGAACTTGGCGAGGCAATGGACATTCTGGACTATTCGCCCGTAAGCGGAGAGAACAGCGAGGTCGGCGACTGCCATTTTGTGGTAAACCTCAGGAATATTTCAAGGGAGAGTAGGGTAGAACCCTCAGCATACGGCAGTTTCATAATCTATGTCTGCGTTGGCGGTCAGGCGTTGATTAGAACCAACGATGGGGCGGAATATCCCGTTGCTAATATGGAAACGGTCTTTATCCCTGAGAGCATGGAGGACTTTGCGCTGGTTCCTGCAGGCGGGCAACCTGTCAGGCTCCTTGAAATTTTCATGACCCGTCTTGATGAGCCGGTAAAAGACAGTTATATAGATGATGAGGCCGGAGACGGGCATTGCCACGGGCATCATGAATGTGGCTGCGGTGACCACGGGTGTACGCATGACGGCCATGACCACCGTAAATCTTAACGGAAAATTATGGAAGAGGTAAGAATAGACAAGTTTTTATGGGCTATAAGGGTCTTCAAGACCCGTTCCGATGCAGCCGAAGCCTGCAGGACCGGCAAGGTGCTGGTAGGAGGAACTGTTGCCAAATCTTCAAAACAGATAAGGAAGGGAGATATGATAGAGGTCAGGAAAGGGGCGGTACATTACCAGTATCAGGTTCTGGAGCCGGTTGACAAGCGCCAGGGCGCACAGCTGGTTTCGGGCTATGCCCTGGATATAACTCCTCAATATGAACTTGACAAACTCTCTGCCCCTAATGAAACCATATTTCTCAAACGCGACAGGGGCAGCGGACGCCCTACAAAGCGCGAGAGGCGCGAAATAGACAGACTTCTGGATAATTTAGGCTGATTTTCCGGGATTCTCTCCGCCAGGTGCAGAAGCAGGCTGCTGTGCGCTTCTGGCATTGCAGGTGGTCATAGCCCTGTCTGGCCCCAACAGTACAAAGGCTTCGATTGCCTTTGCCGCCCTTTCTATAATGAATTGGAGTTCTGCCTGTTCCTCTTCGCCGAATGTACCGAGAACATAGTTTATCTGTCCTCCTCTGGAAAAATTGTCTCCAATCCCAATCCTGAGCCGGGCATAATTGTTCCCTCCCAGAGATTCGGTAATGCTTTTAAGGCCGTTGTGGCCTCCTTCGCTGCCCTGTTTGCGCATTCTTATCGTGCCAAATGGCAATGCCAGGTCATCTGATATGACAAGCAGGTTCTCGCGTTCGGTTTTCTTTTCCCTGAGCCAGTAACTTACCGCTTTCCCGCTCAGGTTCATGTAGGTGGAAGGCTTTATAAGCGTTATCTTGCGCCCCTTTATTGAAATTTCCGCCACTGAGGCATATCTGGAGGAAATAAAATTGGTGCCGGACTCCTTTGCAAGGTAGTCCAGCACCATAAATCCTATGTTGTGGCGGGTATTCTGATATTCTGCGCCGATATTTCCAAGTCCGGCAATCAAATAGCCCATACCCTCTGTGTTGGATTATTTCTCTGTCGTAGCTGCGGCTGCGGCTGCACCGAGAGCGGCACGTGTCATCTTGACTGCGCATACGATTGTACTCTTGGGAGAGATAATCTGGAGACCGTCGAATGAGAGGTCGCCTGCAAGGATTGACTTGCCGAGCTGCAATGTGGTGATGTCTATGACCAGTTCGTCGGGGAGCTTGTCAATGGGAGCCGAAACCTTGAGCTTCCTTGCCGATACCATAAGCTTTCCACCCTGTCTTACACCCTCAGAATTACCTGTAATCCTGACAGGAATATCTATTACAACAGGTTTTACCTGCGATATTGCCAGAAAGTCTACATGCAGGGCCTTGTCTGTTACAGGATGATACTGAATGTCGTGGAAAATGCATGTATACTCCTTTGAATCTATCTCGATATTGATGATGTATGACTTGGGAGTGTGTGTGATCTTTTTGAGATCATTTTCGCTTACAGAAAAGTTGATGTTTCCTACATTCTGCCCGTAAATGACGCAGGGAACCTGCCCCGAAAGGCGGAGCTGCTTGAGGCTCTGTTTGTTGCCAATAGTTCTGGCTGTACCTTTAAGTTTGATTGTTTCCATTGTGTAATTCTAAAAAACGTGTTACTCAGTCCGGATTTTCCGGACCCCATTGCACCAAAAAAGATGCACTTTTTGTAGGGCGCAAAGATATGTCAATTTTTCTTCTTTGCCAAAACATTCACACTGTCGAGTATGTTTCCCTCTCTGTCGAGCAGCTTTACAGTAAGCATCTTCTTGTCTGCACTCATGTGCATGCCTCCCACTGTGGCAGGCCCTTCGTTCCATCTGAACTTTATAATGCCGCTGTTATGCTCAATCTCGCCGCTTACCTTCTCCTGCCCCCTTTCATTGTCTGAAGAGGGGCTCTGGATATATACCGTACCCTTTGTGCCGTCTGTCTCTCTGCCACCGTACAGCGCGTCTGTCCTTACATAGATGTGGTTGTTCCCTGAAAGGGCGAGGTCTACTCCGCATTCGTCGAAAAGCTCACTCCAGCGGCCATATTGCGACGTACTGCCGTCTGCCCCGAAAAACCACTGGTAATGTTCGCATACGACTACATAGTCTGCCGGGTTCTCTGCAATAACCTCCCTTACCCATTCCTGCGCGGCCTGCAGCCCCTCTTCTTCGCGCATGCTCTCGTTGTTGAGCATTATGAAGAGAGCGTTGCCGTACTTGAAGAAGTAGCATACGCCCTCCTCTCCCTCGTATCCGTTGCGCGGGTAGAAGCCTGCGTTTTTGAAATACCGGTTGGTAAGCTCGTACTTGCGGCTCATGTTGTCGTGGTTGCCGTTTACCCCTGCCCACATGTAGTTTTTAAAGTGTTTGTTTTCGTAAAGGTTCTGCCAGAAGGAGTAGCTTCCGCCCCAGGCGCATACATCGCCCAGATGGAGAATCCAGTCTATATCATTGTCATATTCTATTATCTTGTCTATCATTGCAGAAGCGGCCTCGAGCCTTTTGGGCAGCGGGTCGTATGCATGAAAGTCAGATATTATGCAGATGCTCCACTCTTTTGCTCCGGCCGTCTTGAAGCGTCTTGCCTGCGAAAGCTCAAGGCTGCCTCTCTCTGCAAGCGAATCTTCTCCTGGAAGAACCCAGTATATGTACTCCCTGTCTGGTTTAAGCCCTTTGAGCTCTGCTCCGCATTTGTTGAATACCACATCCTGGTAAAAATCTTCGTTTTTTGAGTTTTTGGAATAGATGCCCTTGAAAAGGTCGCAATACTCTACAAGCGGTCTTGCATATCTTATTTTCTTTAGAGATACATCTTTGGCCTCTGTATATGCAACAACGCTCCTTTTGAGTGAGGTGTCTGCCGCCCAGCTGATATTCATCTCCGTAGAGGCATCTTCACCGGGACAGGCCGTTATGCTGTACAGCTTGTCCGGCCCTGCGTAAACTGTTGCCGATGCGCAGAGAAGAGCACCGGCTGCAAATAGTCTTGTAAGTGTTTTCATCATATATGGCTTTCAGATTGTCGGAGAGCAAATTTAGCCATTTTTTCCCTTTTGCAAAGGGTGTGACCTGCAGGGCAGCCAAAAAATGAGGGAGACCCAAACGGAGACTCCCTCGAAGCGAAGAAAAGTAACTGTCAATGTAAATGAATTACAGTTGCAGCTATGCTGTCATTGTCTTACATCCTTGACAGCGCGGATGTAACCTCCTTCAGTTCTGGCGTCATTCAGAAGGCCTATAGACTTGTTGTCGGCATTCATCCTGAAAGAGAGCCTTATTTCACCGTGTTCATTGAAAGGGGATTCTCCGGCGCGTGAGAATTGTGTCTTGCACATGTACATGGCTTTTTTTGTGTAAGTGTACGATATTAATCCAAAACTCCATCTCTTTTCATATAATTTCCATGCTTCATCTGGCAATGTGTTGAGCATTATGAGCAACTCTCTCAGATTCGGCATTCTGTAGCCTGCCTGAAGGTTGGCTTCATATTGCCGACACATTTCCCATGTCTGTTCGTTGGTAAAATATAGATAGCCATAATTTGGGCGCGCAGGAGATTCGAGATCATATTCTGGTGTCGGAGAGTCGCTGTTTACCCCCTGTACCAGGAATTTTGCATAGGGGAGGTTGCTTATCTGAATGTCGGTGTGTTCCGGCAGGTATCCAGACTCAAAATTTTCGCGGCGCGAATTGGGGTTCAGCCTGGTAACGTCTATCAGATATTCTCCAGTTGTCTCGATATAGGTAGAGGTATAGAGCGGTAGAGGCTCGGTGTCGGGATTGTCAAGTGCAATACCCAGATTGCGCACGCATCTGTAGGCATAAAGGTTTCCGTTACTGTTTTGGGATGCTCCGTATGAGCCGAGAGAGGCTCCCTCTTCAGACCATAAAACCTCGGGGTTGCCGGGGTTGCCGTTGATGTATGTACTGGTTGTGTAGTGCCATCTGTTGTCTCTGCTACCCGGGCGGTCTGCTGGATTTTCTGGATAGAGCCACGCTTCCCGGTCGAGGGCGTATTCGCCTATATAAATGTCTACCAACTGGTTTACGGATGCAAGGTACCAGCGGATTTCGTTTGCCTGTACGATATTGTCTCCGTTAAGGTCTCTGTTGCGCATAAGGCAGGCATAGAGGGCGTTTTTATAGCCGTCGTTCATTGCATAATGGTGAGAGGTATTCAAGACCTCGCTCCATTTCAGAGTACGGTTGTAACTCTGGCCAAGCATGCAGCGCAGGGTGTTGCGGCGTCCGTTGCTGCGGCTGTCTCCATTGGCAATTTCTGAGCCTCCTGTTTCAAGACGCCCGGTTTCCATTATGGACTCCAACCCCCATAACCCCTGGCGGCCATCTATGGTATTGCCACTGGTCAGGTCAGGATTGTTTACATCATAAATTGTACGCAGGCTCTTCTGCCTGAAGGTAAGCACGGAATTTATGACAAGCGACTCCCCGTCGGGGCTGTATTTAGAATCTCCGGGAACTATGAAAATATACATCATCCTGTCGGGCTGGTCTACGCTGTACTTCCAGAGCGAAAGGTCTTCTGTGTACGTAACAGGGTCTCTGTAATAGACATATTCGTCTATGAATACGGTAACGGCCACAGTGGTGGGTTTGTACGGATCTTGTTTCATCTCTTGTTTCATCTCGTTTATCCGCTCCACAAACTGCTGTACATCCAGAAGGTGGGCGTTGCTGTAGTCACCGTTATAACCGTAGCTGCTTCCCGGAGGCTGATTGTCTGTGCCGTCATCAATACGCGGATCGTCGTAATTCTGGTCTCCGGGGTATTTTACATATTTGTCATCATCAACGCCATAGTCTGAGTTAATGGCGAATTTCACCCATTTGTAATCCTCTATTCCGCTTAAATTATCAGGAGCGTTCAAATCGTAAATTCCGTTGCTGAACGGGGTGCGTACGCCCCATGTAACTCCGTTGGCAGCATCGGGGTCTGTCTGCCCGTCTGGTATTTCAGAAAGGTTTATTGTTATCAGGCGTCTGTCGTAGTGGGCGTCAAATTCATAGACACCGGCTCTGCTGTAGATGACATCGCCTTCAGCACCCGGGCGAACCTCTCCCGGCCCCTGCGGGTCTGCCGTAACTTCCACTTCAATATCGTTTATTCCCCTTACGGTTACCGTATATGTATAATTGCAGTTGCGGTCGGTATCATAGTCGTTGGGGTTGCCGCTTGCATATCCCAAATGGATTACATAGCGTACGTCGGCCTCCACATAATAGCGCTGCCCGTCATTAGGTCCTGTATACTCGTATGAGAGGGTGCCTGTCATCTCTACATAGGTGGAGTTTTCGTTGGCATAGGTAAACTCTCCGTTCACCACTTCCTGGCCGAGTACAAGTTCGTCGCCCTCTGCGGGTTCATTCTTGTCCTGTTTGTCGCG
>JADINB010000055.1 GCA_017694275.1 Candidatus Egerieousia excrementavium | reverse complement strand
GGCATATCCATGCATCTATTGCGGCATATTTGAGCTGTGCTTCGGAGAGAACTGAACTCTCCCAGTTAGAGAGTTGCTGCGATTTTGAAACTCTCTTGTTGAGGATTATCGCAGCCATCTTCCTTACGCTCTTTTCCTCTATGCCGAAATCTACAGTGAGTTTCTGCAGGTCTACAAAACTGGCGGGATTGAAGTCGTAGTATTCTCTCAACCCGCGGATGTCGTCATGTACGGCAGCGCCTATTTTCAGGACTCCCGGATTTGAGAGCAACTGCGCCAGTTTTTTGGGAACTCCCAACTGCTGGAGCCTGAATATGAAGGCCCGGTCTTCTCCGGAAAGTTGAAGTATAGCCATTCTGTTTCTGGGCACCTTGGGTACGAAACAGGGTTTTGTCTCTGTGTCGAAACCTATCATCGGCTGGTGTGAGAGATATCTTATCGCTTCATGGAATTTGCTGTCGGCCTTGTCTATGACTTGAATCTGCCCCGAAAAGGTGGCGAATTCCATCTTTTCTATCTCCTCGGAAGTTATATGTTGCGCGTATGCCATTTCAGTTTCCGTTTTCCGTAATCTTCCTGTATGAATTGGGCACCAGGGCCTGAAGCCTTTCCATATTCTCTTTTGTGATATATCTGCCCGAAAGCGGGACGAAAAGGGTCGAAAGTTCCTCTGTGCCTGCTTCCCTGCCATATTTGTAGGCGTACGAGAGATTCCCGTTCCCATCGAGCTTGTCTGCGTCAAGACCGTATGCCGGGACCGATATGTAGGCATCTACCTTGCCGTCTTCTATACGCAAGGCCAGATTGTTGTCTGCCCTGAGCGTATTGTAGCACTCGATTGCCGTAAATACTGCGGGATCTATGAATGTGAGCGAATCTGAAACAAGTTCCCGGTATATGGCCTGTCCGTTTACCTTGTAATCTCTAATCTCCTGCAGTGCCGTCTTGAGCGTGTCAAGCAGAAAAGGATAATGGGTGCATCCCAGAATTATATGCTGCAATGGAACGGTGGAGCCACTCTTTCTGTGTTTTTCCAAAAGGTTTACCAGGTGGAAGCGGGCGTAGTTTGCAGCCGAGTTGAGCTGCATTTCCGTAATTTTCCCATCTTTTGTCCCGACAAGCAGCGCATTGTTTTCAAAGCAGAAGTTGTAAAGCCTCAAGAGTTCCAGGTTTATGTCGTTTTCAGTCTTCCCTATTTCAGGACCGCGGTATGATTCCCTCGGAGCTGTTGCAGAAGGGTCGTTGAAGTCTTTTTCCATGTCTACAGACTCGGCAAAGCCTGCACAGGCATGATTCACCACGCGGATTTCACCAGGGTAGCCGAGCTTTGCCTTTACTTCCTTTATTGTCCTGCTGTAGGCGTCGGAGGCAATAGTGCCGACCGTAGCCAGAACTCCCACTGCCACGGAGTCTTCTGCCGGACCGTTTTCCAAAGCACGGAAAAGTGCGTTTACTCCGGCATTTATGACTCCAATGACCTTAACCCCGGTATTGCTTTTGGCAAGCAGTGTATCTATGGAGTTCAGTCCCCATGCCGTAGCGGTATTGCATGCTATCACAATGATTTTCGACGGTTCCTTGACTCCCCCGGCCTCTTTGTCTATTGCAGAAAGCCAATATTTGTTGCCGAGCAGGAAGAGTGCGTCCTTGACTACCAGTTCCTTGAAGAATTCGTTTTTGTTCTCGGCAGCATAGTTTCCGTAGGGCATGTTGGCCATGTCGCCCATGAAGGTGAAATTCTCGCCGGCGAAATCAGGAATGCCGTCGGAGCCAGGTTTACCCGTGATATTGTCTATCTGGTCTATGGTCAGCATCACTTCCAGTACCGTAAGGCCACCGGTTCCGGAATCGAATACCCCTATCGGAAGATTGCGCTTTTCAGCGGGAAATTTTGAGAAATCGGCATAGAAGCGGGACGATTCGTCGTTCAATGCCTTTTCTATGATAGGAGAGAGTCTGACCGTCTCTCCTTTTTTGCCTGAGCCGCATGCAGCCAGAAAAGGTATCAGTGTGGCAAGCAGAATTCGTTTCATCATATGGTAGTGTGTTTTAGGTATTCGAAATTTCCGTATGGGCTGGCAATCTTTACCTTGGCGCCAGTCGTACAACTCTCTACACGGCCAATTATCCTTGCATCCACTCCAAGGGATTCAGATATGTCCACAATGTCGGCCGCAATGTCTGGATTCGTGTAGATTTCCATGCGGTGGCCCATGTTGAAGACTTTGTACATCTCTTCCCATGAAGTGCCGGATTCCCGGCGGATAGCCTTGAACAGAGGCGGTGTCTCAAAGAGGTTGTCTTTTATTACAGACAGATTGTCTATGAAATGGAGCACTTTGGTCTGCGCACCGCCCGAACAGTGGATCATGCCGTCGATCTGCTTTCTGTATTTGTCCAGGACTCTTTTGATTACGGGAGCATAGGTTCTGGTGGGAGAGAGCACCAGTTCTCCGTATGTAAGGCCGCTTTCCGGCTCTCTCTCCAGCAGTTTCCTCGAACCTGAATAGACAAGGCCTTCAGGTAGCGAATGGTCGTAACTTTCAGGATATTTGTCTGCTATATATTTTGCAAACACATCGTGGCGGGCAGAGGTAAGTCCGTTGCTCCCCATGCCTCCGTTATATTTGGCCTCATAGTCTGCCTTGCCGTATGATGCAAGCCCGACTATCACGTCTCCGGCCTTGATATTTGCATTGTCTACTACATCGCTTCTCCTTATCCTTGCGCAGACAGTGCTGTCTACGATTACTGTCCTTACCAGGTCTCCGACATCTGCAGTTTCACCGCCTGTCAGAATCATGTTCACTCCATATTCAGACATGGTGCGGCAGAATTTTTCGGAAGCCTCTATTATCCTGCTTATCACCTGGCCGGGGACAAGCTGCCTGTTGCGCCCTATAGTTGAGGAGAGAAGGATGTTGTCTGTCACTCCAACACACAAAAGGTCGTCTGTATTCATGACGATTGCATCCTGGGCTATGCCGTCCCATACAGAAAGGTCTCCGCTTTCCTTCCAGTAGACATATGCCAGCGAAGATTTTGTTCCGGCCCCGTCTGCATGCATTACAAGGCAGTAATCAGGGTCGCCGGTGAGAAAATCGGGCACTATTTTACAAAAGGCTTTTGGAAACAATCCCTTGTCGAGATTTCTGATGGCTGCGTGGACATCCTCTTTCGATGAAGAGACACCGCGCAGCGCGTATCTGTTGTCTGTAGGATTTTGCATGGTAAGTAATTTGCGGTTATCCTGCAAAATTACTCTTTATTGCGGTAAACAACAAAAAAAGATGAGCCCGCAACAGGGCTCATCCTTGAGGTACCAAGCAGATTCGAACTGCTGTAATCGGTTTTGCAGACCGGTGCCTAACCTCTCGGCCATGGTACCATGAATAATGGAGGTGCAAATTTAAACTTTTTTTTCCGCACCTCCAAATTTCAAAATCCCTTATGAAAAAAAATCTCTTTAAAGCTGGTCGAAATCCACGTCTGAAAAAGAGTTCTGCTTTTCCTCTCCCTCACAAGAGGCCGCTGCCGGAGATTTTTCCTTAATGAAGTCTATGACTTCCTGCAGGCTCTCCGTGAATTTGTCGAAATCCTCCTTGTAGAGGAAAATCTTATGTTTGTCGTATGAAAAACGCCCGTCTTTCTCTACTTTTCTTTTGCTTTCGGTTATGGTGAGATAATAAT
>JADINB010000054.1 GCA_017694275.1 Candidatus Egerieousia excrementavium | reverse complement strand
CGACTCTGAAAGAGCCGGTGAAAAAACTTTCTCCCTTTTTTATCAGGTTGTTTATCTCGTTGAACGAGCACAGTCTCTCTTCTTTCCCGAATCTCTGAGACATTATTTTTTTTCTAAATAGAGTTCAAGAGCCTTGGCAATGGAGGGAACCTGTGGAGAAGGGGCCATAATGGCAATCTCCAGCCCTGCTTCCTTGACTGCCTTTGCAGTAGCGGGGCCGAATGTGGCAATCTGCAAGTCTCCCTGTTTGAAATCCGGAAAATTTTCCAGAAGGGACTTTACGTCTGAAGGGCTGTAGAAGACGGTCATCTGATATTTCGATAGCGTCAAATCAGACAAATCGTTGTTGGTGGTCTTTACAAATACGGCAGAATCGAACTTGAACCTGGTCTTGGAAAAAAGTTTGTGCACATCATTCTTGTTGTTGTCTGCTGTGGCTATGAGGAACTTCTCGTCTTTGTGTTTTGTCCCGATTGCATCTATGATTGAAGACTGGGTGCCGTTGCCGAAGAATATTTTTCTCTTTCTGTAGACAATATATTTCTGAAGATAGAAAGCGATGGCCTCCGAGACACAGAAATATTTCATGGTTTCAGGAACAGCGACCCTTAACTCCTCGCACAAATGGAAAAAGGCGTCTATTGTAGTACGTGCCGTGAATACAATGGCGGAGAAATCCAGAATATTGATTTTCTGGGTTCTGAATTCTTTGGCTGTAAGCGGTTCCATCTTGAAAAACGGACGGAAATCTATGTTTACGCCATATTTGGAGATTATTTCCGTATATGGGGATGAGTTCTGAGGTTGAGGTTGTGAAATTAAAATATTCTTTATTTTCATCTCATCAGGCATATATAATGCATAAATATAATCAGTGGTAAAATTTCAAGGGTGCAAAGATACAAAATCCAAAATGAAAGAGAAAATCCATTTGAAATAATCAACTGATATCCACTTATAATAAAACCTGCCAAGGCGAGAATGGCGGTTGACCCTACAAGCACGGCCATATTCTGGAGCCCAAGAGACGGTATTGCCACATTGATGATGGCTGCCAGAAATACTGTCGCTCCCCAAATGGAAAAATAACTGTGGTAAAATCCGTCGACAGTTTTGAACACTGAGGTCTTGTTTACCCAGCCGAGTATGGCAAGGCAACCCCGTCTGAGCAGAAGGAACAGCATGATGCATGCGGCATAGAGCAGAAAACGCGTCAGCGTGCCTGCCGCAATGAAAGAGAGTACAAGTATCCAGAAAAGAAGCAGTATTTCGCGATTGGATTTCATGGAAGAGGACTCTTCCACCAAAAGCAGCCTTTTGGTGTTGAACAGCGATGCCGCCGTTGAAAAAAGGCCGTTTGCCAGCATTGGAAACATGAGAAGGAAAAAGAGAAGGATGAGCGTTGCCGTAGCCGGGATGGCGTAAGAGTCCAATACAGAGACAACCCCTTCGGCAGGTTCTGTCGCCAGAATCTGCTGCACGGCCACATGGCTCTCTTTCCAGAACTCACCTATGCTTTCAATTTCCCCGCTTGGCATTGTACCCGGCCTGTTCCAATATCGTTGCTACCTTTTCGCGCAAGTCTCCCTGTACAATAATCTGGCCATCCTTTACGGCGCCTCCCACACCGCATCTGGTCTTGAGCATCCTGCCCAGCTGTTGCAGGTCATCATCGCTCCCTATAAAACCTGCCACTACCGTAACCTGCTTGCCTCCACGGTTTTTCTTTTCCAGAAAGACTCTCAGCCTTTGTTTTTGGGGTGGAAGAGTCTCTTGCTGAATCTCTTGTTCCTCTGTCTGGTATTTGAAATCGGGATTGGTAGAAAAAACCACGCCTAACCTGCTTTTCCAATCGTTCTCTGCCATCTTGCCTGTCTTGAAGTATTTTCTTGCACAAAATTTGTTGCAAATTTAGTTATAAAAAACAAAATAGTATATTTGCCTTTTATATTTAATATCAGTTCAAGCATGGAGTTAAAAAGACCTTTGTTCAACAGGATTAATAACTGCATTTCTATTGTTGTCTTAATAATAGCTTCTTTTACATATTTGTCTACAATAGAACCCACCGTAAGTTTTTGGGATTGCGGAGAATTCATTGCCTCATCATATAAGCTGGAGGTGGGGCATCCTCCTGGAAACCCGGTTTTTCAGGTCATAGCCAGGTTTTTCACCCTTTTTGCAAGCCCTGAAAATGCGGCCATGATGGTTAACGCAATGAGTGCGCTGTGTTCTGCACTTACAATATTTTTCCTCTATTTTACAATAGTGCATCTTGCAAGGCGCATTATGGAGAAGCAGGGCAAAATTATGGACATGGGCAACGCAATCGGGATTTTCGGTGCCGGAATCGTGGGTTCCCTTGCTTACTGCTGGTCTGATACCTTCTGGTTTTCTGCGGTAGAGGGAGAGGTCTACGCCATGTCTTCGCTTTTTACGGCCATTGTCTTCTGGGCAATGCTCAAATGGGAGGAACAGGCTGACCAGCCTTATGCAAACAGATGGATAATTCTCATAGCCTTTCTTATGGGCCTTTCGATAGGAGTACATCTGCTGAACCTGCTTACAATACCAGCCCTTGTCTTCCTTTATTACTTCAAGAAATATGAGGTTACGGCAAAACGTACCGTAAAGGTGCTGCTGCTCTCCGTCTTTATTCTGGTCTTCATATTGTATGGAATCATTCCGTATGTTCCCAAACTGGCGGCCTATGTAGACCTGTTTTTTGTAAATGTCCTGGGAACAGGGTTCAATGTGGGTGCAACCATATTCGTGCTTGTCTTGCTCGGCCTGCTTTTCTGGGCGGTTTACAAAACCTACAGAAGCGGGAAAGTGCTTTCAAATACGATAGCTTTGTGCAGCGTGGTCATGATAATAGGCTATTCGGTGTTTGCGGTAGTGGTTATCCGCTCATCTGCAATGACCCCTACGAACGAATACCAGCCCGACAACCCGTTTACCCTTGTGCGCTATCTTGCACGTGAACAGTACGGGTCTGCTCCTCTTTTTTACGGCAAGACATTTGCGTCTCCCTATACAGACATAAAATATGACCAGTACTATAACGTATATGGCGACAAATACATAAAGGTCGATTCTCCTGCAGAGCCGGTATATGATTCAAAATCCAAGATGCTCTTTCCAAGAATGTGGGATGAAGGGATAGATGACAAGTACGTTCCATTCTACAACATGTATACAAATGGAAAAGGACGTACGATTGCCGGCTCCAACTACAAAATGCCAACGTTCGGGGCTAATCTCAGGTATTTCATGGACTATCAGCTGGACTTTATGTATCTGAGATATTTCATGTGGAACTTTGTGGGAAGGCAAAACGATTTGCAGGCGGTTATGCCGGGTGACCGTGTAAACGGAAACTGGGAGAGCGGAATAGGATTCATAGACAGGGCAAGGCTCGGAGACCAGAGCGAAGGTCCTGATTATCTGGTAAACAATAGGGCAAAGAACCATTTTTACTTCCTTCCGCTCATTTTCGGGCTGATAGGCCTGTTCTACCAGTTTTCAAAGGACAGGCGGAACTGGGTTGTTGTCATGCTGCTTTTTGTCCTGACAGGTGTGGCTGTAGTAGTCTATCTCAACCAGCCCCCGATGCAGCCGCGCGAGAGGGACTATGCCTATGCCGGTTCTTTCTATGCATTTGCAATATGGATTGGCTTTGCCGTCCTGTGGCTTCAGTCGCTGCTCAGAAAAATGAAACTTTCATCCGGAGTTTCGGCTGTCGCAGCCTCCTTGCTGGCTCTTGTGGTTCCCTTGCAGATGGTGTCCCAGACATGGGATGACCATGACCGTAGCGGACGTTATTTCGTAAGAGACATGGCATATAACTATCTTGCCGGCCTGGACAAGAACGCGTTTCTCTTTACCCATGGAGATAACGACACGTTCCCTCTCTGGTATATCCAGGAAGTGGAGGGTGTGAGGACCGATGTAAGGATCATGAATACCTCACTGCTTGGAACAGACTGGTATATAGACCAGATGAAGTACAAGATGTATGATTCCGACCCTGTGCCGTTGAGCATGGACAGAATGCAGTATCTGTTTGGTACCAACGACTGGGTCCAGATTTTTGAAAGGATAGGCGAGCCGATAACCGTAAGGCAGGTAATGGATCTTTTCAAGAATCCGCGGGTGACCATCCCGCTTTCAGACGGAAAGAACCACAATTACATTGTGGCAAGGAAACTGCTGCTGCCTGTCGACAAGGAAAATGTAAAGAAATACGGCATAGTTGCGGAGAAAGATTACGACAAGATTGCCGATACGCTGGAAATCAATATCCCGGAAGGGAAGTCGGCTCTTTCAAAGACAGAGCTCGTAGTGCTGGATCTGCTTGCAAACTATAACTGGGACAGACCTGTCTATTTCCTGATGAGAGGCGGAGACATAAACATAGGAATAAGAGATTATTTGCAGTACGACGGTTTCGCATACAAGTTCGTACCTATAAAGAGCGATACCGGCAACTCTCTGCTTTCGGTTTCGCAGGTAGATGAGGATGCATTGTATGACAGGGTCATGAATCTTTACCGCTGGGACAGTTTCAAGGATACGACATTGAATATGGATTACCAGCATATTCTCACGTTCAACAATCTCGTGTCGCCGCGCGATATCATGGTCATGACAGCCAGGGCCCTTTATGACAGAGGCAAGACAGAGAAGGCAAAGGACGTGCTCGACAAAATGATGGAGTCTGTTCCGGCCAAGACGCTGCCGTTGAACACTTCATATATTTCAGGGCTTAACGACAAGGCTGTAATGGATGCAATAGAACTTTATGTCAAGTTGGGTGAAACCGGCAAGGCAGAAAACCTTGCAGATGAATTTTTGCATGAGACATTGCTTTCGGTAAGGCTCTTTTCCACCATACACAGGAATTCGTATCTCTCATACGACGACTTATACCAGTCATTGACCTATCTGGTAGCTTTGCAAGATACGTTCAAGCGTTGCGGCATGCCGGAAAAGGCAGATGAAATTGCCAGGATTTTGGAACAATTTCTGGCCTGACAATTAGATTTTTACTATTTTTGCACCCAAAGGCACATAGATGTGTCTTGAAATATAAATTATTAACTTTGAGTTAGTTTTACAGAATGAATGCGGGAGGAATATCCCGCATTCTTTTTTATACGGATTTGTAGGGCACTCTCTATTCTATAAGCATGTTGCAGCCTCGCCGTTCGGCATCCTTCATCCGTCCCAGCACTTCGAATCCGCGGTCAGTAATGCGCCCCATGTCTTCTGTCTCAATAAAAGAGCATGAGTTTATGTTTGCAAGGTCTATGATATTTATGCCGCCTGTAATGTTGAAACCGTCGCGGTAACTGAAAGGGTCATACAGGTCTCTTATTACAATCTTCATCCATGGGGGTGTAAGAAAGAGCCCGTCGCCTTTAGAATAGGCTTGTGAAAGCAGTTCGGCCATGCCGTATTCAGAATGTATTTTCTCTACCCCGAATCCTTCGCATAGAATCTTGTGTAACATGTTGCGGGCAATCTCCCTTCCGCGTCCCTTCATGCCTCCGGTTTCAATGACTGTCAACTGCGGAAAATCTGTCTTGTACTCCTTGACAAAGTCCAGAAGGGCAAACGTTACTCCAAGCAGAATTGTCTTCTGCCCTTCTCCTTTAAGTCTTGTCAAAGTATCTGCAAGTTCCCGGAAATTGTATAGATAGAATCCGCTTGCAGGATTTTTGGTCAGTTTCATCAGGTATTCGGCCATGTAAACCAGGGAAGAACCTTTGCGCTCCAGGTAGGAGGGCAGCAGCGAAAGTATCGCATATTGTGCAGGGTCACCGTAAAAACGGCGGAATGTCTCCGTGAAACTCCTTTCGTAGAGTTTCAAGTCGGCAACATAATGTTTCGACGGCGTCATGCCTGTCGTCGCACTGCTTGTAAAGATTATCTCTTCTTTCTTGCTTTCTGTATCATCTGGCCTGGTGGTGACTATCTTTTTGCTTTTGAAAAACCTGACAGGCAGAAACGGTATCTGATTTATGGAATTTACCTTCCATGGATTGCATCCTGTAAGCTCGAGATATTCTTTATAGACGCAGCAATGTTGTGCCTGCATGCGGAATATTTCCAGGCACAGCAATCTGAATTCTGTCTCGGATGCGATGTCGAATATTTTACAGGGCAGTGAGTTCATCTATGAATTTTAAATTTCCGTAAAGGCGGGGGACCTTGTTTTGTCCGCCAAGTTTGTTTTTGCTTTCCATCCATTTGAGGAATGTCCCGCGGCGCAAAGATACAACCTGAAGCCGCTCCATTGTCGCGTTGCCAGCCCTTTTTGCTTCGTAGTCTGAATTGGTCTCTGTAAGATGCTTGTCGAGAAGCGATACGAACTTTTCCATGTCTTTAGGCTCTTCTGCAAATTCTATTGCCCATCTGTGGTATCCTTTCTTTGCAAATGAAGCGCCACGGTTTTCTGAAAGACTCATGAAAACAGGGGCTACCGTAAAGTCAGTTATGGTGCAGCCGCATTCACTGCAGGTTACTGCAAGCGCAGCTTCTGCATTGGAGATCATAAGTTCCTCTCCAAAGGCGTTTATAAACAGCTGTGTCCTGCCTACTATCTTTATACGGTGTGGGAAAAGCGAGGTGAACTCTACGCAGTCGCCTATAAGATAGCGCCATAAACCACCGCATGTGGTGATTACAACAGCATACCTCACACCTTTTTTTACTTCGGCAAGGGTAGGTATTTCCTTTATCCGGCCGTCCATGACGCTGTCGAAAATATCCATGGGGATGAATTCATAGAAAATACCGTTGTTTACCGTAAGCAACATGGATTTTTCGTCAGGATCGTCCTGGAAAGCAAAGTAGCCCTCAGATGCGTTGTAGTTTTCCAGATAATGCATTTTGTCAGAAGGGATAAGGGCGCGGTAAATTTCTCTGTATGGCTCGAATCCAATGCCTCCGTGCATGAACAGTTCAAGATTGGGCCACACCTCCAGAAGATTCTTTTTGCCTGTGTGTTCCAGAATCCTGTTCATCAGAACAAGATTCCAGCTGGGCACTCCGCTGAAGTTTGTTACATTCTGTAAGCTGCTTTCCCTGCATATTGCCTCAATCTTTCTGTTGAAGTCTGCCATGAGAGCCGTTTTTCTTGACGGGGTGCGCAACATCTCCACAATAAACGGAGAGTTCTTAAGCAGAATTGCCGAAAGATCTCCGTTAAAGCTGCCTCCAGACCCCATATTGTCTATCTGGACGCTTCCTCCGAGCGTAAGGGCCTTGCCGTTGAAGATTTTCGAGTCTCTGTTAAGGGCAACGTAAAAAGAGAGCATTCTTTTGAATCCCCCGTAATGACAGGTGTAGAGGGCATCAGGGGTGGTAGGAATGAATTTGCTTTTGTCTGAACTGGTCCCGCTCGATTTTGCAAACCATTTTACCTTCTGGTTCCACAATATGTAATTCTCTCCGCGCCTGAGCCGTTCTATATATGGGACAAATGCATTATAGTCTCTGACAGGTACATTTTCCCTGAAATCCTTTATGCCTCTGATTCTGCAGAAGCCGTGTTCTTTTCCAAAGAGGCTTTCCGACCCGTTGGCAATAAGTTTCCTGAACCACAGTTCCTGATACCCCAAAGGCTCTTTGCGAGACTTTTCAATCTCCTTGACGAGTCCTTTTGAAAAGGAGAGATAAAGAGTGTTGATTACAGACATATATCTTAGTTGAAAACTTCATGTAAAACATCCAGTGATTTGAGCTCTATATTCATTCCCATGTAATAGGAGATATAGCGCAATATCTCTTTTGCGAATCTGTTGCGTGCAGCCCCTGTGAGAGTTATTTCTCCAAGCCTGGAAGCAGGAGTTTCCATAAGCCTGTGAAGCAGATGCGATTCCTGTTGTGTCAGGCAAAGAGCCTGTTGCTCCTCATGCATGTGCGGGACTGTGAATTTCGCGGCAGGGAGGCAGAAGAGGCTTTCCGGGGAGTAGTCATTGGTTGGCATTATGCCCAGGAATCTGCAGAATCTCACCATGAAATGGAGATGGAAGTTGGCTGTCCCCTCGGTCAGGTTTTCGAGCATGTTTATAGAAAAGGCAAGAAAGTCGTAAAGGGAACTTTCGGTACTGGCCTCCCGTATGCTCTTAAGAAGCAGTTCGCTCAGGAAAATTGCGACAGTGCTTTTCCGTACATCCGTTCTTATATTCTCCAGCCTGTATGCGGGGGTATACTCCCTTATGACAGGCATGAATGAGCCTTTGCTGAATGTTACGGTGTCGAGTATGCTTAATCTGTGAAAATCAGAAAGCCTTGTCCTGTTTTTTTGTGAAACGTGCAGATATAGCGATTCCCGTCCCTTCTCCCGGCTGCAGCATTGTACGACGACACCGCTGTCGGAGTGTCTTATTGTATGAAGCACAATTATCTGCTCCTTATTTGTCATGCTCCAGAAATTCTTTTAGCTTTCTTACAGCCTTGCCTCTGTGCGAGATTGCATTTTTTGTTTCAGGAGAAACCTCTGCAAGGGTTTTTCCCCCGTCTGCTTCGTCTGGTACGAATACAGGGTCGTAACCGAACCCGCCGCTTCCGCTCTTTTTGCAGGCAATATGTCCATTTAAGATACCTTCGAACGTATAAAGCCTGCCGTTGCCGTCTTTATATGCGATTACCGTGCGGAAGCGGGCTTTCCGTCTGGCAACGGTCATGTACTCCGGCCCGAGATTCTGCAGTTCAGACAGCAGTTTCTCCATGTTGGCTTCACTCCGTTTGTCTTCTCCTGCATACCTTGCCGTATGCACGCCCGGTGCACCGTCGAGAGCCTCTACTTCCAGGCCGGTATCATCTGCAAAGCAAGGTTTCCCGCATCGTTCCCACAAGTATGTGCATTTTTCAATTGCATTTTCTTCAAGGGTGGCCCCGGTTTCGGGGATTTCCTCTGCTATACCCAGCTCTTTTGGCATAATTACTGCAAAAGAACTCCCAAGGATACTTTGCGCCTCAGCGGCTTTATGGGCATTGCCCGTAGCAAAAACAATTTCCATTTTCTACATTAAAGTTGCACCAAAGGTAGTAAAAGTTTATTTTTGTTATGAGAAGATTTTTTTAAGCGGAGTCAGTATGAGAAAAATATCTATCGCGGCCTTTGCCG
>JADINB010000053.1 GCA_017694275.1 Candidatus Egerieousia excrementavium | reverse complement strand
GAATTGCTCATGCCGTTCAATACCACCTGACCGGGTTCGGTAGCAGACGGAACCAGCAATCCGCCAGGGCACATGCAGAAAGAGAAGACCCCTCTGCCCTCAACCTGCGTCACAAGCGAATATTCGGCAGGAGGAAGCATGGGGTGATATTTTCCCCGATATTGTATTCTGTTTATAAGTTCCTGCGGATGCTCCGCCCTTACGCCGAGCGCAAAGCCCTTTGCCTCTATCTCCCACCCTTTTGAATTGAAAAGTTCGTATATATCTGTTGCCGAATGGCCTGTTGCCAGAATAACGTTGTCTGCCGCAAACTCGCTCTCCCCGCCGTTACACAGAAGCCTCCACCCTCCTTCGGCACTGAGAATATCGGTTACCCTGCAACTGAAATGGACCTCTCCTCCATGGGCAATGATATCGTTCCGCATGTTTTCTATTACGGCCGGCAGCCTGTCGCTCCCGATATGGGGGTGAGCGTCTATCAATATGGAACTGTCTGCCCCATACTCTACAAAAGGATACAGCACATTTCGCACATCGCCTCTTTTTGTAGAACGGGTATACAGTTTTCCATCTGAGAAGGTGCCTGCCCCGCCCTCCCCGAAACAGTAGTTGGAATCGGGATTCACCACTCCCTTTCTGGAAATTGCCGCCATGTCGTATTTGCGGGCGTGAACATCCTTTCCGCGCTCCAGAATAACCGGCTTTATGCCATTGCGCAACAATGTAAGCGCAGCATAAAGACCGGCAGGGCCAGCTCCGACTACAATTACCTGACTGACATTCTTCTTTTCGGCCACATTCTGCAAAGGAGGAAGGGTAAAACGCTCTATGTCCGGTTCACCTTTCAAAGAGTATCGGAGACGATAGCGGTAAAGCACCTCCTTGAAACGGGCATCGAGTGAGCGGCGCACCACTTCATAGGAGCCGATTTTATCGGCACTCACTCTCGCCTTTGCGGCAATTGCCGCCAACAAATCCTTTTCCCGGGGGATTTTCCTTGAAGAAAACGACAGTTCCAGCTCTTTCATGCTATATCATTTGAGATACCCGTGAAACAGGGGCTACATCCAGAGTTGTAGTAAGTCCGAGCCTGAACTTGCATAATCCCGACATGGCAATCATCGCAGCATTGTCTGTAGTAAACTTCAGTTCCGGAAGATATACATTCCATCCCCTCTTCTCCCCTTCGCTCAAGACACGCTTTCTCAGACCGGAATTGGCCGAGACTCCGCCGCCCAATGTAATCTCCCTTATTCCTGTAAGCTTTACCGCCTTTATGAGCTTGTCAAGCAGTATGTCTATCAAATCTTTCTGGAAACTTGCCGCCAGGTCTGCCTTGTTTTCCTCAATGAAAGAGGGATTTTCCGCCAGCCTGTCGCGGAGAAAATAGAGAAGTGAGGTCTTTATTCCGCTGAAACTGTAATCAAGCCCGGCAATATGGGGTTTTGCAAAACGGAATCTCCTTTCGTCTCCCTCCCCGGCAAGTCTGTCTATTACGGGACCTCCTGGATAGCCGAGCCCCATCATCTTGGCACATTTGTCGAAAGCTTCGCCCACAGCATCATCTATGGTATGGCCTATCACCTCAAACTGCAGGTAATCGGTAACCCTTACTATCTGGGTATGTCCTCCGGAAACCAGCAAAGACAAAAAAGGGAACTTCGGAGAACGGTTCTCCTTTCCCTGCTGCCTTATGAAATGAGAGAGTATATGCCCTTGCAGATGATTCACCTCAACAAGAGGTTTTCCCGATGCAAGTGCCAGTCCTTTTGCAAATGAAGTGCCCACAAGAAGCGAACCGAGAAGACCGGGGCCACGCGTAAAGGCTATTGCGTCGATCTGTGAAATCTCCACGCCCGCATGTTTGAGGGCGGAGTCGACTACCGGCACGATATTGAGCTGGTGGGCCCGCGAGGCAAGTTCCGGTATTACTCCTCCGTACTCCTTATGTACACTCTGCGAAGCCATGACGTTGGAAAGCAGATACTCGTCACGCAAAACAGCGGCAGAAGTGTCGTCGCACGAAGATTCTATTCCGAGAATAAGATAACTCATACTAAAAATTTTCGCAAAATTACGCAGATTTTCCCTACTTTTGTTAGTTATACCAACTAAAAAAATTTTTATCAAGACATTCGGCAAAATAGTGGTCTGGATTTTTGCATCGCTTCTGCTTCTGCAGCTGGCGATTTATCTTGTATTGCAGATTCCTGCAACCCAGACCCTCCTTATAAAACATGTCACAAACACTCTGTCCAAGGGGATAGATGGCCAGATAAACATAGGCCGAATCTACTTCGTCTTCTTCAGCAAGGCTATCGTAAAGGATTTTTCCATTGTATCGCAAGGCGACACCCTCCTTGGCTGCAAGAAGGTTTCTGTAAGCATACCATCCAAAGAGTTGCTTAAGTTCAACTTGAATTTCAACAAGATAGCCGTAACCGGCGGAGAATTTCACCTTATAACGGAATCGGCAGACAAGAGAACAAACCTTGACAGGATTTTTAAAAGAGACAAAAGCAGGACAAGGGAAAAGGGCAAGGGAATGCCTCAGATAAGGGCAAGGAGCATTACGGTAGAGGATTTCAGATTCCGCCTGACCAATCCATACAAATATAAAGACAAGGGCGACAGCATTATAAACTTTGCCGCACTGGATATTGCAGATATTAACGTAAGGGCCAACAACATATCAATACTCAACGACACTCTGAGGGCTACGATAGCCAGAATCGAGGGCCGTGACAAAAGCGGATTCCAGATCAGGGAGCTCAATGGAGAACTGACAGTGTGCCCTACGGAGGCCAGAATCGAAAATCTTACATTGCGTGACGGCTATTCCACTATCAAGGCACACTATTTTTCGATGCAGTATCAGACCTCGAAAGACCTGGCCGAATTTACAGACAAGGTACGTCTTGGATTAGACCTGACAGAGGGCAGCGCCTTCAGTTTCAAGACAGTAGGCAGAATTGCACCCTCTCTCTCCCAAAGCAGCCTGCTTCTTAACCTTACAGGAGAGGTCAGCGGGCCGGTATGCAGCTTGAGAAGCAGTAATCTTCATGTGGAGTCTGAAAGCAGGCAGACATCCATGAATCTTGATTTCTCCATCACCGGCCTTCCGAATATTAGGGAGAGTATGTGCAGAGTAGGGATAAATGGCTGCCAGACACTCAGCGGAGACATAGCAAAGATAATCTCCTCCATAAACGGCAGACCTGAAAGCGAACTTATAAAAGACTTCTCACCGCACATAAAGTACAAATTCGACGGACATCTTACAGGCCTTCCAGATGATTTTGTCGCATACGGCATCCTTCGTTCAAATATCGGAGAAATATCCACAGACCTGCTGCTCAAGAACGATCCGGCAAGAGGATTTTTAATAGAGGGCAAGATAAAAAGCAGTGATTTCAACATAGGAAAGGTGACAGGCAGGGATATTTTAGGGGAACTTACCATGGTAGGGGCGCTCTCTGCCCTCATAAAACGCAATTCCGGAGGGATTTCGCTTACGATAGACAGTCTGGAAGTGGACAAGATAGAATTCAACGGCTATCCCTACTCCAACATATCTGCTGCAGGTATATACAACAGCAAGGAGGGTTTCGACGGCAGGATTATCTGTCACGACACCAATCTCGATTTCCTTTTCCAGGGCATGTTCTCGCACAAGGAAGACGGCTCGGGGCAGTACGATTTCTATGCAAATATTCCCTATGCCAACCTCTACGCGCTGAATCTTGACAAAAGAGATTCTGTCTCGATTGCCGGGCTGAGCATCCTGTCGAACATAGAGACGACAATACACAAAGACATAATAGGCAGGCTAAGCATAATGGATGCCCGCTATGAAAACAGTTACGGAGAGTATGAAATAGGAGACATAGAGCTTGTTTCATATAATGCCGAGAAGAACTACAATGCTATTCTCAATGCCCCGTTCATGGATATGGAATACAAGGCGACAGCTCCATTTTCTGAATTCATGAAAAAGGGGGCGGAGCTGCTGCTATACGACAACCTTCCAATGGCGTTCAAAAACCTGGCAGACAAAAGGGGCGAATCCGGAGATTACAGGCTTGACATGAACATCTACAATTCCGGCGCAATATGCCAGGTCATTAAGCCTGGACTATATATCCAGGACAGCACAAAGTGCACCATAGAGATAGGAAAAGATGACATGATTGGCTTCAAACTCCGTTCAGGCAGGATAGCGGTAGGCGGGAATTACCTGAAGGACATGGAAGTGACAACCACCAACCTTGACTCCATGCTTAACGCAGGCATAAGCTGCAAAAGCATGAAAATGGCCGGCATGGTAATGGACAGTTCCGCACTGAAGGTTGCAGGAAGCAACAACCGCATAGTCTCCACACTCACATTCAAGGGAGACAGGGAGGGCAACGACAAAGGCGTGCTTGCAGCTGAACTCAATTTTACCGAAGATACTCTCCATGCCGGAATTTCAGACACTTCATATTTCGATTTCAAGAACAACCGCTGGCAGGTAAAGCCTGCAGAGATAATCTGTTCCGGCGGTTATTTCAAGATTGAAGAGCTGGGAATCTACAGTTCAAGGCAGCAACTTAACATAAACGGAGTGAGAGATTCTCTGCACGCAAGTCTGGACAACTTCGACATAAGCATTGTCAATTTCTTCATAAACAAGCCGTTCGATTTTAAAGGGTACTTTTCAGGCGATGCAACCATATCGAATTCCAATGGAACCAGGAACCTGTTTCTGGACATGAATGCAGATTCTGTCTCCATATACGGGCATCCTGTGGGCACCATGCGGCTGCTGAGCAAGTGGTATGCGCCAGGGAAACGCCTCAACCTTCTTTTAAGCACAAAACGCAACGACACAACCCAGCTCATGGCGACCGGATATTACAAGCCGCAAGACCGCAGCATTGAAATCAATGCAACTCTGGACAAGTTGCCGGCAGGATATTTCGAACCCTTCTTTTCAAGCGTAATCTCAAAAGCAGGAGGGTCCCTCTCGGGAGATCTGAAACTGGAAGGGAAACCTGAAAAACTGAACCTTACCGGAGACGGAGTCCGTCTCAACGACTTCAGTTTAATGGTAAATTTCACAAAAGTACCTTATACGCTTGACGGTCCTGTCAGGATTACGCAAGACAGTATCATCCTGGATAGAGTCATGCTACGCGACAGACTCAACGGCAGAGGAATGGTAACAGGCGGCCTGAGTCACGAGAATTTCAAAAAGATAAGGCTTGACACCAGGATAAACTTTGCCAACATGCAGTGCCTGTCCCTGAATGAAAATGACAACGAGGCTTTTTACGGCAAAGCCTTTACAACCGGATCTGTTGGAATAAGGGGAGATTTGTCGAAGATCACTCTCGACATAAACATAGCCCCCAATGAGAACAGCGACCTGCATATTCCGCTCTCATCGGCCTCTACGGCATCCACCACCAATCTGCTTACATTCAAGAGACCTGCAGTCAGCCAGGTGACAGACCCATACGACACCCTCCATCTTGCAACCGGCAGGAAAGGCGGGAAGACCGCCCTTCAGATAAATCTCACCTCAAACATGAACAGCAATGCAGACATGTTCATAGAAATCAACAAGGAGCTTGGAGATATAATCCGGGCCAACGGCAACGGGCTTATAACGCTCAACATAAATCCTACGGCTGACATGTTCAACATTTACGGAGATTACATCATAAATGAAGGCAGCTACAAGTTCGTACTTCCCGGATTCAGTTTTGCCTCAAGAGACTTCGTAATCCAGCCCGGTGGGAACATAACCTTCAACGGAGCGGTAGAGGAGACATCACTCAACCTGACGGCAATCTATACGACCAAAGCTGCGATAAACACTCTTATTGCAGATACAAGTTCCGTAAGCGCAAGACGGAACGTGAATTGCCTTATCTCTATGAGCGGCAGGCTGCTCAACCCGAGACTTGATTTCGACATAGAGATTCCAGACCTGGACCCTACAACAAAGGTAAGGGTGGAGAGTGCGCTCAATTCCGACGGAAAAATACAGAAGCAGTTTGCCGCCCTGCTGATATCGGGAGGATTTTTGCCAGATGAGCTGTCGGGTATAACCAACAACTCCACCATTCTCTATTCCAACGTCTCGGAAATGATAAGCAACCAGATAAACAATATCTTCACACAACTGGGCATTCCCCTTGACCTTGGTCTGAACTACCAGCCGAGCGACAAGGGCAGCGACATTTTTGACGTGGCAGTCTCTACACAACTCTTCAACAACAGGCTTGTCATAAACGGAAACATAGGCAACGACCCTTATTCAAACTCCAACAGCCGGGAGGTCGTAGGCAATGTAGACGTTGAGATAAAGCTCGACAGACAGGGCAAACTGAGGCTCTCTCTCTTCTCGCATGCTGCCGACAAATATTCCAACTATCTTGATGACAGCCAGCGGAGCGGTATGGGAATCAGCTACCAACAGGAATTCAACACATTCAGGGAGATATTCAGAAAAAAGAGCGAAGAGGAGAAACTATATATAAAACGGATAAAAGAGTACCGCAGGCAGCAGCGCAAAAGGGAGAGAGCAGAAAAAAGAGCCGAAAAGAAGGCTGCAGCAAGAGAGGCTACAGCAGAACCTTTACAATCTGCCCTATAAGTTCCGCCTTGTACGGGCGCTCCACCTTTATATAGTTTCCTGTATATCCGAACATCTTTCCGCCCTTTTGGGTAGATTCAAACAGCACTTCCTGTTCACTTCCCGCAAAGCGGCTGCAATACGCATCATGCAGCCTTTCGGAAAGCTGCATGAGAATCCCGACCCTATAGGTCTTTACAATTTCCGGCACCTGATTTCTCATTGCGGCGGCATCTGTATTGGCCCTGCGGGAATAGGGAAAAACATGAATGGCAGCCGGTCTTATCTCTTCTTCAAGAAAAGCGCGGGTCTGGGCAAACTCCTGCTCACCCTCTCCCGGGAAGCCCACTATGACATCTATACCAAAAAAGACATCGCCCATATACCGGCGGATCATCTTTATCTTTTCTGCAAACATACGGCTGTTGTATCTGCGTCGCATACCGGCAAGAACCGTATCGCAGCCGCTTTGCAGGGGAATATGAAAATGCGGCTGGAACTTTGTCCCGGAGGATATGAAAGCTATGATATCCTCTCTCAGCAGGTTAGGCTCTATCGATGAGATTCTGTACCGTTCTATTCCCTCCACCTCTTGAAGGGCCTTGAGCAGATCAAGGAAATCTTCACCGGTACTTCTGCCATAATCTCCGGTATTCACT
>JADINB010000052.1 GCA_017694275.1 Candidatus Egerieousia excrementavium | reverse complement strand
CGTTATAATGGATAACAATCTGAAACATCTTTGCGAATATTTCAAGGGATGCCGGATAATAGGAATCGAGACCTCGGAGCAGAAAAAACGCATTGAGAACGTACTTCCAGTAATAGACCGGCTGCTCGACGAAGGGGCAGACAGAGGTGCTTTCATTTTGGGAGTGGGCGGAGGAATCACAACCGACATTGCAGGCTTTGTTGCATCTGTCTACAAGCGGGGAGTGAGGTTTGCCTTTCTGCCTACCACTCTTCTTGCGCAGGCTGACGCCTCCATTGGCGGAAAGAACGGAGTGAATTTTGAGTCTTACAAGAATATTATAGGAACCATCAACCAGCCTGAATGGGTGTATATATGTGCCGAGGTGCTGAGAAGTCTGCCTGCGCCACTGTTCAGGGCAGGAGCGGCAGAGGTATTGAAGACCTTTGTCCTTTTTGACAGAGAGGCATACGACGAGGCTGCCGGATATTTTGCAGAGTTGAACGATTTTTTCAATAAGAAGGGAACACTATGCAACGGTGCCGGAATATATGGCGAGGAGAGGCTGCAGCAGCTTATTTCCAAATGCGCGATGTACAAGAGTGGTGTGGTGGAGCGAGATACATATGAGCGCGGCGAACGCAGGCTGCTGAATCTCGGCCATACCTTTGCGCATGCAATAGAGAAAGTGTGTGCAGATGCCGGGCGCTATGCTCCAATCATGCATGGTGAAGCGGTATCCATAGGTATGGTGCTTGCCGCAAAGGTGGCCGCAAGGCTGCATGGGCTCTCCAATGGCTTTGCAGAGCGCCTGAAGACAGATTTGGGGCGCGCCGGGCTGCCGGTTGAAGTTCCATGCGGCTTGAAAGACGGGGCTCCGATTGCGATGGAAATGCTTCTGGATGCCCTTAAGAAAGACAAGAAAGTCTCTGGCGGGGCTATCCATTTCATTTTGCCCGACGCGCCCCAACAGGTCACAGACAAACTTATACCTTTTAACGAACTGGAGGAAATCTGCCGTGATTTGCGTTAGTGTATGCGAAAAGAATTTCGAGGCCTGCAAAGCCATCTTGCAGGAGAGCCCCATGGCCGAGATTCGGGCAGACCTGTGCGGTCTGCCTGTAGAACAGACTGCGCGGCTGGTCTCTTCTCACGACAATCTCATATTCACTTGCAGGATTGCGGAGACCTCTGTGGAGTATGCCAGGCAGCAGATGATTTCGGCTATCGGGCATGGCGTAAAATATATTGATATTGAGATAGAAGCCCCATTGGATTATGCAGAGCAGATTGCCATGTATGCACGGGAGAATGGAACGGGGCTCATAATATCCTATCATGATTACTCCGGGACTCCTTCTTTCGGGGAGCTGCGTCAGATTGCGCAGGCTTGTCTGAGGCGCGGAGCAGACATAATAAAAATCGTAACCACGGCAAACGACATTGCAGACGTTACACGCGTAATGAGACTTTACCGCGAGTATGATGCGGCGCATCTGGTGGCATTTGCAATGGGCGGTTGCGGCAAGTTCAGCAGATATCTTTCACTCAGGCTTGGAGCTCCTTACACTTATGTGAGTTACGGAAAAAATGCAGCCAATCCCGGTATTGACGGAGCCGGGACCGCTCCCGGACAGTATGTAAAAGAAGAACTTTTGGCTCTGTTGAACAGAAACAGGACAAGGCTGGAGTATACCCTGCAAAATCATGAGACTGAGATACCATGCTCAAAGTCTGTGGCGCAGCGGGCCGTGATAGCCTCGCTTTATGCAGACGGTGAAAGCGTGCTTGAGAATTTTGAGCCGTGTAATGATATAAGCGGGGCGGTTGCGAGAGTGGCCTCTCTGGGGTGCAAGGTCTCTTACGGTCCCGGGGGGAAACTGACAATCAGAAGTGAAGGTGCAGGCAAAGTTTGTGAAAGGCTGCGTCTTGATGCCAGCCTGTATAAAGATGGGGCATTGGTGTTCGATATTGGTGAGTCTGGGTTGCTTACGCGCCTGATGTTGCCTTTTGCAGCCTGTCTTGCAAACGAACTGAATGGGAAAGTCTCCATAAAGATAACGGGCCACGGTTCTGTCTTGGGCCGGAATCTGCAAGGAGCGGCAGATGCTGTCGCCTCATTGGGAGTTGATTGTGCAGTGACGCATGACAGCGAGGGAAAAGGTGCCTATCTGCCCTTTACGATATGTGGCAGGATGAAGAGAACGGGTTTGATTACAATAGACGGTTCTGAGAGTTCCCAAACCGTTTCCGGCTTGTTGATGATGTTGCCGCTTTTGCAATACGATACAAATCTTGTTGTAAAAAATCCGGCCAGTCTGCCATATATAGAGCTTACGCTAAATGTTTTAAAACAGTTTTCAATAGAAATAGGGCAAAAAAGAGGTGAAAATGAGATACTCTTTGCCATAAGGGGAGGACAGAAATACATTCCTGCAACTATTTATCTTGAATCAGACTGGAGTTCCGCCTCTTTTTTCGCTGTCATATATGCAGTGGCTTCCATGAAGGAGCACCGTTCCGGAAAGGCCTTTTCGCGCTACAGGCTGCTGAACATGCCGATGGACAGTTCGCAGGCAGACAAAGCGATATTGGAAATATTGGGGATGTCGGGAGTTGAATTGAGAATGGAGGAAAGAGATACTCTTTGCAATGTGGAAATAGAATCTCCAGAAAATTTGAAAGCTTTTGATTTTGACGCATCAAATGCCCCTGATCTCTTTCCTGTTGCAGCGCTTTATGCCACATTCTGCAACGGAGTTTCCAGAATAAGGGGAGTCAGACGGCTGTTGCAGAAGGAGAGTAACAGGGCCGAGAGCATATATGCGGAATATACGGCTTTGGGGGCGGATATAGAGATAGACGGTGATTATATGTATATAAGGGGTGGTGCTTTGCATGGCGGTGCTGTAAACAGTTATAATGACCATAGAATAGCCATGAGTCTTGTTGCAGCTTCGCTTTTTGTTGAAGAACCGGTGGAAATAGACGGTTTGGAGTGTATAGACAAATCATTTCCGTCATTTTTGGAAAAATTGTAATAAGGTAGCGGTATGAACAGTTACGGAAGAAAATTCAGAATTTCTATTTTCGGAGAGTCTCACGGTGAGGCAATCGGAGTTGTTGCAGACGGTGTTCCGGCTGGAATCTCCCTGTGTCAGGCAGATTTCATGAAAGATTTGGAAAGGCGCAGAAGCGGTGCCGCAGGCACGACTCCGCGTCGGGAGAGCGATTTGCCTGAAATAGTAAGCGGAGTATGCGATGCTCATACCACGGGGGCTCCGCTTGCAATACTCTTCAGAAATGAAAATACCCGCTCTTCAGACTACTCCATGTTCCGTGAAATTCCACGCCCCGGCCATGCAGATTTCGTTGCGGCTGTCAAGTTCGGCGGATATAACGACATACGTGGAGGAGGCCACTTTTCTGGCAGGATTACTCTTGCTTTGGTTGCAGCCGGTGTGATTGCAAAAAAAATTCTGGCTCATAATGAAAAGAGTTCAGGCATACAGATTAAGGCTGAAATTACGGCTTTGGGCGGTCTTGCAAGGGAAAGGCAGGCAGAATGGCAGCCTCTTATAGAAGAGATATTGAAAGAGGGAGATTCTGTGGGAGGAATTGTCGAGTGCTGCTGTACAAATGTGCCTGTCGGGTTGGGTGAGCCGTTTTTCGATTCTTTGGAGTCGCAGATATCGCATCTTTTATTTTCGATTCCCGGTGTGAGGGGGGTTGAATTCGGCGATGGCTTTGCTGCAGCCGGTATGCGGGGCTCCGAACATAACGACCCGATTGCAGATGCAGAGGGAAAGACAGCAAGAAACGGTGCAGGAGGCATAAACGGCGGAATATCCAATGGGAATCCCGTTATTTTCAGAGTGGCGGTAAAACCTACCTCAAGCATATCCAGAACTCAAAAGAGCTTTAATTTCAAAAACAATCATATAGAAGAGTTTAAAATAAAAGGGCGGCACGATGCATGTATCGCGCTCAGGGTTCCTGTCATTGTTGAGGCTGTTGCAGCAATAGTGCTGGCAGACAGCATATAGAAGATGTCAGAACTGGCACTCTATATCTTCCAGAAGTGTGTATAGATAATCGTCGAAGGTTCCGCCCGAATCATTGAGATAACTGCGTGAATTACACAGAATGACTGCAGAAACCCCGTTATACCCTCTCATCCAGATGGCCGAGGTGCCGGCCAGGTTTCCACTGTGGTATGAAGCCCAGTTGTCGAATACGGTATGGTCAAGTCTCCAGCCGAGAGCATAATGCTCGTAAGGTATGCTTGGTCTGTACATTAAGTCGAGTGTCTCCTTTTTCAGAATGTCCGGAACCTTTGTGCCGTAGTCAATATTTGCCATTAGCTGCATGAGTGCGGGGGCAGATGCTATTATTCCACCGGCAGCCTTTATCATCTCCATGTCGTTGCCGTAACCGTTCGTGCCATCCTGGGAGTAGTAAACACATTCGTTTTCCCGTCTTCCGGTCCTGTCGCCTCCTACATATATTTCTGTTACTCCGGCCCTGGAGAGCACCTCTTCCCTGAGGTAACTTTCGAAATCCTTTCCGGATATCTTCTCAACCACTTTTCCCAGCATTCCAAATCCCAGATTGTAGTAGTCGTAAACGGTACCTGGGGTATGTGACTGGGGAACATTGGCCAGAACGTATGCGATAATCTCTTCCAGGGGCTTGCCGTCGTAGTTGGGATCGGCGGTAAACATAGGGTCTACAGGATCGCTGGACCATCCGCTGTTATGCTCCAGAAGATTCTTGACGGTAACCTTCTTTGCGCTTTGCGGCATCTGTGTGCCGAACTCTTCTTCAAGAATTCCTCCTTCGCCAAAGAGATGGTCTGAAAGGCTTAGCCTGCCCTCCTCAACAAGTGTCATTATACAGAGTGAGGTCTGTTGTTTGGATACGCTTCCCAATCTGAAAAGGTGGTCTGCGGTGACAAGTTCCTTTGCCTGCTGGTCTGCAAATCCATATCCGTGTGAATAGACAATTTCTTCGTCTTTGCTTACTGCAACGGAGATCCCCGGAATCGAGTATTTCAGCATGAAGTTGTAGACAAGTCTGTCCACTTTTTCCATTCCCCTTTTGCACAATACTTGGTAGACTCTTTTAGAGCCGTTTTCGCCTGTTACCGTAAGTTCAACCCTGTCTGAAAAATCTATTGCAGTCGAGTTGTCTGCAACGGGAGAACCGTTATAGGTGACTATGGCGTTTTGGTCTACCTTGAATGAAGGGCGCAGCGACGTGATGTCTGCATCATCATCTACAGTAATGAAAATCACATAGTCTGAACCTATTTGCCCTATACGGCCTGTTACAGTTTTGGAAATGGAGGTGTTTCCCTCTGCAGTAAATGAAAATGATGACATCGTGCTGCCGCCGGCAGGTATTGGTTCGTCGCCTCCGTTGTTTTTGGAACACCCGGCAAACAGTATGGCGACAATTGAAAATAGAAAAAGCTTTTTCATGGATTGAATTAAAAGTTACGCAAGTTATAAATTTTTTTTGATTAAATTTGTAGATACCCCAATGTTTAACCCAATTTTTTTCAGTCATGAATAATCGTAACAAGCAAAATTCGTTTGAAACACCTGTCGGGACAGTCAAGGTCGAGCATCTTGCCCATTTTTCGCTCTATCTTGAATGGAACGGAATCAGAATTTATGTAGACCCTTATGGAGATCTGTTTGACTTTTCCGATATGCCCAAGGCAGATTTGATTCTTCTCACACATGCACATACAGACCATTATGACTGCAAGGCTATTGCATGCATAGCCGTTCCGCAAACGGAGTTCATTGTAAGCAAGGCAGTAGGATGGTGCCTTGACGGAGACTTTTCAAAGGCAGACCCTTCTATGAACCAGGTAAACATGTATGATGAGATTCCATTTACAAAGGAATGCCATGTAACGGTGCTTGAGAATGGCGATTATGTCATGGTCAAGGGCATAGGCATAACGGCAACGGCGGCGTACAACATCGAAAACTTCAGGGAGAACGGAAAGCCGTTTCATATCAAGGGTGAAGGCAACGGATATCTTCTCGATTTAGGCGGGTTCAGGATTTATGTTGCGGGAGATACAGAACTGATTCCCGAAATGGAGGCGTTCAAGGGTGCGGATATCCTGTTTCTGCCCAAAAATATGCCATTTACGTTTTCCGATGAAAAATTCATAGAGGCAGCGAATTATCTCTCCCCAAAGAATCTCTTTCCGGTGCATTACTTTGAGATGGACAGCAGGAAACTCAGAGACGGCATTGCAGGTGAAATCAATCTATATGTAGACGGAGCCCTTGTCCGCAAATGACAGACAGAATTATAGAATGTGTCCCCAATTTCAGTGAAGGACGCGATGCTGCCCGTATCGGGCAAATTGCACAGGCTATAACATCTGTGGATGGGGTGCGGTTGCTGAATGTGGATTCAGGCGCCGCAGCCAACAGAACGGTAATGACTTTTGCAGGAGAACCCGGGAGTGTTGCAGAGGCCGCTTTCCGTGCCGTAATGAAGGCGGCTGAGGTTATCGACATGGGATGCCATTGTGGTGAGCATCCAAGGATAGGTGCAACAGATGTTTGCCCAATAGTGCCGGTTCGCGGAGTTACAATGGAGGAGTGTGTGGAATATGCGCGGGCTCTTGCAAGGAGGGTAGGAGAGAGCGGTATCCCGGTCTACTGTTATGAGAATGCAGCATTTGTCCCTGAGCGCAGGAATCTTGCGGCATGCAGATCCGGAGAATATGAAGGGATAAGAAAAAAAATTGCGGATGAGAGATGGAAGCCAGATTTCGGACCCTCAGAGTACAATGACCGGATAAGGCGCAGTGGCATTTCGGTCATAGGTGCCAGAAAATATCTTGTTGCCATAAATTTCAATCTCGATACGGATTCTGCTGGGATTGCATCTGAAATTGCAAGGGATGTGCGCGAAATAGGGAGGAAAATCGTGGAGAACGGCTGTGAGAGGTGGCAAAGGGGAACTCTGAAAGGCTGTAAGGCAATAGGATGGTATATAAAGGAGTACGGAATAGCCCAGGTGTCAATGAATGTTACAGATATAGACGTTACTCCGGTTCATGCAGCGTATGAAGAGGTTTGCAGATGTGCGCGCAAACGGGGTGTACGGGTGACAGGTTCAGAACTTATAGGGCTTGTTCCTGGAAGGGTGCTGCTGGAAGCTGGAATTTTTTATGCAGAAAGAGAATCGCAGAATGCAGCCGGACTGAATGAGAGCGAACTTATGGAGCTTGCCGTAAAATCTATGGGACTTGCAGACCTCAGACCTTTTGATTATAAAAAGAGAGTGATAGAGTATTTGCTGTGAATCTCCCTGCAATTATGTTGCATGACTAAAAATGCGATGCAATTTCGTGAATTAGCAGATTCTTTTGCATAATTAAAGTGACGGTGTGTCATAATTGCAAACTGCTGCGTTATTTTCGGAATTCGGGCTAAGTCATTTACTCCAGTAAACTCCTGTCGCCCTCATCCTCAATGCCTTGCATTTTGCTAATTCTTACACACCTTAATGGG
>JADINB010000051.1 GCA_017694275.1 Candidatus Egerieousia excrementavium | reverse complement strand
AGTGCGGGAGACTATGCTTCCGGTACAAACCATACCTTGCCGACCGGCGGTTGGGCGCTCTCTTACAGCGGAGTCAACCTCGGCAGTTTCACAAAGAGGATAACATTGCAGAAAATTACACCTGAAGGGCTGGTCGGTCTTGCTCCGGCAATAGAGAGAATGGCATCTGCAGAAGGCTTGGACGGCCACAAGAATGCGGCGGCAATAAGGGTGAGTGAAATTATCGGCAACAAATAAGGCAAAAATGAAAGAGATATTGGATCTTGTACGGGAAAACATCAGGAAACTGACCCCCTATTCTACTGCCAGGGACGACTGCAAGATAAAGATGGATGTCTACCTGGATGCAAACGAAAATCCGTATGAAAACGGAGTCAACAGATATCCCTCTCCATTTCAGCAGGAATTGAAGCAGAGGCTTGCGATTTTAAAGGGAATCAAGAGTGAAAACATATTTTTAGGGAATGGAAGTGATGAGGCCATTGATTTGGTATACAGAATATTTTGTGAACCAAACAAAAGTAGTGCTTTAATTATTTCGCCCAGTTACGGAATGTATTCGGTTGCAGCAGACATCAATGCTGTAGATATAATAAAATATCGGCTGGAGGAGGATTTCTCTCTCGATGCAAAGAAAATGCTCTCTCTTGCCAGAGAAGATACCAGGGTGCTTTTCATCTGCTCTCCAAACAACCCTTCTGGAAACCTGCTTTCCAGAAAGGAGATTGAGTATGCCATAGACAATTTCAACGGCATTGTCGTGGTAGACGAGGCATACATCGATTTTGCCGGAAGCACTTCTCTGAGTACTCTTGTAGCCGAAAAGAAGAACCTCGTGGTTTTGCAGACTCTCTCGAAACTTTATGCAATGGCCGGGCTCAGGATAGGCATTGCCATAGCCGACAGCAGCATCGTCAAAATCATGAACAGTGTGAAATACCCTTACAACATAAGCTGCATCAACCAGCAGATGGCCCTTTCGCTATTGAAGGAGCCATTCAAAATAAGGGAGCAGTGCAGCATGATTATCGAAGAAAGGGAATATCTTGAAGAGAGGCTCAGAGTGCTCCCAATAGTTGAGAGGGTTTTCAAGTCTGATGCCAATTTCTTATTAGTCAAGTTTATAGATAAGTCAACCGTATTTAAGACTTTAACTGATAACGGTATAATTGTCCGCGACCGCTCTTCACTTGAAGGGTGCGCAAATTCACTGAGGATAACAGTAGGCACTCCGGAAGAGAATGACAGAATGCTTGGAATACTGTACGGGCTTTCCGGCACGGAATTCAGCCCGAGAGGTAAAAACAGCGATACGGAGAGGGAAAATGAAAGAAGGGCGATACTCTCCAGAGAGACATCTGAAACCTCAATCCAGGTTGCGCTGAACCTCGACAGGTTCTCTACTCCGTTCATCTCTACCGGGCTTCATTTTTTCGACCACATGCTTGAGCAGATTTCATACCATGCGGCAATAGGGCTGAATATCGTAGCTGTAGGAGACATTGAAAGAGACGACCACCACACTGTGGAGGATGTTGCGATAACATTGGCACAAGCTTTCGACAAAGCTTTGGGAAGCCGGAAAGGTATAGAGCGGTACGGATTCTCGCTCCCCATGGATGAGGCAGAAGCCACGGTTCTTATAGACCTTGGGGGGCGAATAGATTTTGAATGGGAGGTGGAATTCAGCAATGCAATGATAGGAGACGTAAACGCCCAAATGTTCAACCATTTCTTTAAGTCGTTTGCGCAAAACCTTAAATGTAACCTGCATATAAAAGCAAAAGGCGAAAACGACCATCACATAATAGAGGGAGTGTTCAAGGCTTTTGCACGGGCGTTGAAGTGTGCGATAAGAGAAGACAGAAAAAATGCCGGCATACCGAGCAGCAAAGGAAAGATATAATGGTAGGAATCATAGATTACAAGACAGGCAATCTCAAATCAGTCGAGAATGCCCTGTACAGAGCAGGGGTAGAGTATACAGTTACGGCAGACGCCATGATCCTGCGTTCATGTTCGCACATAATCCTTCCCGGAGTCGGTGATGCCGGGTGGGCCATGAAACGCATTGCCGAGACAGGAATGGCAGAGACAATTTCCACACTGACACAGCCGGTAATGGGAATCTGCCTTGGCATGCAGATCATGTGTTCATATTCGGAAGAGGGCGACACCCCCTGTCTGGGAATATTTCCGAACAGGGTAAGCAGGATTCCTGAAAAGAACAACGGCGCGGAAAGGATAAAGGTGCCGCACATAGGCTGGAACAGCGTAAGATGCAGCGACAAGGAGCTGTTCGACGGAATAAGGCAGGATGAGTATTTTTACTTTGTCCACTCCTATTGTGCAGACGTAAACGAGTATGCCTCAGGAGTTACATTCTACGGAACAGAGTTCGGCTCACTCCTGCGGAGAGAGAATTTCATAGGCTGTCAGTTCCATCCCGAAAAGAGCGGTGCGGCAGGAGAACGGTTACTTGAAAACTTTTTAAAATTGAAATAAGGCATGATAGAGATAATTCCGGCAATAGACATTATCGGAGGCAAATGTGTAAGACTCTCGCAGGGAGACTACCAAAGGTGCAGGGAGTATGAAGACTCTCCGCTCGAAATGGCAAAAAAGTTCGAGGATTGCGGTGTGAAATGGCTTCATACCGTAGACCTGGAAGGCGCCAGAAGTGATTCTCCCAAAAACCTGAAGACCATTGAGCAAATCGCTTCACGCACCACTCTCAGAATTGAGATGGGCGGAGGAATAAAAAGTGATGGAGCACTTTCAGATGCCTTTAGTGCAGGAGTAAGCAGAGTCATTTGCGGCAGTATTGCATGCAGCAACAAAAATCTCCTTACGGAATGGTTTGAGCGCTATTCCGGAGAGAAAATAGTGCTCGGTGCAGACGTAAAGGGAGAAACCATAGCGGTAAAGGGGTGGACAGAAAGCGGAAACATTACACTTGACCAGTTGCTTGCAGAGTATCTCCCCAAAGGTCTCAGGCATGCAATCATTACCGACATTGAAAACGACGGCATGCTGAACGGTGCCTCGGTCTTGCTGTACAAAAGAGTCACAGAGAAATTCAGACAACTGCACGTCATTGCAAGCGGAGGTATAGGTAGTATGGATGATATTATTGCATTACAAGAAAATAAGATAGAATCCGTAATAGTTGGAAAAGCCATCTATGAGGGACATGTCTCTCTGGATGAACTAAGAAAGTTCAATATAAACAGGGGTTGAATATGTATGCGAAAAGGATTATACCATGTCTCGACATCCGCGACGGAAAGACTGTAAAAGGAGTGAACTTCAAAGGAATTACAAGTGTGGGCGATCCGGTTGAAATGGCAAGGCGCTATTCTGAACAAATGGCAGACGAACTCGTCTTTCTCGACATCAGCGCCACCCTGGAGGGGAGGAAAACCTTTGCCTCGCTTGTAGAACGCATTTCACGGGAAATAAATATTCCGTTTACAGTTGGAGGGGGAGTCTCTTCTGTTGAAGATGCAGACATCCTCCTGCAGGCAGGTGCAGACAAAGTCTCGATAAACAGTGCAGCGGTTAAAAATCCGCAGCTGATCTGCGAACTTAAGGAGAAATTCGGCTCACAATTTATCGTAGTTGCCATAGATGCAAAAAAAGTAAACGGGGAGTATATGGTAACCACACATGGAGGCAGCAGGTTTACAGACAGGAAACTCTATGAATGGGCCGTGGAGGCGGAAAAGCTGGGGGCCGGAGAGATTCTTTTCACCTCAATGGACTGCGACGGAACAAAACAGGGATACGACTGCCAGGCCTACACAGAACTTGCCAGGCTTGTGAACATTCCCATAATAGCGTCTGGCGGAGCAGGCTCAACAGACGACATAGTGGAACTGCTTTCGCATGAACCGGGAGCCGACGCCGCGCTTGCCGCATCTATATTCCATTACGGGAACGTAATGATTCCTGAGTTAAAAAAAGTGCTGAAAAGCAAAAATATACCTGTAAGAATTTAAACTGTTGGTTATGATAGAGACAAATTTTAAAATTGAAGAACTTGATTTCAAAAAGAACGACAACGGGCTTATTCCGGCAATTATTCAGGACAGCACTACGCTGAAGGTTCTGATGCTCGGATACATGAACAGAGAAGCGCTTGAAAAAAGCCTTGCAGAGGGTAAGGT
>JADINB010000050.1 GCA_017694275.1 Candidatus Egerieousia excrementavium | reverse complement strand
CCTATAATCACAGCATCCGACTGTGAGGGTGCCGGTGAGATGTTTCAGGTAACGACCTTGGATCTGAACAATATTCCCAGGAATGAGGCGTCTGAGGTAGACTTTTCACAGGATTTCTTTGGAAGGCAGACTTCTCTGACTGTAAGCGGACAGCTTGAGGGTGAGCTCGGTGCAATGGCACTCGGTCAGATTTACACGTTCGGACCTACCTTCCGTGCAGAAAACTCCAATACTCCGCGTCACCTTGCGGAATTCTGGATGGTGGAGCCCGAGGTGGCGTTCAATGATGTCTACGACAATATGGATCTTGCCGAAGATTTCATAAAATATCTGGTAAGATATGCCCTTGACAATTGTATGGACGATTTGCGATTCTTGAACGACATGTTCGACAAGGAACTCATAGCAAGGCTCGAAAGTGTCATAAATACAGAGTTTGTAAGACTTACCTATACGGAGGGCATAAAGATACTGGAAGAGTCTGGAGTGAACTTTGAGTTCCCTGTAGGATGGGGTGTGGATTTGCAGAGCGAGCATGAAAGGTATCTTGTGGAGAAGCATTTCAAGAGACCTGTGATGGTGACAGACTATCCAAAAGATATCAAGGCTTTCTATATGAAACAGAACGACGACGGCAAGACTGTCCGTGGAATGGATGTGCTCTTCCCGAAGATCGGGGAGATAATCGGCGGCTCAGAGCGAGAGGAAAACTTTGACAAGCTGCAAAGGAGAATTGAAGAATTGAAGATGGATACCAGAAACCTCTGGTGGTATATGGATACCCGCAGATTCGGCACTGCTCCCCATAGCGGTTTTGGCCTGGGATTTGAGCGGCTGCTGCTTTTTGTAACGGGAATGGCCAATATCAGGGATGTGATACCGTTCCCGCGTACTCCCAAGTCTGCAGAATTTTAATTTTCCGGAAGATGTTGGTAATAGGGATAGCAGGCGGAACGGGTTCCGGAAAAAGTACCGTAGTCCAGAAATTGAGGGAACTGCTGCATGAAGATATAGTGGTCATTCCTCAGGATGCGTATTATAAGGATTGCAGCCACCTCTCTCCGGAAGAGAAGGCGGTACAGAATTTCGACCACCCGGATTCCATCGATTTCGACCTTCTTATCGGGCAGTTGAACCAGCTCAAGGCCGGTCATGCGGTGGAACAGCCTGTCTATTCATATATTACATGCAGCCGTTCCAAGACAGAGACGGTCAAGGTCAAGCCGGCCCATATAATAATTGTCGAAGGGCTGCTGATATTCACATGTGAGAGATTGAGGAACATGTTCGACATCAAGATTTTCGTTGATGCCGATTCAGACGACAGACTCTCACGCGTAATAGCGCGCGACATTGTGGAGAGGGGCAAGAGTGTAGAGCAGGTTCTCAGAAGGTACGAACTTACCGTAAAACCCATGCATCTGCAATTCATTGAACCCAGCAAGCGTTATGCAGATATAATAATCCCCCAGGGCGGGCATAACCAGGTAGCGATAGATATTCTGGTTGCCATAATCGAAAAGGCACTTAAAGAGAGCGTCCGTGTTAAAGGAGCTGTTTAAAGATAAGGATAAAAAGATAGGGTTTTATGCCACGGTGATTTTTCATCTTGTGGTGTTGATTATACTTCTGTCTGCATCAATAAGCAAGGTGATGCAGACAGAAACCTCTTTTGTACTGGACTTTACAGGATATGACGAGTTGCAGCAGCAGCTTAAGGAATTGCAGGTCAAGGCACAGGCTGAGCAGGAACTGGAGGAGATGCTTTCAGGCAGCCGCCCTGCAGCAGTCTCTGGCGCCTATCGCAATGTTGCAGTCGACAGGAGCGGCAGCGAACTCAGGGATGACCGTTTCGATAACCCGTCGCAGGTCTATGACGAGGCGAGAGAACTGCAGCGTAAGCTTGATGAATCACGCAGACAGGCAGAAATGGAACAAGGCAGTGATGATGTGGCTGTTCCTGGAAAGAAGGTTGAAAGCACTTCTGAAACATACAAGGGCCCTTCTGTAATCTCTTATACCCTTGATGGCAGAAGAGCCATTTCCCTTCCGGTCCCGGTTTACAAATGTTATGGCGGAGGCGATGTGAGCGTACGTATAACGGTAAATAGAAAGGGGTATGTTACAGCGGCATCCGTCATAGAGAGTGTTTCTTCAACAGATGAGTGTCTAATACGTTCCGCACTTGATGCTGCAAACCGAAGCCGCTTCAGGGCGAGTTCAACGGCGCCTGAAAGACAAGTCGGTGAGATTGTCTACAGATTTATTGCACAGTAGGCTGCAACTTTTCTGCTGCATAGCTTATCCTGCGCAGGCTCTCCTTTTTCCCGAGAAAGTAGACGATGTCTGCAATTCCCAGACCCCTTGCCTCTCCCACAAAGAAAAGCCTAAGAGTGTTCATTACAGCCCCCATCTTCCATCCGTTCTCCTTTATGTAGCCTGTGAGCCTCTCCTCTATTGAAGCTACTGCACCTGCCTTGTCGTTGCATGGAGCCTGTGGAATCTCCATGTCTTCCAGAAAGGCTGCGACTTTGGCAATGTTGCCAAGGTTTTCAGGAGTACAGAATTTTTTTACGTCTGATTCTGCAAATTCAATGGGAGGCATAAAGATATAGCGGCTTATCTCCCAGAAGTCGTTTACAAAATGGGCACGCTCCTTTATGAGGGCGCAGAGCTGTTCCAGATAACCCTTGGGGTAGTTGGCCGTATCGATTCCCTTTTCAGCAAGCACCGCTGCATATTCTTCTGCAAGGTCTTTGTCGCTTCTCATACGCAGGTACTCCTGGTTGAACCACTTTGCCTTTTCAGGATTGAACCTGGCTCCGGATTTTATTACCCTCTCCAGTGAGAAGGCCTTTACCAGCTGGTCGAGCGAAAATATTTCCTGCTCCGTGCCGGGATTCCATCCAAGCAGTGCCAGCATATTTATAAAGGCTTGCGGATAGTATCCGTCTTCGCGGTATCCCCTGGAGACTTCGCCTTCCTGGTTGACCCATTTCAAGGGAAAAACAGGAAATCCAAGTCTGTCACCGTCGCGCTTGCTCAGTTTGCCTTTTCCGTCGGGTTTCAACAGAAGTGAGAGATGTGCGAATGCCGGACGGCTCTCCTCCCAGCCAAATGCTTCATATAAGAGATAATGCAACGGAAGTGAAGGTAGCCACTCCTCACCCCTTATGACATCTGTTATCTCCATAAGGTGATCATCTACAACATTGGCAAGATGGTAGGTGGGCAGCCCGTCGGCAGACTTCCAGAGGACTTTGTCATCAAGTGTGTCTGTATTTATCTCGATATGCCCCCTTATCATGTCATCCATCTTCACCACCCTGTTTTCCGGATTCTTGAATCTGATTGTCCAGTTGCCCTCCGCGATAAGCCTTTCGGTCTCTTTTTCAGGCAATGTCAATGAATTTTTCAACTCATTGCGGGTTATATGGTTGTATGTAAAGGTCTTTTTCTGCGATTCTGCCTCCTTGCGCCTTGCATCCAGTTCTGCCGCCGTGTCAAAGGCATAATATGCCAGCCCTTTTTCTACAAGTTCTTCGGCATATTTCCTGTATATGTGTTTGCGCTGCGACTGCCTGTATGGGGCATGAGGATGTCCGGGTGATGGTGTCTCCACCATGTGGCCCTCTTTGTCAACGCCCTCGTCAGGATATATTCCGCACCATCTGAGCGATTCGATAATATACTCCTCGGCTCCTGGCACAAACCTGTGCGAGTCTGTATCTTCGATTCTGAGTATGAAATCTCCGCCAGCCTGTTTTGCATAAAGATAGTTGTACAGTGCAGTTCTTACACCGCCCATGTGCAGAGGCCCTGTGGGGCTCGGGGCAAACCTTACGCGTCTTTTTCTGTTGTTCATGTAGGGATAAATTTTGTGGCAAAAATAGTTTTTATCGACAATATCGCCAAACTATTTTCGATTACTGGTTATTTATATATCTTTGCGCACAAGAATTTTAAAAGACAGCAGATTATGTGCAAGAATTCACTTGTTAAACTTTCAGCGGCCCTTTTTATGGGGTTACTCCTCTTTTCCTGTAGCGGAGAGGTTGTGGAAGTTGTGGACAAATCTTTCAGCGAAGAGTTGCCCGGAAGCTACAAAATGAATGTCAACAGTTCGTTTTACACAAGTACAGATGCAGGGCTGGATGCGTCGCTGGCTCCTCTCAACGATTCACTTTCAGCGCTCATGGACTCGTATGTGGCCGGTTTTACCGAAAATATGAAGTTTCTGGAGGATTCTGTGGCATCCGGAAGCGGCATAACAGGTGAGTTGCTGGTAAAGGATACCGTATTTTCTGCAACACCGGAACTGATAAGCGTAAGGTATACGGTATATGAATATACAGGCGGGGCTCATGGAAATACCACAAACATGGCTTTCAACTATAGTCCCAAAGAGAAGAGATTCCTTGCAAAGGAAGAACTTTTTACAGTCGGCAATGCAGTTGTAGACAGTCTGTTGCAGGGCAATTTCAGCAATGCAGACTCTGTTTACTATGCTCTGCCTACATTGAATGAGGCATCTGTAAACATTGCGGGTGAGGAAGCGGTCTTCATATATGACAGGTATGTCCTCGGCCCTTATTCTGCAGGTGAGGTTGAGATAAGACTTCCTTTGGAAAGCCTTAAATAGCGTTTAACATTTCAGACCTTCAATCCTGGGTCTGGTGGAGATAAGAGTTGTCACCGGTGAGGTCTATCCCGTCTGACAACTCTATTTTCATGCCTGCAGACGAGGGCGCCTCTTCCTGCCTGCTCTCTTCCTCCTTGCCTAAAAGCCTTTCCCGTCTCAGGTAGGCAGGCTCTCTCTCCAGTTTTGTAATGTCATCGCCAGGCTCTATAATGAGGGCAGGTTTGCCTTTCGGCTTTCTGTAGACCCATGCCTCATTCCCATTTTCGGAGGTTTCTGCGGGTTCCATTTCAGCCTCCTGCTTCTGTTCCTGCAAAGTGCTCTCCTGATTCGGGTATGTAAGGCGTGTAGTGGAGATGCTCTCCTGTGAGAAGGGACTTCCGCTGCCCAGGACTATGGTATCCGGATCTCCTATGTCTATCTGCGGAAGATTGTTTATCTTGAAGCCGGTAGCTACAATAGTAACACTTATCTCATCCTTGAGAGATTCGTCAAGGACTACGCCACGTTTGAATTTTTCGGGAGTGCCGGTGTAACTGTTGACATACTCCATTATCTGGTTCAACTCAATCATGGTAAGGCCGTTTTCCTTTCCGGAACTGATGTTTACCAGAACACCGCTTGCGGTATTCAGGTCGCAGTCGTTAAGCAAAGGGGATTCGAATGCCATTTCAACGGCCTTCGCAGCCCTGTCTGGGCCGGATGCAGTGCCTATGCCCATAATGGCCATTCCGCTATCTTTCATGACCATTTTGACATCTGCAAAGTCGACATTTATGAATCCTGTCTTGGTGATTATTTCAGCTATGCTTTTTACAGCGGTATTGAGAACTTCGTTTGCCCTTGGGAAGGCTTCGAATGCGCGCAATTCTCCAAAAACATCATAGAGTTTCTGGTTGTCTATTATAAGCAGGCTGTCTACATGCTTGCGCAACTCTTTTATGCCGATGAGCGCTCTCTTGAGGAAAGACTCTCCCTCGTCGCGGAAAGGGAGCGTTACCACACCCACGGTAAGTTTTCCAAGTTCCTTTGCTATCTGGGCAATTATCGGGGCTGCGCCTGTTCCGGTACCTCCGCCCATTCCGGCCGTGATGAATACCATCTCGCTTTGGTCTGCAAACATCTTTTTTATCTTGTCTGCGCTCTCTACGGCGGCACGCCTGCCTCTTTCCGGGTCACATCCGGCTCCAAGCCCCTTGTTGCCAAGATAAAGCCTGTTCGTGACACTGTTGTTGTCGAGCGACTGCCTGTCGGTGTTGCATATCACGAATTCCACATCCTGAATACCTTGCCTGTTCATGGTATCCACGGCATTGCATCCGCCACCGCCTACCCCTACAACCTTTATCAGAGATTCCGAGCAGGGAATCCAATTTTCCGGTACTATTATGTTGCTGCTGTCCATATTCAGGCCTGATTATCGTTAAACATTTTTTCAGATGAAAATGAGTTGAAGAAACTCTTGAAAAAGTTCTTTTTGGCTTGCGGCTTATGTACGGCCGGAGCCGGCTCTTCCTGCTGCTGGTTGTTGTCGAAGAGCTGGTAATTTATTTCGGTGATGGTATTGTAGATGCTCTTTTCGCGCTCCATTATCTCAAATCCGTTGAGTACCAGTCCGACAGCCGTAGAGTTCTCTGAAGACATGATCTCAGACATACCGTTGCAATCTATGCATTCATCAGGATAGGCCACTTTAGCCTCAAGACCTGTAACCCGTGTGGCAAGCTGGGCTATATCCTGCATTTTTGCACCGCCTCCGGTAAGTACCAGCCCTCCGTTGAGCCTGTTCTTGTATCCCGACTTTTCGATTTCATAACTTACGGCCTCAAAAATCTCTTCCATTCTTGCGGCGATGATTTTTGAGAGGGTGGGAAGCCCTATCTCCTTGTTGGAACGGCCTCCGATGCCGGGGATAATTATCTTTTTCTGCCGCGCGAAGTCAGGACAGCAGGAACCGAACTGTACTTTCAGCATCTCAGCATCTCTGGAGGTAATGTTGCACCCCATCTTTATATCTTCGGTTACGGAGTTGCCGCCGAAGGGGATAACTGCGGTGTGTCTTATGATGTTGTCCTGAATGATAAGCAGGTCTGAAGTGCCTCCGCCTATATCGAGTACGGCTACGCCCAATTCCGCCTCATCAGGTGCCACGACAGCCTTTGCTGAGGCTATCGGCTCCAATATTATCTCCCTTAACGCCATCCCTGCACGGGTAATCACATTCTTGCTCATCTGAGCCGAATTGCTCCTGCCTATAAAGAGTTTGAAGTTTGCGCTGATTTGCCGTCCGTTCATGCCTATCGGATCGCTGATGCCCATGAAGTCATCTATGTTGTATGATTGCGGAATGACATGCAGCACCTTTTCACCGTTCTGTACAAAAGAGTTGTACATGCTGTCGGTAAACTTCTCGATCTCCTCCTTGGTTATAATCTGCTCAGGGTCTGTTCTTGTTGTCTGGTTGGAAGTTGTGGCGCATCTTATGTTCTGTCCTGCGATTCCGACGAATACTTCGTTTATCTTGGCGCCTATGGCTGTTTCCACGGCCTGCCTGACCGGAGTTATGCTGTCGAGGACATTCTGGATGTTCTGTACTTCACCCCGTAGTATGCCCTTGGATGGAGCCTGTCCGAATCCTATGATCTTAACCTTGTTTCCTATTTTTTCCCCGACAATGCAGACTACTTTTGTAGTCCCCAGATCTATTGCTGCTATAACACTTCTCATGACTCTTTTATTTTTAGTGGCGTATTATTCAATTTACAGACTATCTGTCCTTTATATTTTAAATTCACCTCGCAGTAACGCGTCCATCCCTTTTCAGGCGCGATATTCCTGTAAAATGCAAGGAGTTTCCTGAATTTCTGTTCTATGTCATCCGGACGGCCAAGGATTATCTTTATTTCACCCACCTTTGGAGAGAGGATAAGGTCTCCGTTTTCGGCTACATATATCTGTTCTATCATTGCTCCCCAAAAGGGATTTTCGTTAAGAAACCTGCCAAGTTCCATGATTTTCGTTATCCATGGAGTATCTTCGTCTTCAGCCTCGCCCCTGAACCCGGCGTTCAAGTCGAGCGGAATATGCCCTGAAACTACAGGCACGTATGAGGTAAAACTCTCCGAAAGCGGAAAAATATATTCGAATTCGTCTATGTAGAAACCTCCACCAGAGGTCTCTATTCTCAGCAGCGGCCTGCGCTGGGTAATCTCCACCTTCATAAGGCCGTCTCTTGTAAGGCTTACCTGAGACTCTCTTATCGCACTTCGCCTGTTGAGCATAAGTTCCAGGTTCCCCAGATTTATATTGTCGCAGCTCTTTCCTGCAACAGGACCGTCATACTCATTTATGAGTTTTACTACCTCTTCCTTGCTTACGAACTTGTTCAACGTACTGTCCAATATCTCCACCGAAACCATTTTGCAGATTCTCTCTCCGCTCTTGTCTGCAAAAAGGCGGGCGGCAAAACAGAAGTAGGCTGCAGCCATTGCTACAAGCAGCGTTATTCCGGTATATGTCAGTATCCTCTTAAACATTATTCATTATTTGTATTTTCCATTCTGCGGAGCAACATGCGGGTTATCGGTTCCACTAGTTTGTCTATATCACCCGCCCCGAATGTTGCCAGCACGTCTACCGGCTCATTTTCCAGATAGGGGAGAAGCTCATCCTTGGACAGCATTACCTTTTCAGTGTTCCTTACCTTGTCAAATATTATTTTTGAGGTTACGCCATTGATGGGTTCCTCCCTTGCAGGATAAATGTCGAGCAGAATCAGTTTGTCAAGAAGTGAAAGGCTCTCTGCAAATCCTTCGGCAAAATCTCTTGTGCGTGTATACAGGTGCGGCTGGAAAATTCCACACAGTTTCCTTCCAGGGAAAATTTCCCTCAGGGAACTTATGGCAGAACTGATTTCCCTGGGATGGTGTGCATAGTCATCTATGTATGCAGTCTGAGGGGTGTTTATATGGGCTTCCAGCCTTCTTTTTACACCGCTGAAACTCTTTAGCGCCCGTTTTATATCTTCAGGTGCAACTCCGGCCAGTATGGCGGCTGCCGCTGCGGCAACACCGTTTTCTGCATTTACCCGTCCAGGTACTCCCATTGTGCATCCCTCTGTTTTTCCCGACGGATATATGAAGTCAAATTTGAAATAGCCTCCTTCGACAATCTCAATCTTGTCGGCATAGAAATCTGCCCGGCTGTCCAGCGAATAACTGTAACATTTTGCCGTAATGCCGTCAATGTCGAGTGAAACACCTTTTTTGATTACGATGCTTCCCTTGACTTGAGAGGCAAATATGGCAAAAGCCTCCTTTACAGCCTCGTAAGTCTTGTATATGTCCAGATGGTCTGGATCTGCCGAAGTGATTATGGCAATGTCTGGGTGGAGTTGCAGGAAAGAGCGGTCGAATTCGTCGGCTTCGGCTACAAGCAGCCTGTTTTTGCTCAACAGCAGGTTTGTGCCGTAGTTCTTGGAAATTCCGCCAAGAAAGGCAGAGCATCCCATGCCGCAATCTGTAAATATATGCGAGATGAGTGTGCTGGTTGTGGTTTTTCCATGAGTGCCTGCAACTGCTACCGTCTTTTCTCCTTTGGCTATTTCACCTAACGCCCTGGAACGTTTAATCACTTTGTAACCCTCTTTTGTCACATATGAAAGCTCTTCAAAGTCTGCAGGGATTGCAGGAGTGTATATTACAAGTGTCTTTTCACGTTCTGCAGGTATTGCTGAGATGTCGCACTTGTAATGAACAGCTATCCCCTCACTTTCCAGTGCCGCCGTAAGAGGTGTCGGGGTCCTGTCGTAGCCGCTTACCCTGCATCCGGCGTGATTGTAGTAACGGGCAATGGCACTCATCCCTATACCGCCTATTCCTATGAAATATACGTTCTCTACCATTTTAT
>JADINB010000049.1 GCA_017694275.1 Candidatus Egerieousia excrementavium | reverse complement strand
CTCCTCCGCTGTCAGATACTGGGAGAGGGCAATAAAACTTCAGGCACCGTTATAATATTAGCGTTTTAACTTTATCTTTGAAGTAAATTTAACTTGATGGTATTATGAAAACTTTTCTACGAACATTTTTATTCTTTATGCTTGCCATTTCATTAGCGGGCTGTTCAAGCAAGACTAAAGACGAGAACAGCGTAAAAAACTGGGCATGGCTGGCCGGTGATTCCGACATGCCTGCCGACCAACTCGACAACTATTTCAAAAATGCAAAAGATTGCGGAATAGATGCTATTCTGCTCCAGGTGCATGGCGGATATCCCAAAGGAATGGAGGATACCTCGGACTTTACGGATTATGATGCCATCAAGATTCTGGAAAATGCGGTTCCGGTAGCAAAGAAGTATGGCATTGAACTTCATGCCTGGATGTGGACCATTAACAGATGCGAAAAAAATCTCAGGGCAGCACATCCAGACTGGTATATGGTGAATGCGAACGATACCTCCTGTCTGGACATAAAATTGTACAACAGGGAGCATTACAGATGGCTTTGCCCCTCGCGTCCCGAGACCTTGGAGTATCTGAAGGCGCGTGTCGCAGAACTTGCAAAGATAGACGGGGTTGCAGGTGTACATCTTGATTTTATAAGGTATCCAGATGCAATTCTTCCTTACGGACTGCATGAGTCGCGCGGTGTTGTCCAGGATAAGGTTTATCCTCACTGGGACCATTGCTATTGCGAGCATTGCCGGGCCGAGTTTGAAAAACTTACAGGCATAGACCCCATGGAACTGGAAGATCCCACTTCTAACCAGGAATGGATGAAGTTCAGATGGGATGCCGTAGTCAATATTGCAAATGAGCTGGCCAGGGAGATAAAGAAGTACGGCAAGGTTTCGAGTGCGGCGGTATTTGCTTCGCCATCTGAATCGAGAAAGTTGGTAAGGCAGGACTGGAGCCGGTTTACCGAGTTGGATATTCTTTTCCCGATGATTTATCACAAGTTTTACGACAAGCCTGACCCTTGGGTATACGATGCAACCAAAGAGGGTGTCTGTGAAATGGATTCTCTTGGCTGCAAGGGCTATCTTGTAAGCGGGCTTTTTGTAGGACATGTCCCGGTAGAAAAGATGCATGAAATTTTTACCTATGCAAAGGAGGGCGGTTCAAAGGGTATAGCACTCTTCTCGCTTGAGGGTGTGGAGAAAACAGAAGGTTATTGGGAAGCGCTTAAAAAGGAATTCAAGGGACAATAGTGAAATTCCTTTTGGAGGATGGGTCTAGGCAGCGGATTTTATTTTCCGGAGCTGTCAAGGAGATGGGGTCTTAGAAGTCTGGTTCTTTCTAAGGCCTTTTCTTCTTGCCATTGGCTTATAAGTTTGGGATTGCCACTCAGAAGCACCTCTGGTACCCTCCACCCGTTGAATTCCGCAGGCCGTGTATATACAGGAGGTGAGAGCAGGTTGTCCTGGAACGAGTCGCTAAGTGCCGAGGTCTCGTCTGAAATGGCTCCGGGAATCAATCTGACAACAGAATCGCAGACAACTGCAGCTGCGAGTTCTCCTCCGCTGAGTACATAGTCTCCAATGGATATCTCCATGGTTACCAGATGTTCACGTATGCGGTGGTCAATGCCTTTGTAGTGCCCGCAAAGAATAATGACATTGTCAAGACATGAAAGACGGTTGGCCATTGGCTGGCTGAGCAACTCCCCGTCGGGTGACATATATATTACCTGGTCATATTCGCGCTCGCGTTTCAAATCGTTGATAAGGTTGTATACCGGTTCTATCATCAGCACCATGCCCGCATCTCCGCCATAGTTGTAATCATCTACCTGGCGGTAGTTGCCTTTGCCGTATTCCCTTAAATCGTGGATATGAATTTCTACAAGCCCTTTCTCTTTTGCCCTCTTTATGATTGAATGGTCGAACGGGCTCTCTAACAGCTGCGGCAGTACGGTAATTATATCTATTCTCATAATTGCTCTGTTTTGCGGGTTCGCAAAGATAGTAAACTTTTTTTCCTACATTTGCGGTAAATACCTATATTTGTAAGTTATTATTTACTTTAAGCCCATTTTATCTATATGGAGAACATTGAACAGCAAGACCCTGTAGAGGAGAAAACTGAATCACAGGAAGTAGTAGTAGATTCTGTTATAGATTTACCGGATTATTCAAACAAAACCTTAAAGGAGATCATTGAGATATTCAGGCAAATGCTTGACAAAGGCGACCAGCAGGAGATGTATAAAAACGCTGATGCCTTGAAGGCGGCTTTTTACAAGATTCTTAAAAAGGAGAAAATCGCAGCCGGAGTATTCAATCTGCCTGTGGCGGCTTTGCAGAATACAGAAGATTCCGCCGAAGGTGAAAATGCAGAGGTCTCTGGTGCTGCCGGTGAGCAGGCGGAGGAGAGTGCAGCAAATCCGTATGTAGAACTGGAGAGAGGGTTTAAAGAGTTATATGCTGCCTACAAGCAATCCAGGGCAAGTTATCTGCAGAATCTGGAAAAGGTGAAGGAAGAGAATCTGCAGAAGAAGTTGCAGATAATAGAAGAGCTGAAAGAACTGGTTGAAAAGGCCGAGGATGTAAATTCAACTTTTCCGGCATTCAGGGAGCTGCAGAACCGCTGGAAAGAGATATCTCTGGTGCCTCAGTCAAAGGCCAGGGACTTGTGGGAGTCTTATCAGCACTGTGTAGAGAGATTTTATGATTACATAAAGATAAACAATGAGTTCAGAGACCTGGACTTTAAAAAGAATCTGGAACTTAAGACTGAACTTTGCGAAAAGGCCGAGGCGCTCGGGCAGGAGCCTAATGTGGTGAATGCCTTCAAGGAACTCCAGAAACTGCATGAAGAGTGGAAGGAACTGGGCCCGGTTGCAAAGGAGTACAGAGAATCTATATGGGAGCGTTTCAAAAATGCGACATCGGTTGTAAACAAAAGGCACCAGTCGTTTTTTGAGAACCTCAAACAGGATCAGAAGCAGAACCTTATAAAGAAGACTGCGCTTTGTGAGCAGGCAGAGTCTATCGCAGCCTCTCATTGCGAAGATTCAAACGGCTGGAACAAACTGTCGAAACAGATGGAAGATTTGCAGACAGAGTGGAAGAAAATAGGGTTCGCCGCAAAGAAGGACAATCAGAAAATATACGACAGGTTCAGGGCTGCATGCGACAAATTCTATAATGCCAAAAGAGAGTATTATCTCAACTTCAAGAGTTCAATGCGCGAGAACCTTGCCCATAAGGAGGAACTTTGCGAAAAGGCCGAGGCGCTCTCTTCCAGCGAAGACTGGAAAGGAACCACTGAAAAGCTTATAGAACTCCAGAAAGAGTGGAAGGAGATTGGTCCGGTTGCGCGAAAGCAGGCAGAACTGGTATGGAAGCGTTTCAGGAGTGCATGTGACATTTTCTTTGAGAACAAGGCAAGGTATTTTGGAGAGCAGGATGCGAAGTATGAAGAGAACCTTGCTGCAAAATCTGCTCTCATAGAAGAACTGAGAGCTTATAAGGTCAGCGATTCAAAGGATGATAACATTGCCGCAATGAAGAGTTTTCTGGCAAGGTGGAATGATATTGGTTTTGTTCCTTTCAAGGAGAAGGAACGCATTCAGAAAGAGTGGAATGAGGCGATGGAAAGCCATTTTGCTGACATTCGCTCTCTTGAAAGCGAGAAGAAGTTCAGCAAATTCAGGAGAATGGTTACTGAGTTCCGTACTTCCGGAAAGGACAGGGCTTTGC
>JADINB010000048.1 GCA_017694275.1 Candidatus Egerieousia excrementavium | reverse complement strand
GTCGTCGGCAGCGTCAGATGTGTATAAGAGACAGACCCTCCGGTTACCCCGCTGCTCTGATTCGGCTGCTGCAGGCTGTGCGTCACGTCCAGAACAACAGGATATCCGAATTGTTGCATTTGAGGTATGCCTCTGAAATCTATTACCAAATCCGTATAGCCGAATTGCGAACCGCGTTCGGTAAGCATAATGGCCTTGTTGTAGCGTGCCACCTTTTCTGCAGCAAACTTCATTGCGGCAGGAGAAAGGAACTGCCCTTTCTTTATGTTCACGCATTTTCCTGTTTTTGCAGCCGCCTCAAGAAGTTCTGTCTGGCGGCATAAAAACGCAGGAATCTGGAGTACGTCAATATCGTATGACGCGGCAAGAAATGCCTCCTCTGCGGAATGGATATCCGTAAGGACAGGTATTTCCAGAGTCTTTCTTATCTCTTTCAGAATGGCAAGCCCTTCCCGGTCTCCGATTCCGGTAAAGGAGTCGTATCTCGAACGGTTTGCTTTCTTATATGAGGCCTTGAATATAAATGGAATTCCATATCTCTCTGTGAGAGACTTGAGATGTCCGGCAATCTGAAAGGTGATATCTCTTCCCTCAATTACGCATGGACCGGCTATCATAAAGAACATCCGGTTGTTGTACTCTTTGATATAGGGTATGGACAGTAGACTCATATCACAACTATACGAACATGCAAAAGTATAAACTTTTTGTCTATTTACCGCCATTTTTATTCTCAAATGACAACATGTTGCTATTTGGCACGGCTGTTCAATAGCGGTATTTGGGCCATAGCTGCTGCATCCTTTTCCTTATCTCGTTTTCACGAGAGTTGCTGCCCGGGTCGTAAAATTTCCTGCCTTCCATCTTGTCAGGCAGGAACTGCAGGTCTGCAAAGTTGCCCTTGTAGTCATGTGCATATTTGTATCCTTCGCTGTAACCCAACTCTTTCATGAGTTTGGTAGGAGCGTTTCTTAAATGGAGCGGTACAGGCAAATCTCCCTCCTTGTCTACTGCCTCAAGGGCTGCATCTATGGCCATATATGCCGAATTGCTCTTTGGAGAGGTGGCCAGATAGATTGCCGTTTCAGAAAGAGGTATCCTGCCTTCCGGCATTCCTATGTTGTGCACGCATTCAAAGCAGCTCTGGGCAAGTAATAACGCATTGGGATTTGCAAGCCCTATGTCTTCTGCAGCAAGGATAACCATCCTCCTTGCTATGAACAGCGGGTCTTCTCCTCCTGCAATCATTCTTGCCAGCCAGTATACGGCTCCGTTCGGGTCTGAACCTCTCATGCTTTTTATAAATGCAGAGATTATGTCGTAATGCTGTTCTCCGTTTTTGTCGTACAGGGCTATGTTCTCCTGCAATACCTTTTTGACAAGAGCGTTGTCAATGACTATCGGTTTTCCTGCAGGAGAGTTGGATAATATGATTTCCAGAATATTAAGCATTCTGCGTGCATCGCCCCCGGAGAATCTGAAAAGTGCCTCCTTTTCCGTAACTTTAATATCAAGTTCCTTAAGGTAGCTGTCATTTTGCAGTGCGTTGGCAAGCAGTTTGTCTAAATCTTTTATTTCAAGTTCTTTCAATGTATAAACCTGACAGCGTGAAAGCAACGGGCTTATAACTTCGAACGAGGGGTTTTCTGTTGTCGCGCCAATCAGTACAAACGTGCCGTTTTCCACAGCCCCGAGAAGGGCGTCCTGCTGCGATTTGCTGAATCTGTGAATTTCGTCTATGAAAAGTATGGGGCGCTCTGTTGCAAAGAGATTGCCTCCCTTGCACTTCTCTATTACTTCTCTCACCTCCTTTACTCCTGAACTTATGGCCGAGAGTGTGTAGAACGGCCTTTTCAGGGTATTTGCAATGATTTTTGCAAGAGTTGTCTTTCCCACACCCGGCGGCCCCCATAAAATGAATGAGGTAAGTCTGTCGCTCTCTATCATTTTTCTGAGAACTCCCTCCTTGCCTACAAGATGTTCCTGCCCAACATATCCGTCCAATGATGAAGGGCGCATCCTTTCTGACAGAGGTGCCGCCATGCCGCTGTTCATATTTTCCATATGCGATATGCCATGATTCAAAATCCAAAATTAGTCATTTTTCCGATGCGTGATATCTGTTTCTCCCGTCCACTGTTGTATTAGTAGAAAAAATAGCGGATATTTGCAATGGCCTTATTGCATGCGGAATGGAATCAAAAGTATTGCCTTTCAGGGTGAACTCCGGATGCCAGGGCTTGTGGTTGTCGTGATATGGAATGCGGAAAAGAGAATAATAATACAAATTTATGGAAAGACCTGACATCCGGGATAAAATTAGTGTGGTAACCGGAGATATTACAGAACTTCATGTAGATGCAATCGTGAATGCCGCAAATAATTCTCTGCTCGGCGGAGGTGGTGTGGATGGAGCCATCCATCGTGCCGCAGGAGCAGAATTGCTGGCAGAGTGCAGGACACTGGGCGGTTGCAGGACAGGAGAGTGCAAGATGACCGGTGCGTACAACCTTCCATGCAAAAAGGTCATACACACGGTAGGCCCAATCTGGCGTGGAGGCACAGAAAACGAGGCGGAGCTCCTGGCATCGTGCTACAGAGGTGCATTGGAGATTGCGTCAAGAAATGGTATGGAGAGCATTGCTTTTCCTTGCATTAGCACAGGCGTATATGGTTACCCGGCGCAAAAGGCTGCAGAGACAGCTGTCGGTACCGTATATGATTACATTAAAAACCATGACAGCAACATAAACGTGATATTCTGCTGTTTCAGGGAAAGTGACGCTGCAATTTACAACAGTTTGCTCAACATTATTCAAGATAATACAAAATGAAGATATGAGAAAGAAGAGCCGGGAAATGGATAGTGCCTGGGCATTGGAGGTTATGCGCAAGGCCCCTTATATTACTGTAAGTTTTATTACCAGGGATGGAATGGCGTATGGAGTTCCGCTTTCGCTTGCCTGTACAGATGACAATACCTGGTATTTCCATTGTGCAACTAAAGGGGAGAAGCTGGAAGCCATTGCCGCAAATCCCAGAGTGTGCCTTTCGGCTGTTTCCCGTTGCACACCTGTCGTGGGGCCCAAGGACGGTTCGTTTACATTGCAATACAGTTCTGCTATTGCTTTCGGGGTCGCGGAACTTGTAACTGACGATTCCGAAAAGATAGCCGGTTTGAGAGCCATAAGCGAACGGTTCCTGCCTGACCACATGGCGGCTTTCGATGATGCAGTCCGCCGTAGCCTGAGCTGTACTGCCGTTGTCCGCATAACTCTTTTGGCACCTCCGACCGGAAAGCGCAAACAGTATGACAAAAACGGAGATGAAATGAAATATGGTAGGATGGAGTGATTTGCAGTGTTCAGACTTCCGCGTATATTCTATGACGCTATGCTTGCCGTATTCAGCCTTTTCAGCCTTTTCAGCTTTGCTGTAAGGTTCAGATACTTCTTTTTCCGCTGCATCTGAACCAAGGGAGATGCTTGCGGAAACTTCGCAATAGAAAGTGTTTCAATGTATTGCAGTGTTTTCTTTGAGTTTCTTTCCGGTTCAGATGCCTGGGCTGTTCTGTTGCGCGTTTGGTGGATACACCTGCCGGAAGTGCCTCCAGGGCACGTTTGCATTCCGCGGTATTCCAAACCCGGTTGGGATCTGAACCACAGGTGCAGTTTCCGAAAGTCTTGCAATGCGTTTGTTGTGAGTGAGTTGGCTGCCGGATTCTGCTTCGCTTCAAGGTTCAGATGCTCTCCTTTTCCACTGCATCTGAACCAGGGAATGTGCTTTCTGAAACGGTGTAACGGAAAGTTTCTCAATGAGTTGTAGTGGAT
>JADINB010000047.1 GCA_017694275.1 Candidatus Egerieousia excrementavium | reverse complement strand
ACAGGTTCCGCCACTGCTCCCGGCTTGCAGTTCAAAAATAGTGCCCGGCAACAGTTTTTCATTCATCAAGGTGCGTTTTCCCGCATTTACAGACTGCCTTTGAGCCTAAAATCGTATATTTGCCAATCAAGTTAAATGAAAATGCAGCTTATATTACTTTCAGGAGGCTCGGGAAAACGGCTCTGGCCGCTTTCCAACGACTCTTACAGCAAACAGTTCCTAAGGCTTCTGCCCTCGCCCGACGGAGGCCGCGAATCAATGATCCAGCGTGCGGTAAGGCAAGCAAGGGAGTCGGGGCTCGATGCACAGATTACAATTGCCACAGGCGAAAACCAGCGTGATGCAATAGTCAGCCAGATAGGTGGCGGCGTAAACATTGTGACCGAACCGGAAAGGCGCGACACCTTTCCTGCGATAGCGCTCGCCTGCCTCTATCTGGGAATGGAGAAGAAATGCGGCCCAGACGAGGTTGTGGTCGTAATGCCGTGCGACACATATACAGATATCCAATACTTTACTGCAATAGGCAAAATGGCCGATGCCGTGGAAAATGGGCTTGCAGAACTTGTCCTGATGGGTATCTGCCCTCACTATCCTTCGGTAAAATACGGCTATGTCATGCCCGGGGAGCGCAACGGGGAGCTGTTTTCGGCAAAAGGTTTTACAGAGAAGCCGGAAATTGAACGGGCAAAGGAACTTATTGCAGAAGGGGCATTCTGGAACGGAGGAGTCTTTGCCTTCAGGCTCGGTTACATGCTTGCAATTGCCAGGCAATACACAAACGCCCCTGATTTCTGGAAAGCAAGGGAAGAGTATGGTGTATTTCCCAAGATAAGTTTCGACTATCAGGTGGCTGAAAAAGCTGAATCTGTGGCGGTGCTACCGTTCAAGGGAATGTGGAAAGACATTGGTACGTGGGACGCGCTTTCAGAAGTGATAGGTAGCAATGTGATAGGCAATGCCATAATTGACGAACATGCAAGGAACACGCATATCATAAACCAGCTGGATATTCCATGCATCTGCATAGGGGCAAACAACCTGGTGGTGGCAGCAAGCCCCGACGGCATTCTCATAGCCGACAAATATAACTGCGAACAGGTAAAGCCCTATGTGTCTGCATTTGAAGTGCGCCCCATGTATGAAGAGCGCCGCTGGGGCACATATAAGGTCATAGACAATTACACATCGTCTGACAGCACCCGCTCGCTTACCAAACACCTGTGCATAGCGGAAGGAAGAAGCATAAGCTACCAGCGCCACTTTCACCGTGACGAAGTATGGACATTTGTTGAAGGCAGCGGCATTCTCGTTCTCGACGGCCAGGTGCGCAATGTCGGCAAGGGAGACGTGGTGCATATAACCAAAGGGCAAATGCATGCGATAAAGGCCGTGACAGACCTGCACATACTGGAGGTTCAGATGGGAGACTTCCTGGATGAGAGCGATATAGAACGATTCGAGTATAAATGGGAATAAATTACTATCTTCGCGAAAACTATTTAAGATGGCGGACACAAAGAAAACCACTAAGACAACCGGGAAAAAGGCAGGGAAGGAGACAATATCCGGCAAGGTGCTGCTCAAACATTTGGGGCTTGCAATAGTCTGCGCGTTCGCGGCACTTTGCATCATCATGTTGCTTTTAAAACTCATTACCAGGCACAACAGGGAGCTCGAAGTACCCTCTTTCATAAACATGACAATGGAAGAGGCACGGAAGGTAGCTGCTGCAAACCACATGAGGATAGAGATAACAGATTCGGTATACATAAACCGCATGGAACCTGGCGCAATATACAGGCAGAACCCCAAAGAAGGGAGCATGGTAAAGAAAAACAGGCGCATACTGCTTACAATCAACGCAAAGCTGGCAAAGACCGTGCAGATGCCTTCGCTTGTAGGATATTCGTTGCGGCAGGCACAGTCTGAACTGACCGCCAACCAGTTGAGAGTCGGCAATCTTATTTACCGCCAGGACCTTGCGACAAACAATGTGCTCGAACAGCACTACAATGGCTCGATAATAGCGCCCGGAAAGAACATACCGGTGGAAAGCCAGATAGACCTTGTGCTCGGCCTCAACGACCAGGACACTATGACATACATACCGCAGCTGAGAGGTACTCCATATATCCGCCTTAAGGCCACGCTGACAGAAAATTCACTCAACCTTGCATCGGCCCTTTTCGACAACACCGTACAGGACTATTCAGATTCGCTGGAGGCAATGGTCTACAGGCAGATTCCGGAATATTCAGACTCTGTGAAGATAAAAATGGGTTCTGCCGTTACAGTCTATCTGACAAAAGACAAGTCACTTCTTGAAATTCCTGAAAAGAGTGGAAAAGAACTTTAATATTTCTGAGCCGGAGGGCGAAGAATACATAGACCAGACAGACGAGCTGCTGAGCGAAGATGGAATGTTCGAACATTTCAGATTCAACGTAGACAACAGGCAGTCTTTGCTCCGTATCGACAGATACATTACCGATCACATGGAGAAGACCTCCCGCAACCGGATACAGCTTGCCATAGAGGCCGGTTACGTAAAGGTTAACGGGAATCCCACGAAAGCCAACTACAAGGTAAAGCCAAACGATATAATCACAATCCATCTTCCGTACCGCAAACGGAGCATGGAGATTATACCTGAAGATATTCCGCTCGAAATCACATACGAAGACAACGACCTGCTTGTGATAAACAAGCCAGCCGGGCTGGTAGTGCATCCCGGCCACGGGCATGTTCACGGCACACTTGTCAATGCGCTTGCATATTACCTTGACAAGGAATCCGGAAGCGACGAGCGTATGGGGATGCTGGTCCACAGAATAGACAAAGACACTTCAGGGCTGCTTGTGGTTGCCAAGAACGACCTTGCACAGCTTCACCTTGCAAAACAGTTTTTCAACCATACCATAGAACGCAAGTATGTGGCAATAGTATGGGGCAACGTGGCGGAAGACGAGGGAACCATTACCGGAAACATAGCGCGTGACCCTAACGACAGGCTGCGTTTCAAGGTATTTCCAGAAGGTGACATAGGAAAACATGCTGTCACCCACTATCGTGTCATTGAACGGTTCGGATATGTGACAATGGTAGAATGCAGGCTCGAGACGGGAAGGACTCACCAGATTCGCGTACACATGAACTACATAGGGCATCCTCTTTTCAACGACGAACGCTATGGAGGTGACCGCATTCTGAAAGGCACCCTCTACTCTAAATACAAACAGTTCATAGACAATTGCTTCAAGATATTGCCACGACAGGCGCTTCACGCCAGGACTCTGGGTTTCATACACCCGGTCTCAGGCAAACATCTCTTTTTCGAGGCGCCGCTGCCGGAAGATATGGAAGCCCTGGCCTGCAAGTGGAGAAAATATGCCAACAGCCACGAGCTGGAAGAAGAATAACGGCCGGTAGGCAAACCTGCCTATCTTCTTGGAGGGGGAGGTCCGGGACGGCCGCCTCTGGAACCGGGCCCCATCATCCTGTCGCCGCCAAAGTTTCCGAATCTCCACACCACAGAGAACATCATATACTGTCCCAGGGTATTGTTTTCCAAATCTTCAATGTAGTTGTCGGTTGTAGTCCGCGATGAGTTCTGGCTGTCTTTCAATATATCGTAAATCTTAGCCTTGAGCGTAAGCTTGTCTTTGAAGAGATTTTTCGACAGTTCCGCATTCCATACGGTAGAAGACTCTCCGTATCCGTCGCTGTAACCTATATAGAAAGTATGCGAGATGTCTGAAGTGACATTGAAGCCGGCAGGCAGCGAGGCGTTGACAGAACCGCTTACCGAATTGGTCCATGTATCCACGCCGCTCATGCTCTGGATTGAATACCATGTGTTGTTGTAGCGCATTGTACCGAACAGCCTGAATTCAAACATGTCGTCTCTATATGTAAAGCCCAGGTTTTCTGAAACGGAAAATGTCTTGTTTATGTTCTTTAAGTAAGAATCTTCAAGAGCCACATCGTCTTCTGATGCGCTCACATAGCTTATTCCGTTGCCGAACCTGATGCTGGTAAAGTTCATTATGGAGAACTTAGACTGGGCGATCTTGGAATTGAACAGGATTCTGCCCGTAAGTGAGTAGACTCCCGTACCGTCGTTGTAGGGCTGGGTATATTGCACACCGTTTTCGTCGTACCAGTTTCTGTTCACTATCTTGTCTGTAGTATACGACCCGTTGAGCATTGCGCTGAACCAGCTGTAGTTCTTTGGATTGCTTACCCTGTACTCGGCTCTCAGGCTATGAGAGAATTCAGGGTTAAGGTCCATGTTTCCCATTGTTATCTTCAGAGGGTCTGAATTGTCGGGGATAGGCATTAACTGGTTTATCGAAGGCTGTGATGTTCTGCCCCTATATCTTATTCTCAGGAATTTCTGGTCTGAAAATCTGTAGTCTATCCTTGCAGACGGAGCAAAATTAATTACACTGTATGAAGTATCTCTTGCCAGCCCGAGACTCTTGGTGGTTGAAGGCTGCATGGAGACTCCGAGCGTAATGTTGTATTTCTGCTCCTGCTTCATGAAGTTCAGCTCAGCCTGCTGGGTTATGAAGGTATTTTCATAATGGCTTGAGTATTCTTCGTCTATGCTGTCATATTCGCCGCTTGCGCCCTTGTTGTAGGTATCCTTGTCTGAATCTGTATTTTTGTAGCTGTACCTGTATGCCCCTTCTACAAAAAAGTTTTTCCCGAGCGGCTCCGTGTATGAGAACCGTCCGCCCAAAGTATAGCTCTTCTCGTTCTGGGTATAGAACTGGTCTACTATTTCGCTTCCAGACTCCACGTTATTCTCGAAATAATCTGTCTCGGAATAGTTGTAACCGTCGAGTTCATTGTTGGATATGTTGTAGTCTAGCCTGAGGGAGAGGGTTCTTCCCGGCTTTCCCAGACGCTGGCGCAAGAGGAACATTCCCCTGAAACGCTCCGCATCATTGTCGCCCCATGACTCGCTCAGTCCGGAATTCGTGTTCTCTTCTCCGGTCATGGTCGTAAACTCGTTGGTATTGCTGAAACTGCCACCGGTAAAGTCGAATGTCGGACGGAATATGATTGAAGTATTCTCCGAAATATCATACTCCATCTCCAGGCCTACCCTGTGGCCGTCTGTATTTGTAATGTCACGCGTAGTTTCATTGTTATAGAGTGAAGAGGAACCTCCTCCAAGTATTGTCTCGCGGTTCCGCCTCTCCTCTACCGTATTTTCCGAGCCGCTGTACAGATAGTTGCCGGAAAGCTCCAGCTTGCCCTCATTGAGAGTGGTATTTGCATTTACACCGCCCATATACGACTCAAGGATACCGCCTCCGCCAAACCTTATTCGCCCCACACGCATGTTGCCCATCATAGAGCCAGCTATATCCATAAAGCCCCTGTTGTTGGTATTGTTGGCATTGCCGATAAGGCTTATCTGAGAGTTTCCCGTAAACTTGCCAATCATGCCGCCGGCCTGATAACGTTCCTTGGTACCGTAGCCTCCTGTAAGGTTTCCGAACCAGCCATTCATCATACCTTTCTTGACACTCAGGTCTATGACAGTCTCCTCCTCGCCATCGTCGATACCGGTAAAGCGGGCCTGGTCAGACTTGCGCTCCACAACCCTCACCTTGTCTACTATTTTTGCCGGAATGTTCTTGGTGGCAAGCTGCGGGTCGTCGAGAAAGAAAGTCTTCCCGTCTATCATTATCTTGTCTACAGTCTCTCCGTTAGCCGTAATGTTTCCCTCAGAATCTATCTCTATTCCGGGCAGTTTCTTGAGAAGCTCCTCCAATACGTCTGAATCGTTGACCTTTACCGATGCTGCAGTATACTCAATGGTATCTTTCTTGACGGTCATCTGGTTGGCTATGCCTATTACCGTTGCCGCCTCCAGCATGTTCACGTCTTCCTGCAGGTAGAGAGTCCCCATGTCGTTCGCACCTCTCTTTATGTCTACCGTCCAGTTCTTTGGCTTATATCCCATATAGTCTACGGTAACAGTTGCCCTTCCGACTCCCATGTTCTGGATGGTTACAACTCCAGATTCGTCGCTCATGCCGTATTTCTTGCTTGTTCCGCCCACATAGGAGGCCACCACCGAAGCATACTCGAGCGGAGTCTTTGCCAGACTGTCGAGAAGAGTCATCTTGAGATAAGTTCCGGAGGGTTGCGGGGCCGGAGATGGCGAGCTCTGCGCCGCGGCGTCATAATTCAGTGAAAACAAAAATATTAGAAACAATATAGCAAAACAGGATGTTCTACGCTTCATTACCATTGTTTTTTGTCGAAACTTTATACAGCAGTTAGACTCCGCTTTTGCGCAAAAGTCAAGTCCGGAAAACTATTTTTTTATCTTTTCGGGATGGGCCTTCACGAACTCGCTCCAACTGCATTTTTTCGTCTTGTGGGTCAAAGGCGACATCAGGCTGAAATAATGGCACATGGCTATTGCAAGGGCATCTGTGGCATCAAGATTCTCCTGCGGAGAGTCTATATGCAGCAGGTTTTGCACCATTGCCGCCACCTGTTCCTTTGAAGCCCCTCCCCTTCCTGTAACAGCCATTTTCACGCTCCTTGGCGGATATTCGAACACGGGGATGTCATGCGAAAGGGCAGCGGAAATGGCCATGCCCTGTGCACGCCCGAGCTTAAGCATTACCTGGGCGTTCTTTCCGTAAAACGGAGCCTCTATTGCAAGTTCATCGGGAAGATACTTCTCTATGATTGCGGAGACTTCAGACAATATGCGCTTCAGGGCTGAAAAATGATCCTTTTCGCTTTTCAGGTTAACCACGCCCATTTCCACAAACTCAGCCTTGGTGCCTGACAAACGAATGACCCCAAAGCCCAGAATCCGGGTCCCGGGGTCAATTCCCAGTATTATCTTCTCTTTTTCCACGCCTCAATGCACAGTATGGAGAAGAAATCAGTCTATATATGAGAAACCTGCATACTCTACCAGAGCCTTGGGCAGACGAATCCTGCCGTCTGCCGTCTGGTTGTTCTCAATAAGTGCTGCCAGAATGCGGGGCAGTGCCAGAGAACTGCCGTTCAGGGTATGGGCGAGCTGCGGCTTGCCGTTCTCGTCGCGGAATCTGAGTTTCATGCGGTTTGCCTGGAATGATTCGAAATTTGAAACCGAACTGACTTCCAACCATCTCTTCTGTGCGGCCGAGAATACCTCGAAATCATAGGTTATTGCAGAAGTAAAGCTCATGTCTCCGCCGCAAAGCCTTACGATTCTGTAAGGCAGTTCCAGCTCCTGCACAAGGCTCTCCACATGCTTGACCATTCCCTCCAGCGCATTGTAGGAGTTTTCGGGAAGAGAAAGCTGCACAATCTCCACCTTGTCGAACTGGTGCAGCCTGTTAAGGCCCCTTACGTCTTTGCCGTACGAGCCGGCCTCTCTTCTGAAGCACTGTGTGTAGGCTGTCATCTTTATGGGGAAGTCCTCCCTGTTGAGTATGGTATCTCTGTAAATGTTCGTAACAGGCACCTCTGCCGTGGGAATCAGATAAAAGTCATCGAGGTTTACATGGTACATCTGCTCGCTTTTGTCGGGCAGCTGGCCTGTCGCATAGGCCGACATCTGGTTTACAACCAGCGGGGGCTGGATTTCCAGATAACCGGCCTTCGTGTTCCTGTCGAGGAAAAACGAAATAAGGGCCCTCTGGATTCTTGCACCTTTCCCCTTATAAACAGGGAAACCTGCTCCGGTAAGCTTTACGCCCAAATCAAAATCTATGAAATCCAAATCTTTTGCCAGTTCCCAGTGAGGTTTTGCATTTTCAGGCAACTGAGGAATCTCTCCACCCTGCCGTACCACCACGTTGTCTTCCGACGATTTTCCAAGCGGGACTTCAGGTGCAGGAATATTCGGCAGCAGAACAAGACGCTCCAGCATCTTGCCGTTTTCCTCCTCCATGAGTTTTTCCAGATCAGAAGACTTGACTTTCAACTTTGCAACCTGTGCCTTTACCTCTTCTGCCTGCTCTTTCCTGCCCTCTTTCATGAGTGTGCCAATCTCCTTGGCCTTTTTGTTCTGCTCCGCAAGAACAGCGTCGAGCTGTGTCTGATGCTCGCGCCTGAGAGAGTCGTATCTTAAAACGTCATCTACAATCTCTTTTGCATCAAAGTTCTTTACAGAGAGTCTTTCTACTACAAAATCGGGATTTTCCCTCAATAATTTTAATGTCAGCATATATCTTGTTGTTACTTCCGTTACGACTGTTGTAATGAATGCCAAACAAAAGAGGAGCACCCGCAAAGGGTTGCTCCTCTATTCTGCATAGCATTGCTTCCCTCGATTATCTTAGTTGTTAAGATTCTCAAAAGGAATAATCGAGACATAAGACTTGCTTTCCGCCTTTTTGGTAAATTTTACCACTCCGTCTACCAAAGCGAAAAGAGTATGATCCTTACCCATTCCTACATTAAGACCCGGATAGTGAACGGTTCCCCTTTGGCGAACCAAAATGTTTCCGGCTTTGGCGTTCTGTCCACCGAACAGTTTTACGCCCAATCTTTTACTTTGTGATTCACGGCCGTTTTTTGAACTGCCGACACCTTTTTTATGAGCCATAATCTTTCCTTTTTACCAATTAAGCGATTGATTCAATCTGAATTTGTGTTAAATACTGACGGTGACCGTTCTTTTTCTTATAGCCTTTGCGGCGTTTCTTCTTGAAAACGATAACCTTGTTTCCCTTAAGGTGCTCCAATACGGTTGCCTTCACGGCAGCACCCTCAACATAGGGAGAACCAAGTTTTACCGCACCGTCGTTGTCTGTCAATAGCACCTTGTCAAAGGTAACAGAGGCTCCGACTTCATCTTTGAGGCGGTGTACATAAATCTTTCTTCCTGCCTCTACCTTGAACTGTTGGCCTGCAATATCTACAATTGCGTACATAAAATTTTTGTTTAAAATTTTTGGCAGCAAGCGGCTGTTTCATTTAAACAACTCTTACTCAATAGCTTGACAACCTTTTCACTGTTTTTCGGACTACAAAAGTAGCATATTTTATCATTTTGACAAAACTTTATACGGGAAAATATGCCCTGCCGTGCCCGCAATATCATAAAACTTTTTTGTTACATTACTGAATTGTGTGGCTGAATTATCTTAATTTTGCATCTATGGACTCACCTTTCAAATATTACGACTACGTAACAGGCCCGCACTTTATCGGGAGAGAGAAGCAGGTAAACGAGTTCTGCGAACTGATCTTGCAGAAGAAAAACATACTCATATACGGACAGGCCCGCACAGGCAAGAAATCCATTGTATACAATTCGTTCAAGGAACTTGAAAAACGGAAATACAGGTACATTCCAATAAAAATGAACCTTTTCAACATCAGGTGCATAGAAGCCTTCATGATGCGCTATACCAACAACATTGTCGGCAAGTTTGCAACATCAGGCATGGAATGGTCAGACTTTCTGTTCCGGTACATGCCTCTGGCGCCCTACAACGTAAAAGAGGAGCCGGGAAAAGAGCCACGGTTCGTATACAATTCAAAAGAGCTGCTCACAGATGCCCAGATAAGGGAGTTTCTGAACCTTCCGGAGAGGATTGCAGAAGATGAAGGCTGCCACATAGTACTCTATTTTGAACAGTTCCAGGATATTACCCTTTTCGACGACTCCGACAGGATTTTCTCTCTTTTTGAAAAGGAGTGGAAATGCCACAGCCACGTTTCGTATGTAATTACAGGGGAGCGCAAAAACGCCATGGACGAAATTTTCGAGGTAAACAAATATTTCTACAACCTTGTAGAGAAAATAGAGATTGTCCCGATAGAGAGAAAAGTCTTCATAGACTACATAATCAAGGGATTCCTCAAGGGAGGAAAGGTCATAAGGCCAAATCAGGCAGGCTACATATACGACACGGTGGAGGGAGATCCGTGGTATGCACAGCACCTGGCCTCGATATGCTATGAAATGACTGTCGGCTACCTTGAAGACAAGACCATAGAGGTGGCGCTCAGAAACCTTATAAACCTGCACGATTTCTCGTTCCACACAGTTGCATTCGGGCTGAGCAAGCATCAGCTGCGCTTTATAAAGGCCATACTTGACGGAGTAAAGAGATTCAGTTCTGCCGATATTCTCGACAGGTTCAAGCTCAACTCTTCGGCCAACGTAAACAGGCTCAAGGAGGCCCTGCAGAAAAAAGAGATCATAACCTTCAACAGCAAGAAAGAGATAGTAATCATGGACCCTCTTCTGAAACACTGGTTCATAAAGTATTTTTTTTGTAAATGAAATTTAACATGAATTACAAGACTTTCATTCTCATATTTCTACTCTTGGCTGCCCATAGTTGTTCAGAGACACGCGAAGACAATGCGTCCCAAGCCACGGTCCTGAATCTTGAAAAAGCTTTAGACAATGCCGAAAACATAAGTCTGAGCCGTTACGCATCATCTATAAGATACATTCCATTACAGACTACAGACAGTTCAGCTATAGGGAAAATATTAAATCTGTGCCATAACGACGATGGAATATCTGCCGTTTCCGGATTTAAAAACGACATAGACAACGGAATAAATTTCACCCCTTCGTTTTTTACAGGTGGAAAGATGTACCAGGCAGTAGAGGCAGACCTCTTTATGGAATATGCCAAGGCATCGGGCTCGCACCAGATGAAGCGCATTGCGGAACAGATTTCTGAAGATTCCAATCCAGTATTGATAGAAGTGACATTTTAAACAACCCTTGCCATGAAAAAGATTGTAGTATTGAGTGGAGCAGGCGTAAGTGCAGAGAGCGGCCTGCAGACATTCAGAGACAGCAACGGCCTCTGGAATGAATACAAAGTTGAAGACGTAGCCTCAATAGAGGGCTGGTACCGCAACAAGGCGCTTGTTCTGGAATTTTACAACATGCGCCGCAGGGAACTTGAAAAGGTCATGCCTAACGAGGCACACAAAATCATTGCCGGCCTTGAAAAGGATTTTAACGTATGCGTAGTTACCCAGAACGTAGACAATCTGCATGAGAGGGCTGGCAGCAGCCATGTGATACATCTGCACGGAGAACTCACCAAGGCTTGCGGAGAAACAGATAAGGAGCATCCTGTGGAAATCGGCTACAGAGATATAAAACCGGGAGAGAAAGCCTCAGACGGCACCCAGCTCCGCCCTTTCATAGTCTGGTTCGGCGAAGCCGTACCAATGCTCGAAAGCGCGGCAAGAGAGGTAGGCAAGGCAGACATACTCATAATCATAGGCACCTCCCTGAACGTATATCCTGCTGCAGGTCTGGTCCACTACACAAAGGCAGGCTGCAAAATCTATCTCATAGACCCCAAACCCATGCCGCTGAGCCTGCCTGGCTTCACCCAGATAGAAGAAAAGGCCACCAGCGGTATGAAAAAGCTGGCAGCCATCCTTCAGAGGGAGTCATGACGGAAAATTCCGCACTCCCTTGCCTTAATACTTCAGCAGGGCCACGATACCGTCCATTGTGCTGACAAGTATCTTTCTGCCCTCAAGCGGCTGTATATAGTTTATAAGGGCGTATGAGAGTTTGTGCTTCCATACGATAGAACCGTCTTTGCCGTCAAGCGCAACGATATTTCCCTTATCTGTAGGGACAAATACCAGATCAGAGCCATCTGTTCCCTCTCCTGCAGCCACAGTAATGGGTGTAGGCGCTATCTCATAGCCGAACTCTGCATTCGCAGCCCATATCCTGCGGGGCTGGCTGCCAGATGTAGAGAATGCAAACACACTGTCTTTCATTGTCTTTACATAATAAGTACTCTTATCAGAAGAGAGACCCACAGACTCTCTTCCACCATCTACCCTCCATATTTCCTTTCCGCTTTTTGCATCTATCGCGTATGAGACTCTTTCAGGCGTTGCAATGAAAATCCTGCCGTTTGCCTTTACGGGGAAAACAGCTGCCGGAGAAAACATCCTTCCCTTGTTGTTTGTCCAGCACCACTGCAACTGGCCGTTGGAAGGGTTGAACGAATAGAGCCTGCCGGCCCAATCTCCTATTACAACCTGCTCCCTGTCTACATAGGGCTTTGCCTCAATAAAGCCTTTTATGTCGTCGTAACTCCATACAAGCCTGCCGCTTTTGAGAGAGATAGCCCTGAACTTGTTGTCGGAGGCTCCTATATACACCTTTCCGCCATAAATTGCAGGAGAGCCCAATACAGACTTCTCACATTTGAATTTCCACTTCAGCTTGCCCGTGTTAAGATCAAGGCAGTATACATGATTGTCAGAAGACCCCACCACGACACTGTTTCCTGAAACGGCAGGGGTAGAATATACTTTTCCGTCAGTTGCAAATTCCCAGATGGCCTCCCCGTCTGCGGCAGAAAGGGCACGTACGATTCCCTTGGTGTTGGCATAGATGACCTTTGCATTGTCTCCCTTTCCTGTCATGACTGCACCGGCACCTATGTCTGAGACATCTTCATACCTCCATATTTCCTGTACGTTTGCATACTCATCGTTAACAGAAAAGTCTGGACGCGGATAGCTTATGCTGCTGTCGAAAGCAAGACCGCGGCTCATTCTCAGAGTATGCCATGGAGTTATGGTATAGGGTTTTCCGGAAACTATCCTTTCGCTGAACGTTACGGTAGAACCGTTGAATGTCACGATATTGTAACCTGCCCCCGGGCGGCCTTTCTCCATAGTGGAACGGCCTATCACACCGGGAATCCCCTCATAGACCATTGCCCTGTTGGTATGCCAGTGGCCGCCCATTATAAGTTGTGTATTCACCTTCTTAAGTTCGTCGAGCACAGATGTATAGTTGAGCATCGAGCTGTCCATGGGATAGTGGTTTATAAAGACTACCGGCTGTTTCCTGTCTATCGTATTGGTTATTGAGTCAAGCCATACCATGCTCTCGCGCGGCAAGAGTGCCGGAGCCATCCGCATGTTCGGGCCGCTGTTGGTTCCTATGAATTTTATGCCCTGGAAGTCGAATTCGAACTCTTCGTATCCAAACACCTTTACAAAAGTATTGCAGCCGCTTTCAGACCATTTTGCATCATGGTTGCCGGCTATTATATAATAAGGTTTGTTCAGTTTGTCGAGAATCGATTTTGCAAGTTCAATCTCACTGTCTGCACCGAATTCGGTAATGTCTCCGGTAATTATGACAAAGGAGAGTTCGTTATTCCTGTTTATGTCATCTATGCAGGCCTGCAGGTCATCTATGCTGGCCGCACCCTCTGTAATATGGGTGTCCGACAGGTACGCAAACTTGAACTGTTGCGAAAAGAGCGGCAGCGCAATGACTGTCGCAACGATTAAGGTAAATAGCTTTTTCATGAGTCCTATAATGTGTTTATGTTTATATAATTTCAAAGTCAGATGATTGGGCCCATCCCTGGCGGCCGTCTGAAAGTTCCACACGGCTCCATGACTCAACCTGCTCCAGAATCTCTATCCTGGTCCCTTCATGGAGAATGAAAAGGTTGTTGCCGGTAACGTTGGGCGCGCTCTTTACATTGCATACCGGGACCATGACTATTGCATAATCCTCACTTACTGCCTTGCCGCGCAGGTTGAACGAGAATACAAGGGTGCATATCGCAAAAAAGAGCATGATGCAGCCCAGCACAAACGAAGTTTTCCTCAGGACGATTCCAGCCGCATGCCTGTATAGCAGAAGGAAGAATGCCACTGCAACCAGCAGTGCAATGGAGACCTTGGCCCAGGCGTTGCACGAAAGGGAATTCTTGAGTTTTCCTATCCAGACGGTAAGTATGAAGTCTGGAATGACCTCTATCTTGTCAAGCGTCTTGAGCCTGGCTATCTCCAGGTTGTTCCTCGTATCCTTGTCTGAAGGATTAAGCTTGAGCGCCCGCTCGTAATAGAGTATTGAAAGGCCGTCTTCCTTCAGTTTGTAGTAAGTATTTGCAATGTTGTAGTAGAGCTTGTACGAAACCATTCCGCCCTCCTCGATTTTCTTGTAGTCTGAGAGCGCCTGCTGGTACTCTCCAAGCGAATAATGGTTGTTGGCCTTGTTCCACAGCTCTCCGTAATCTGGTTCCTGCGCCTGCACGTACACAGAGCAGAGCAGTATTGCTATAATAGTATATATGCTGTTTCTCATATCACAACTTGTTTTCCAATGTAGAGATTATGTCTATTGCGCGTTTATACTGCCCGTCCATGGCCCCGTCTGACTGCTGCTGCGAATAGCGCGCCATCTCGCACTCGTCTATCAGGCTTATCAGTTCATCGCGCTCCTGGGCCTGTATGCCGCGGCTCTCGAGAAGCTCTATTATGGCATCACGCTGCATTTCTGCAAACTGAATGGAGAGCTTGTCGCTCACGTAACCCAGAAGAGCCTTGTGCAGTTCTTCATAAAATGGAGCCTGCAATCCCTTGGCAAGGTAACTCTGCGCCAGTTTGAGTCTGTTGCGCGCCACCTTGTTGGCCCGCCTGTTTCTGGTACGCCTTACATCTCCGCGAAGTTTCTCCCTCTCTTTCAAAACCTTGTCCGCCACAAGGAACAACAGTGCAATAAGTATTACCGCCGCTGCAAAATACCAGCTTGAAATAAGGAAACGGCCTTTCCTTGCCAGGTCTGCCGATGAGGTGAATATGTAGCGTATGTCACTTCCCAGATTCACGACAGACTGCTTGTTGACCCCGCTCACTACCTGTGCGGAAGAGGAGGCATTGCTGTTTGGAAGCACTTTGAGTTTCAGGGTATCGCTTTCAAGTGTAATATACCTGCCCTGCCTGATGCTGTAATACGAGTATTTTACGGGCGGAATTACAAAGAGCCCCTCGCTTCTCGGGATAAAGGGAAATTCAAAGACCTTCTTGCCTGAGAGACCCGACGTGCCGTTGGAGAAACTGTTGTCTGTCTTTACGTCGTACTTTTCAAAATCCTGAGGCAATTCCACAAAGGGAGTCTCAATGAGATTTATGTTTCCGCTGCCGTTTATTTCGACCGTAAGCGAACCGGCTTCATGCGCCTTTATGCTGTCTGCACTCAGTTTCACCTCCATTGTAAAGTCTCCGACGCCGCCGCCGAACGATGCCGGAGCACCTGATGGCAGAGGATTGACCTTTATTGTTGCAGAGGGGGTTGAAAGCCTCTTCCTGATTGTCTGATATGTGTCAAAGAAACTGTCAAACATGGAGAACCCGCCTCCCGAGGTGCGTATCTGTATCTGGCACACCATATAAGACGGGTCGACAGTAAGATCTCCTGTCTGCTGCGGCAAGAGAATGTAACGGCGCAATACGGCCGAATTGTAGACCTGGTTGTTGTAGTTTTCCCTTACAAAATTGATATTCTGCGGCGTTTCAAGTTCCTGGCTCCAGAAACCGTTGAAAACCGGGAACTTCACGTCTTCAAACCCGGCTATGGGCACTCTTGTGTAAAGTTTGAGCGTAGCAACTATCGGCTCTCCGCGCACTACTCTCGTCTTGCTGAACGAAAGTTTCAGAAATATGTCTTCAGATGAGACCTCACCGTTTTCAGGAGTGCTGCCTGCCTGCGTATCATTTCCGTTTCCGCTGTTGCCGGAAGAAGAATTGCTCCCGGCAACGACTTCAATACTCAACGCCTTGGAGGTGTATTGCTTGCCGTCTATCTTTACGCTTGCCGGTGAAACCGTTGCCACACCTGTCTGGTTCGCCCTCACCATTATGGTGTAATTTATCTCAAACACGTCTGTCCTTACGCCGTTCACAATATTGGTACTTGATATCCTTGAAGGCATTGGGCCCGCAAGAAGTTCAAGTCCAGAAAGTTCGGGAGCTGTAAACTCCTCCACTTCGGCATCTGCCGTATAGACGATTCTGAAAATCTCGTCTTTTTCAACGACATTGGGTGCATCCACACTAAAGTTCTGCGCATGTGCCGTTATGGTGAAAAGCGCAAGAAACACAAGTGCAGACAACCGTATCATCAATGTTTTAGATTTATCCATATTACCAGTTTTTCTCCCTTTGGTTAGTATAAGCCTTGGCTTTCTCCCTGTTTACCTTCTCCTGTGTACGGTTCTCTTTCTGCTGCATGGCCTGTATCATCTGCTCGGCCGCGTTAGGAGATATTTTCGGGGGAGTTTGTCCGTTGCCATTGTCCCGGTTATCCTGATTGTCCTGATTATTCTGATTGTCCTGGTCATTCTGACTCTCCTGCTCCTGACTGTCATTGTTTCCGTTGTCCTGACTGTCATTGTTATTCTTGTTCTGGTCTTCGTTGTCCTGACCCTGACTGTTCTGCTCCTGGTTGTCCTTGTCTTCGTTATTCTGGTCCTGATTCTGGTTCTGGTCTTGGTTCTGGTCCTGGCCTCCACCTCCACCCTGCTGGTTCTGCTCATCTTCAAGCTTCTTCTGCGCATAGGCCAGATTGCTCTTTGTATCCATGTCGCCAGGATTGCATCTCAAGGCGTTTTTGAAAGCCTCTATTGCCTCAGCATATTTTTTCTGCTGAAGAAATGTATTCCCGATATTGTGGTAAAGGTCAGAAACGAGCGTACTTTCACACTCTACACGGCCCTCTTCCCAGTTTATGGAAGAGATGTTGCTTTTGGCCACGCTGTCTGCAATCTGGGTATAACTGGCCTGCGCCTGCTCCATGTCATCCATTCTATAAAG
>JADINB010000046.1 GCA_017694275.1 Candidatus Egerieousia excrementavium | reverse complement strand
TGTTTTCATGTTGCTTTACCGTTTGCCTGAGGCATTTCTCATAAAGATGTGCATGCCGTTTCTGGTTGCCGCCAAGGATGCCGGAGGGCTTGGTCTGAGTACAGCAAGTACAGGTATAGTTTACGGAACGGTGGGAGTGTTGTTCCTGACTCTCGGAGGTATTCTCGGTGGATTGTATGCATCCAAGGTGGGGCTTAAGAAATCCTTGTGGGTTATGGCTGCATGCATGACGCTTCCATGTCTTACGTTTGTCTACCTTGCCATTGTACAGCCGGATAATCTCGTATATATCTCTACTGCAATAGCGATAGAACAGTTCGGTTACGGATTCGGCTTTACCGCATATATGCTCTATATGATGTATTTCTCTGAAGGAGAGTTTAAGACTTCTCACTATGCAATCTGTACCGGATTCATGGCACTCAGCATGATGATTCCCGGTATGTTTGCAGGTTATATTCAGGAGGAGATAGGTTATGTGAACTTCTTCTGGATGGTAATGCTCTGCTGCATTGCAACTCTTGTAGTTACATTCTTTGTAGACAGAAAGATTGACCCTTGTTACGGCAAGAAATAACATATTAAAATTTAACCATATGAAAGGATTATTAGTTATTGCGATTTCATTCATGCTCGCAGGGTGTGCTTCAACCTCGCAGCCTGCAAAGAGCGCACCGGAGGTAAAAACCGGTATAGAAGTATTGAGAGATAACGGGTTCAAGGAGTTGCAGGGCAAAAGGGTAGGCCTTGTAACCAATCCTACGGGTGTTGACAGAAACCTTGTCTCTACAGTTGATATTCTGGCAAATGCAGAGGGTGTGGAACTGGTTGCACTTTACGGTCCGGAGCACGGAGTAAGGGGCAATGTCCATGCAGGCGGTCATGTGGATTCATCTGTAGATCCTGCAACCGGACTTCCGGTCTATTCGCTTTACGGCGCTACCCGCAAGCCTACCAAGGAGATGCTCGACAGCATTGATGTCATAGTATATGATATTCAGGACAACGGCTGCCGGTCGTTTACATATATCAGCACACTTGGTCTGCTGATGGAGGCTGCTGCAGAATATGACAAGGAACTCATGGTGCTCGACCGGCCCAACCCTCTTGGAGGAAACAAGGTAGAGGGCTGTTATGTTGAGCCTGGTTACTTTTCGTTCGTAAGCCAGTTCAGGATTCCATATCTTTACGGTCTTACCGTAGGTGAGTTGGCAACTCTTCTCAATGAAGAAGGACTGGTGGTTGGCGAAAAAGGCGACAAGGAGCCTTTCAAATGCAGGCTTACCGTAATTCCTATGGAAGGCTGGAGCAGGGATATGCTTTACGCAGACACAAAACTTCCGTGGGTGCTCCCATCGCCTCATGTTCCCCAGCCTGAATCTGCAATATACTATCCGGCGTCTGGTATATTGGGAGAGTTGGGTTACATGTCTATAGGTGTAGGTTATACTCTTCCTTTCCAGCTTTTTGCAGCACCATGGATAGATGCTGAAAAACTGGCTGCCGCACTTAACGGGCGTGGAATAGAGGGAGTGCGTTTCCGTCCTCTCTACATACAGCCTTTTTACTCTGCCCATGCAGGAGAGAATCTTGGGGGCGTTCAGATGTATGTGACAGATTTTGACAAGGTGGAACTTTCTGCAATCCAGTTCCAGGTTCTTGAGGCAGTGGCAGAGCTCTATCCTGAAAAGAAGGTATTCGACAATGCCAACGAAGGGCGTTACAGAATGTTCGACCAGGTATGCGGTACAAACTATATCCGTGAAACCTTTGCCAAGAATAACAGGTATGCAGACATTCAGGAGTATTGGAACAAGGATGTGGCTGCGTTCAAGGAACTTTCCGCAAAATATTATCTCTATCAGTAGCGTGCGGTAGTGTAACCTTTTGAATACATATGTCGTATCAAGGCCGGCGGAAATGAGTTCCGCCGGTTTTTTTTGTTGAAACAAAAATGAGATAAAAACTACACAAAAATGTAGCAGGTTTCATGGATCTGTTTCCGCTGCGGAGGGTAACTTTGCATCAGATTCTTTTAAATGAAACAAATATCTTAGACTTGTTCATATATGAAAAAATTATTTTTTGCAGTTTCGGCAATCTTATTGTCGTGTATCTTGGCAAGCGGACAGGTAAGGAATGAAATTGATATTCCAGACCTCGACGGCTATCAGACTCTTAAATGCGATTTCCACATTCACACCGTCTTTTCCGATGGTACAGTTTGGCCTACAGTCCGTGTGCAGGAGGCTTACAAGGAGGGGCTTGATGCAATTTCCCTTACCGAGCATATAGAGTACCGTCCTTTCAGCAAGGATATAAAAGCATCCCATAACCGTTCATACGAAGTGGCAAAACCGCTTGCAGACAAGATGGGCATAATTCTCATAAAGGGTAGTGAAATTACCCGTTCCATGCCTCCGGGACACTCTAATGCAATATTTTTGAGTGATGCCGATTCCCTGGAACAGGATGACTACAAAGATGCATTCGCTGCAGCAAAGCGCCAGAATGCCTTTATATTCTGGAATCATCCCGGTTGGGAAGCACAACAGCCCGATACTACCCTCTGGTGGAATGAGCATACTGAACTGCTTGAGGCCGGATGCATGCAGGGAATAGAGGTGGTAAACGGCAAATATTTCCCGGAAGCTCACCGCTGGTGTCTTGAAAAAGGACTTACGATGATTGGCAATTCAGACGTACACCAGCCGATAGACTGGAATGTAGACTTTGCAAAAGGCGGCCATCGCGGTATGACATTAGTCTTTGCAAGGGAGCGTTCAGAGGAGGGAATACGCGAGGCTCTGCTCAACCGCAGGACCGTAGTATATCATGGAGAAACGCTTATAGGAGAGGAGGTCTATCTCAAGGGACTTTTTGAAAAGGCGCTGGAAATACGGGATGTGAAAAAAGGAAGCAAGTCTGTAAGTGTTACTTTCTACAACAATTCAGATCTTGTCTTCTACCTTAAAAAGAGCGGGCATGATACAGACATAAGATATTTCAGGGATTATACCATAAGGCCGCACTGCCTGCATACCATAACTGTCAATCTGGACAACGGGGTAAAATCTGGCAAGGTGAATTTTGAGGTAACCAACCTTTGGGTTGAGCCATATAAGGGAATGGAGTGCTCTTATGCCGTAGAACTTTGATTTTTCGGAGTCCACATTGAAAGAGGCCGACCCAAAAGAGATTTTTTGGTCGGTCTCTTTGTTTTATTATAGATAAAGATGTCCACATTACTTATTTCCGGAGCAGGAGGTCTCCGGAAAGAATGGTTTACTAATGCCTCGGATTTTCGTCCGTCATGTTTTTTTTGGGGCTAT
>JADINB010000045.1 GCA_017694275.1 Candidatus Egerieousia excrementavium | reverse complement strand
GCTTGCCGCATATACTGTAGCGCCTCGGCAGAGCAGACGGTTGTCTTGTCTATGGTATTTTGAGATATAAGTGTGCCTGCGGCACACCCGTTCCCAAGAATCCGGCACGATTGCAAACCCGTTTGCACCGTCACGGCTTCTTCGTATATTCGGCTTCGCTTCGCTTGCCGCATATACTGTAGCGCCTCGGCAGAGCAGTCTCGGTTGCCTGCCCGCATCCTATTTGGAGATATACGGTTGCCTTACGGCACCCGCAGTTGCAAGAAGCCATTGCAATTGCAAACAAGTTTGCACCGCTCAGGCTTCTCACATCTGTCACTTCGTTTTTTATATCTCCAAATAGTGTGATGCAAATAAATTTGCTCTGCTCTCGGCTTCTTCGTATATTTGCAATTCAATTAGTTTATCACTATAAACAAGCATATACAATATGGCAACTACAGCAGATTTCAAGAACGGATTATACTTCAATTTCAACGGCAAACCTTGCAGGCTTATCTATTTCCAGCATGTAAAACCCGGAAAGGGCCCCGCTTTCGTAAAGACAAAATTCAAGAATCTCGAAAACGGAAAGACATTGGAAAACACTTTTGCCGCAGGCGAAAGGATTGACACCATCACTGTTGAAAGAAGACCTTATCAGTTCCTGTACAAAGATGAAGACGGTTACAACTTCATGCACAGCGAGACATTTGATCAGATACACCTCGACAACGATTTCGTAGAGAATGCAGACCTCATGAAAGAGGGACAGTCTGTAGAAATGATGTTCCTTGCAGACGAAGAGAGATGTCTCACATGCGAACTTCCCCAGTTCGTGGAACTTGAAGTCACCTATACCGAACCTGCGGTAAAAGGCGACACCGCCTCTACCAACGCCCTCAAGGAGGCCGTTCTGGAGACAGGGGCAAAGATAATGGTTCCCCTCTTCATAAATCAGGGAGATGTCATAAGAGTAAAGACAGAAGACCGCTCATACGGCGAGCGTGTAAAATAACCGTCAATTTACCTGTTTAACCCATGAAAAAACTACCGTTTATTATTTTGTCCATACTTGTATTATGCGGGTGTGGACAATTTTTTTCAGAACACTCCACAATCAAGGACGAAACCATCGGCAAACTTATCGGCAACGGTGATTTCAGCCATGCAAAAAACCTTATCAGGCTGAAAATCGCAAGTGAAGACCTCACCAGGAAGGAGGAGTACGATCTGCTTGCAAAAATCGACATCATGGAGAGGACCGAAAAAGATTTCAGGCTCGACGATTCCACGGTCCTGGCCCAGATAAAAGAGTATTATCCAGGTGTAACCGCAGAAGAACTTGCAAGATGGGAAGAATGCGGAGCATTGGAATGCAAGATTATAGACGGGCAGAAAAGATACTTCCATGCAGCTGCAAGAAACCTCTTCAGGATAAGCAAGGAGGCACAAAGCAAATATGAGCAGATAAAAGGCAGGCAATCAGACGATTTAGACACATACCTAAGCAGTTATATTCCAAAGGTCGTGACAGCTGCCAAAGCCATGGGCGGCAAAAACGGCTCAATGGTCTTGCCCGTGAAGATGAAAATACGCTATACCCTGACAGTTCCTGCAGAAGAAGTGCCGGAAGGAGAGATGATAAGGGTATGGATGCCTTATCCGAGAAACAACGCAAAACACAAGGAGATAAGACTACTCTCCACCACACAGCCTGAATATATCATATCACCTGACACTTACGCCCACAAGAGCATATATATGGAGAAACCTGCAAACGGACAGGAAGATGCTGTATTCGGATATGAACTCAGTTATACGTCATACAACATATTCTTCAATATCGGCCCTGATGATATAAGTCCCTACGACACCGAAAGCGAACTTTACAAAAAGTATACAAGTGAGAGAAAGACCCACATCATCTTCAGCGACAGAATCAGGCATCTTACAGACAGCATAGTGGGAGAGGAGGACAACCCGTATCTCAAATGCGTGAGAATCTTCGACTACATTGCAGCGAACTACCCGTGGGCAAGCGCAAGGGAATACTCTACAATAGAAAACATACCCGAATATGTGTTGCAGAACCGGCATGGAGACTGCGGCCAGGTCACCCTGCTCTTTATAACCATGGCACGCTACGCCGGCATTCCCGCCAAATGGCAGAGCGGATGGATGATGCACCCTGGCGAAGTGAACCTTCACGACTGGGCGGAAGTCTATTTTGAAGGAATCGGATGGGTTCCTGTAGACCAGTCTTTCGGACTTGTACAGGGCAGCGAAGATGATGATGTACGGCATTTCTATACAAAAGGTCTCGACGCATACAGATTTATTGTAAACGACGATTATTCGGCAGACCTTTATCCTGCCAAAATATACCAGCGCAGCGAAACGGTAGACTTCCAGCGCGGAGAGGTGGAATGGAGGGGTGAAAATCTCTATTTCGGCCGTTGGAAATACAGAATGGAGGTAGAATATCTATAGTGGATTCAGAACAGGCAGAACGATACATAGAACGCTTTTCCTGCGGGCAGGACTCCGTATTGGACTGGGTTGAAAAGCAAACGCATCTGCGAACCAATTACAGCCGCATGCTGTGCGGGCCGGTAGTGGGAAAATTTCTGGAAATGTTTGTAAAGGCCCTGTCGCCTGAACGTATATTGGAGATAGGAGCCTTTACCGGCTATTCTTCAATCTGTCTGGCACGCGGGCTCGGCCGGAACGGGCATTTAGACTCAGTGGAACTGAATGACGAACTTGAAGACCTTATACTGCAAGGATACAGGAAAGCCGGACTTGAAGAGAAGATAACCCTGTATATCGGCGATGCAAAACAGACAATAGAGCGTCTGGGCCACATGTATGACATGGTATTCATGGATGCCAACAAAAGAGAATATCTTGCCTACTATGAACTTGCTCTGAAGCATCTCAGGGACGGAGGCTATATCCTTGCAGACAATGTACTATGGGACGGGAAAGTATATGCAGAGCCGCTGCCGAAAGATGCACAGACCATGGGCATATACAGTTTCAACGAATTTGTAGCTTCCGACAGCAGAGTCGAAAACGTGATTGTCCCTCTTAGAGACGGCATGAACCTTATACGCAAATTACCTGTAGACCAGCTCTGACAGGTGTTCGCGGCCAAGCACCTCTTTTGCCACCTGCAAAAGCTGCTCAGACGTTATGGCCTCCACGAGTTTCATTGTATATTCCAGAGAGTAGAGCCGGTCATAGACCAGAAGCGATTTGCCTGCAGCCAGTACCTGGGATTCAGCATTGTCGTGAGAAATATGGAGTTGTCCTAAAAACTGCTTCTTTGCCTTTTTAAGTTCGTTTTCAGAAAGGGGGGCCGTGCATGTTTTTTCAAGTTCCCTGTAAACAAGCGTCCTGCACTTGTCCAGCAAAGCCTTGTCGCAACCGAAATAGATTGAAAAGACTCCTGTATCGGTATATGGGGTATAGTTGGCCTCTATGTTGTACACCATTGCATACTTCTCACGCAACAACATGTTCAGCCTGGAATTCGAAGCAGGCCCGCCCAGTATATTGCAGAGCAAGGTGAGTGCATTTCTCCGCCAGCCGTCGTAATATGAATAGGCTGTCGCCCCTATAATACAGTGAGCCTGATGATTCCGTTTCAAAACCTCTTTACCGAACACTGTTCCCGCAAGATGTGAAGAACTTTTTTCCGGCAGGGATGTCTGAATGCCGGATTCTGATTCAGAGCGGAAAACAAGGGTTGCCTCACCCTTGTAATATCTGGCAAGGCTTCTGTCTATACACCTTCTTGCATGGCTCTCCGTTATGTTTCCGACAATGCTGAACACCATGTTTGAAGGGACAAAGAACTCTCCAGTGAACTGCAGAAGATGCTGCGGTGTTATACGCCTCAGGCTCTTCTTTTCTCCCAAAATAGGAAGGTACAGAGGATGACCGTCAAAAAGCAGCGTTTCAAAATGGTCATATATGGATTCAGACGGAGAATCCTTATACGATATTATCTCATCATAAATCACGCTGCGCTCCTTGTCAAGCTCTTTTTGCGGAAACTGCGAAGTCAGCGCAAGCTCCAGAAGCAGATCTGCGGCCTTTGCAAAATCTTCTTTCATTACGGTCGCATAGATGACTATCTCCTCTTTTGTGGTATAAGCGTTCAACTCCCCGCCCTCTTTCTCCAGGCAGTTGTTTATGCTTTTGGAATCACGTTTTAGCGTTCCCTTGAAAAGCATGTGCTCCACAAGATGCGCCATGCCGTTGTACTGCACGCTCTCGTTTCTCGTTCCAGCCTTTATTGTCAATGCACAGCGTACCACAGGTGAAGCCGAGTGCATGAGGCAGACTCTCATATTTTCATTCATAGTGCAGTGTCCTGTTTGAGGTAAACTGCAATCTTTTTCAGATCGTCGGCAAGAAAGCCTTTTGGAGACTTTCCGGTAATTTTCTGCTTTCTGTAATAGAAAAGCTCTCCTGAATCCGTGCCTATGAGCATCTTGTAGCAATACGACCCCTGCTGCCCGAGCTGCGGAGCAATGCAAAGCGAAACAAGAGTGTTTTCAGATGCGCTGTCGATGGCTTCGTATACAGCATCTTCATTCTCTACAGAACCATCGGGGCCGAGTATCTCTTCAGCCTGCTCTGCCGTAACGTTCTTGGAGAGGTCGTTTTCATTCAGCAGCAGTTTCATTCCACCAATCTCAGAAAGTCTGTTGGAATACCATGATATGCCCATAACGGCAGCCACCTTTTTTTTCTGCACACGCAGAATATGTGTCTGGATAATGTTCACGTAGGCTCCCAGGTAGGGAACGATGCTGCTGCCGTCGTCATCTATGGAGTTGAGAGGCAAAGTCAGGACCTCATACATGTTCTCTATTGAAACTTCAGCCTGCGGACCTCCCTTGAGCAGAGAAAGAAATTCCATTGCCGGCTCCCGTTCCTTCTTGAAAACTCCGTCTACCTTCATGAGGAAATAGTAGGAAGTGTCGCATTTCAACTCTTCGAACTGCTCCATAGTACAGAAATCCACATCACAGAGTTTCCAGTTCTTCTCAACGGCATCCCTTAGCGAAAGGTTGAAAAAAGAATTGTTGTCTGTCACGACCTTGAGGCACTTTTCACTTATATCTCTCAGATTCTCCTTCTTTCCGAAAATTCCGGACTGTGCTCCGGCATTGCCCGATACAGCCAGTACGGCAAAGAGCAAAAACAAAAATCTCATCTTTATCATTCCGCCATAATTTTGAACTGCAAAATTAGAAAATATTCTTACTTTTGCGGTAGATGAACGATTGATGGAACGATTTATAGTGTCGGCCAGAAAATACAGGCCGGATAATTTTCTCTCACTGATAGGACAGGACAGCATTGCCACCACGCTGAAAAACTCAATAAAACGTGGACAGTTGGCCCATGCCTATCTTTTCTGCGGCCCGAGAGGAGTAGGCAAGACCAGTACGGCAAGAATTTTTGCCAAGACAATAAACTGCATGAACCTCTCTCCAGACCTGGAACCCTGCGGTGAATGCGAATCGTGCAGGTCTTTTGCAGAGGGGAGGTCATACTGCATTCATGAGCTGGATGCCGCCTCGAACAATTCGGTAGACGACATAAGGTCTCTTACAGAAAAAGTCAGGATACCGCCCCAGATAGGAAAATACAGTGTCTACATCATAGACGAGGTCCACATGCTCTCAACCGCAGCATTCAACGCGTTTCTCAAGACACTCGAAGAACCGCCGTCACATGCAATCTTCATACTGGCCACAACTGAAAAGCATAAGATTCTGCCCACTATCCTCTCACGTTGCCAGACTTACGACTTCAACAGGATTTCCGTCAAGGATATCGTGGCCAATCTGGAATCGATTGCCCGTAAGGAAGGTATAGAGATTGATTCGCAATCTCTGCATGTCATAGCCATGAAGGCCGACGGGGCAATGCGCGATGCCCTCACCCTTTTTGACCAGACTGTGGCTTTCTGCGGGACCAGGGTCACCTATGAGCAGGTTATCAAGAATCTGAACGTTCTTGATTATGAATATTATTTCAACATAGTGGAATGTTCTCTGCGTGGAGATTTTCCAAAATCCCTGCTTCTGTTCGACCAGATTCTGTCCAAAGGGTTCAACGCGCTATATTTCGTAGGAGGCCTGAGCAGCCATCTGAGAAACCTTACAGTCTGCAAGGATGTCTCAACGATGAAACTGCTGGAGGTATCTCCGTCACTGGAAGAAAGATATGTGGCACAAAGCAAGGAGTGTTCATTCAAGTTTCTGTATGAAGCACTCTCGCATACGGTCAAGTGTGAATCTGAATATAAGGCAAGCGGAAACCAGCGGCTGCTGGTTGAATTCATGCTCATGAAACTTGCCAACATATCGGCAGCGATTTCTGCGGCGGCTTCCCGGGCAGACAGCACGGTGGCGGTCTCAAAACCGGCAGCAAAACCTGAAAACACTGCCAGGGCGGCTGAGATTCAGTTCTCTGCCGGGCCTGTAGCAGCCGGTTCTGTCACTGCAGAAAAGAGCGGTCATCAGAGACGGAGCGGAATTTCCCTTAAAGAGATGCTCCAGTCTGCCGAACAGGCAGCTTCCATGGAAAGCAAACAGGATTCACAGGCAGAAGATGAGGAGATAACACAGGAAGCTCTGGAAGCGGCATGGATGAAGATGGCCGAAAGCCAGAAAGCCTATCCGCGCCTTGGGCTTGCAATAAAGAATTCTAAGCCAGGACTTGAAAGCGATGGCACTACCGTCCTCTTCCATGTAAGCAATCTCGTACAGAAAGAGTGGATTGAGAGAAATGCCATGGAGACGCTTGAGAACTTTTTACGCAAGGAACTGAGAAACGGCAAAATCAATATACAAATAATGGTCAGGGAGGTGGAACAGACTGGCAAGAAACTCTATCTTCCTCAGGAAAAAGCGGAATACATTTTCAAAAATTATCCGGAAGCCAACGAATTGAGAAAGGACTTGGATCTGGACATAAGATAATTTGACATGCGTCTATATTGCACAGACTTGGTTAAGAAATACGGGATGAGAACCGTTGTCAAGGGAGTCTCGATTGAAGTTGAGCAGGGAGAGATTGTAGGACTGCTCGGGCCGAACGGAGCCGGCAAGACCACAAGTTTCTACATGATAACCGGACTGATAAAACCCAACGGCGGCAAAATTTATCTCGATGACGAAGACATAACCGAACTGCCCATGTACAAAAGGGCGCAAAAGGGGCTTGGCTATCTGGCTCAGGAGGCGTCTGTTTTCAGAAAACTCAGTGTGGAAGACAACATAATGGCGGTAATGGAACTTTCCACTATGACCAAGGAGGAGCGCAATGACAGACTGGAGAGTCTGATTCAGGAATTCGGCCTGCAGAAAGTAAGGAAAAGTTACGGCATACAGCTCTCCGGAGGAGAGAGAAGACGCTGCGAAATTGCACGTGCACTTGCAATAAATCCCAAATTCATATTGCTCGACGAGCCGTTTGCCGGTGTAGACCCGATTGCCGTAGAAGACATACAGCACATAATAGCCAAACTCAAGACCAAGAACATAGGTATTATCATAACAGACCACAACGTGCATGAGACCCTTGCCATTACAGACAGGGCGTATCTGCTTTATGAGGGAAGCATTCTCGAAAGCGGCACGGCCGAAATGCTGGCCAACAATCCTGAAGTAAGGAAAAAATATCTCGGCCAGAATTTTGAACTGCGCAAGGCAGTACTGCACGACAGGGCAGAATAACCCCTACTTCTTGCGGCGGAACTTATTTCAGGACTTCCAGTATTCTGTCTACATACTTTAACGTGGAGAGGCTGTCCAGTTCCCGTTTTGCCGAACTGTACGTTGCAAGGAATGCCTCCATGTTTTCCTTGCTTACAGGGCCTACAGAAGGGCTCTCCATCTTGAGAGGGTCTATCGGCGTACCGTTTTTCCAGACTCTGAAATCGAGGTGGGGACCTGTCGATGCGCCCGTACTCCCTACATATCCGATAATCTGGCCCTGCTTTACCCTTACGCCTTTCCTTATTCCTTCTCCGTAACGGCTCAAATGAAGATATGCGGTTGTATAAACAGAGTTATGCCTGATTTTAACGGTATTTCCGCCTCCGCCTCCCCAGCCTCTGCTTATTACGGTACCATCGCCGATTGCCACTACGGGAGTTCCCATGGGAGCGGCGTAATCCACGCCGGTGTGCGGCCGCACAACCTTATATATAGGGTGTTTTCTGCGATACGTAAACCTTGAGCTTATCCTGGTAAAGTTAAGGGGAGCCTTGAGGAATGCCTTTCTCAGGCTCTCGCCGTTTTCATTCCAGTAGATGCCGCTGTTGTCTCCATCCCGGAACATTACAGACTTGTAGAGCGCCCCATTGTGTACAAATTCGCAATAGCTGACATTATCTATGTCTATAAACTCGCCGTTATATGAAAGTTCGTCATATATTACCTTGAATGAATCTCCTTTCTGCAATGCAAAGAAATCTATTGTCCAGGCAAAGATATCCGCAAGTTTGAGCGCAAGCACCGGTGTTGCCCCGGCCTGTTCAATATCCACCCACAACGATGAGTTTATCTCTACCTCGGCATACTTGTGGGTATGTTCTATCTCCTTGTCTACCACCTGTACGCTGACCGGTTCCCTCAATGAAAAAAGCACGTTGGACATCGCGTCGCGTTCATAGAGAAAATAGGCGGCCCTGCCCTTTTCTGCCGTACTGTCTTTTTCGTAGAAAAACTCGTAGGCATTTCCTATCTTTATCTTGCGTATGTCGAACACGCCTTCACTGGCATTTATAACCCTCTGCAGTGCATTGTCATCAAGACCTGCCATGTACATCAACCCGCCAAAATAGTCTCCGCTGCCTACCACGCCCTGTTCACAAAGATAATCATCTGCATTTATGCCATACCTCATATCTGCCTGTTCCTCGCAGGCAGAAGTCTCATCAGCCGGAACATTCTCCTTACATGACGAAAAGATAAAGGCCGCCATAACTGGCAGCAACAGGAATCTCTTTACGAACAAACTCATAATCAGCGTATTTTTAAGAAAGAATTGTTTTCGGGATGTAAAGTTACTATTATAAATCAAATTGTCGACAAAATTGTGGAAAAAATTGTAAAAAAATGGAATAAAATGGAAAAGTTTGTCTATTTTTGCAAAAGTCTATGGAATGTGCTGTAACAGATGATAAGATTTATTGGAGAATATTGCGTAAAGGTTGATGACAAAGGCAGAATCATACTGCCTGCACCATTCAAGGCACTCTTCGGCAAGGAAGAGAAGCCGGTGTTTGTTGTCAAGAAAGACATCTATGCAAACTGTCTCCAGATGCTTACATTCCAGGAGTGGGAAAAGGAGTCTGAAGAGGTAAGGCAAAGACTGAATTTATTCAACAGGGAACATGCGCGGTTCTGGAGGGAGTACATGAGAGGCAGGGCTTTGGTTGAACCAGACGGGAAGATAGGGCGCATTTCCATACCAAAAAGTATTTTATCCGGGATAGGCGTTACAAAAGAGGTGATTTTTGCCGGGAACAATCATATGATTGAGATTTGGGCCAGGGAGAACTACGAGAATGAGAAGATGGCTCAGTCTGACATTATCGCCCTCACTGAAAAGATTTTGGGATAATGGCCAGCTCCTACCATACGCCGGTTTTGCTGAGCGAAAGCGTAGACGCCCTCGACATAAAGGAGGACGGTATCTATGTAGATGCCACATTCGGAGGTGCCGGCCACAGCATGGAGATTCTGAAAAGGCTGGGAAAAAGAGGGCGCCTCATCTCTTTCGACAGAGACGAAGATGCGCTTGAAAACAACCCTATTCCCAAAGATGACAAGCGCTTTACATTGGTCTACAACAACTTCAGGTTTATGGCCAATTTCGTTTTATACAACAGCGCATCTCCCGTAGACGGCATACTTGCAGATCTGGGAGTTTCGTCGCACCAGTTTGACTGCTCGGAACGCGGCTTTTCATTCAGGTTCGACACCCCGCTGGACATGAGGATGAGCCGTAAGGCTGAAAAAAATGCAGAAGACATAGTAAACGGATATGCCAAAGAGGAACTTGCAAGGATATTCAGAGTTTACGGAGAACTGGAAAATGCGGGACGGGCGGCGGAGCTGATATGCAGGGAACGGCAGAAACAGAGGATTGTCACCACAGGAGACCTGACCAGAAGCCTGGTGC
>JADINB010000044.1 GCA_017694275.1 Candidatus Egerieousia excrementavium | reverse complement strand
TTGTAAGGGTTTACAGACGGTCCTCCGATATATCTTCTCTCTCCCTCTATGGCCGGTCCGTTGTCTATGGGCTCGCCGTATGCGTTGAAGAAGCGGCCTGCAAGCTCGTCGCCTACGTTGAGTGCAGGCGGCTCGCCAAAGAAAAGCACCTCGGCATCTGTGGGAATACCTTCTGTTCCTGCAAAGACCTGGAGAGTCACGCTCTCACCCTTGATCTTTACAACCTGCGAGAGTCTGCCCGCAACAGTTGCGAGTTCATCGTTGGAGACACCCTGGGCTTTCAGCGATACCGTAGCCTTGGTGATTGCCTCCAGTTTCGTATATATTCTTTGAAATGCTTTAGTTGTCATTTTCTATGATTTTATTTAGTTGCCCAAGGTATTTGTTGAACTCCTCGCTTTCGAAAGGCGAGTAGTTCATCTGCCTCATGATGTTTATTATGTTCTTGTAGTAGGCGGTGCACTCCTCGAAGTTGTCGAATTCCACCTGTTTGTCGCACACTTCAAGAACCTTCTCCAGCATATATTTCTGGCGCTCCATGGGAGTGTTGCAGTCTATTGTGTCGAAAGCATCCTGCTGCAGGATTATAAAGTCTATAAGCTCAGACTTCCAGTATTGCAGGTGATACTCCATGGGAACGCCGTCATCTCCCAGAATGTTTATCTGTTCGAATGCCTCCTTGCCCCTGATGGTAATGTTCTTGGCTTTGTTTACGCTTGCCACCCAGTCTTTGTCCATACGGCTGTTGAGATACTCTATGATTTCAGGGTACTCGAGATATTTTGAGTATGAGTCTATAGGGTCTACGGCAGGGTATCTTTTCCTGTCTGCACGGTTCTGGCTCAAGGCATAAAAACAACGGGCAGCCTTTTTCGTAGATTCCGTTACAGGCTCCTTGAGGTTACCTCCGGCGGGAGATACCGTACCTATGAAAGTTACCGAACCAGTCTTGCCGTTGTTGAGTTCCACCATGCCTGCTCTTGCATAAAATCCCGATATTATGGCCGAAAGGTCTACGGGGAAGGCATCTGCACCAGGCAATTCCTCCATACGGTTGCTCATTTCCCTCAAGGCCTGTGCCCAACGTGACGTGGAATCTGCAAGCAGCAGGACCTTGAGCCCCATTGCCCTGTAATATTCGCCGATTGTCATTGCCGTGTATACAGATGCCTCACGGGCGGCAACAGGCATGTTTGAAGTGTTGCAGACAATTGTCGTACGTTCCATAAGGCTGCGTCCTGTTCTCGGGTCTATGAGTTCGGGAAACTCTGAGAATATTTCCACAACTTCGTTTGCACGCTCTCCGCATGCCGCCATGATTATCACGTCTGCTTCTCCCTGTTTTGCTATGGCATGCTGGAGCACTGTCTTTCCGCATCCGAAAGGACCGGGAATAAAGCCTGTTCCCCCTTCTGCAATGGGATTGTAGGTGTCTATGCATCTTACACCTGTCTCCATTATTCTGCTCGGGCGCGGTTTTTCCCTATAGCCTCCTACGGCAACCTTTACCGGCCATCTCTGTACCATGGTTACCGGGTGCTCTTCGCCTTTGGCATCAACAAGCACGGCCACACTTTCCGAGGCCTTGTATTTTCCGCTCTCCTTTACAGACTTTACCTTATATTCACCCTTGAAAGAGAACGGAACCATGATCTTGTGTGGCAGCCATCCCTCTTTTACCTCTCCAAGCCAGTCTGCCGCAACAACCGTATCTCCAGACTTGGCGAGCGGGGTAAATTCCCACTCCTTTTCCATGTCTATGGGAGACGTGTATTCTCCGCGCTCCAGAAAGACCCCCTTCATTGTGGCCAGATTGTTCTGCAATCCGTCGTAGTTGTTAGAGAGAAGTCCCGGACCCAAGGCAACCTCAAGCATGTGCCCTTCGAAGACTACTTCCGCACCGACTTTCAGCCCGCGTGTGCTTTCATAGACCTGAACCGAGGCATTTTCTCCGTTTACCTTGATAACCTCGGCCATAAGACGTGAACTGCCAACCGTAATGTAACAGATTTCATTTTGGGCTACAGGCCCGTCTACATGGACAGTTACCAGATTGGAGATAATTCCTGCAACTTTTCCTGTGGTTTTTTCCATATTGTATTATCCTTTATAATTTACACCCTTGTATGTGCCCTTTATCTCCTGCACGAGTTTTTCAAAGAGCATCATACCCTGCTCCCTGTCCAGCCTGTTCCACCTCTCTATGAGCATGGCCTTTGACAGAAAGGCGAGTATTCTGTTTATGTCGAAATAGTTGAATGTCGTAAACGAGTCTATCTTTTCCCATTTGTATTTGTCGAGCATCTGTTCTTTCTCCAGAATGTCGTTTGTCTGGAATATCCTGCCGAGTTCGGATGCATCGCCCTCTTCGAGCGTGAGGTCATATCCGGAAGGTTCAATCCTGTATGCATTGGAAACAGATATTGCACTGTTGTTTCCGGCCACATAGTCTACCTTGCGGTTCCTTATCTGCAGATCCATCATGAAGTATTCCCTTATGAAACTGTTGTGGTGATGTAATGCAGCCCGATAGAAGTGGATGTTGAGATTTGAGTCTTTGTTGCCGAATTCCAGCCAGTCTATCACTCTTCTGTCCTTTGAAGAGCACCACATATATATATCGTTTCGCAGAGACTCGTAGGAAAAATCCTTGTTTTCACCCTTCAGAAGCAATTCCGGAAGTCCGGCAATGATATAGTGGTAATTGTTCATCATTGTTCCGCTACTCCCCGAATAATAATTTTCTGGTTTTGGGTCTAAGGTATTCAGATATTATGGCTTTGAAATCTTCGTCTGTAAAGCTGATAAGGTAACCCTCCTCTTTTGGTCCGATTCTGAATCCGTTGTCGATTGTCTTGCTGAATCTGACCTCGATTCCGCCACTGCATAATTTTTCTACCTTACTCCTGACGAATTTTTCGAGTTCAGCCTTTTTTGCTTCGGGAAGGAGCAACTCCAGCGAAACCGGCTCAGATGAGGCAGGGTTGAATGCCTTGACTATGGAGAGTATTATTT
>JADINB010000001.1 GCA_017694275.1 Candidatus Egerieousia excrementavium | reverse complement strand
ATCTCGGTAGTATCCGGAACTTGTTTTATACAAACTACTATTTTCATTATTGTCAATTCTAATTTATTCCTACTTAAATAATTTGGCTGCAATAACCATTCTCTGGACCTCAGATGTCCCTTCGTAAATTTCGGTAATCTTTGCATCACGCATCATTCTCTCTACCGGGTACTCGCGTGTGTAACCGTAACCGCCATGGAACTGTACGGCCTTTGTAGTAACCTCCATTGCAGTCTCCGCAGCAAAGAGTTTGCACATGGCGGCGTCTGCAGAATAAGGCAGCCCTGCATCCTGCTTCCATGCGGCAGACCTTACCAGCAGCCTTGCTGCCTGAACCTTTGTCTCCAGATCTGCCATCTGGAACTGGGTATTCTGGAATGCTGAAATTGAACGGCCGAACTGTTTTCTCTCCTTTGTATACTTTACAGTCTCGTCCATTGCTCCCTGTGCTATGCCGAGAGCCTGAGAGGCTATGCCTATACGCCCTCCGTCGAGAGTCTTCATGGCAATCTTGAAGCCTTCACCTGGTTTGCCGAGCATGTTGGCCTTGGGAACACGGCAGTTCTCAAATATAAGTTCGCAGGTGGCAGAACCTCTGATACCCATTTTATGCTCTTTCTTTCCAATTGAGAAACCGGGAGTGCCCGCCTCTACTATAAATGTTGTAATACCTTTGTTTTTCAACGACTTGTCTGTCATTGTGGCTATTACATAAACATTTGCCTTGCCGGCATTGGTAATAAATATCTTGCTGCCGTTAAGCACATAGCAGTCGCCGTCTTCTACAGCCATTGTCTGCTGGGCTGATGCGTCGGTTCCTGCATTAGGCTCGGTAAGCCCGAATGCTCCAAGCCATTCTCCGCTTGCAAGTTTGGGCAAATATTTCTGTTTTTGCTCCTCTGTACCGAATTCCCAGATTGGAGACATGCACAATGAAGTGTGTGCAGAAAGTATTACGCCTGTCGTAGCGCAAACCCTTGAGAGCTCCTCTACCGCCATTGAATACATTATGTGGTCTCCTCCGGCACCGCCGTAATTCTTGGGAATATAGATGCCGAACAGACCCAGTCTGGCCATCTTCTCTACGGTCTCGTCTGGAAATCTTTCGGTATCGTCTACCTCGGCAGCAAGAGGTTTGACCTCCTTCTCGGCAAACTCTCTAATCATTTGCTGGAACAATTGCTGTGTTTTAGTCAGTTGAAAGTTCATACCTGGTAAGTATTAGTTTAATTTGATTTGTTTTAGATTGTCTGATATTATGAGTGTTGCCTCGGTTGCAGCCTGAACCTGTTCAACGGTAAATTCAGGATTGATTTCAGTAAGCACGATTCCCTTTGGTGTAATCTCCATGACACCCATTTCGGTTATAATCATGTTCACCTGTCCTGCAGCCGTAAGGGGAAGCCTGCACTTCTTCAATATTTTAGGATTTCCCTTTGCAGTATGTTCCATGGTCAGTATCACCTTCTTTGCTCCTACAAGCAGGTCCATTGCCCCACCCATGCCGGGAGTCTTCTTGCCCGGAATTATCCAGTTGGCCAGGTCGCCTTTCTCATCTACTTCAAGAGCACCGAGGAAAGTCACGTTTACATGCCCTCCCCTGATTATGCCGAACGAAGTTGCAGAATCAAAAGTTGCAGCACCGGGCAGGGAGGTTATGTAACCGCCGCCGGCATTTATCAGGTGCGGGTCTTCCCTGCCCTCTTCGGGTGCAGGCCCCATACCAAGCATTCCGTTTTCAGATTGTAGCGTAACCGTTACACCTTCTGGCAAATAGTTTGGAATAAGTGTAGGCAGGCCTATTCCGAGATTAACTACATCGCCATCCTTGATTTCCAGAGCAGCCCTTTTGGCTATAAACTCTCTGATTTGATTCTTGTCCATAATACTTTTGTTTTATTGTTTGTTCCTTTTTACAAATTCCTGTGCTATATAAGAGGCAACGTCATCTGCATAGGTGTTTGCACCGAACCCGGCATCGAAACCGAGTTCCTTTGCCAGCTCATGGCTTATCCTTGGTCCGCCGCAAACTACAATCATCTTGTCTCTCAACCCTTCGGCCTCCATCAGTTCTATCAGATTGGTCAGGTTATGGATATGAACGTCTTTCTGCGTAACCGTCTGTGACACCAGAATGGCATCGGCATTGAGTTCAATGGCCTTTGCCAGAAGTTCCTCGTTGGGAACCTGGCTGCCGAGGTTGTAGGCGTCGAACATATCGTATCTCTCAAGACCGTAATGGCCTGCATAACCTTTCATATTCATGATTGCATCTATGCCGACTGTATGTGCATCGGTTCCTGTACTTGCTCCTACCACGACAAGTTTACGGCCGATATTCTCCCTGACATATTCGTCGCACTCGTGCATATCCATCGTCGTACTCTCCACCTTGGGTACGTATATGTTGGAATAGTCTACCGTGTGGACCAGATTTCCGTAACAGTTGAAAAAGGTGAATCCTGGAGTAAGTTCCTTGCTGAAAGCCACAAGCGGATTTTCAAAACCCATCTTTTTCATAAGGAGCTTTGCGGCCTCCACAGCTTCGGGACCAGCCGGAACAGGCAGTGTGAAACTTAACTGGACCTTTCCGTCGTTCATTGTATCGCCATAAGGCTTTACTTTTGTCAAATCGAGCGTCTGGTCAAAATCTTTCGCCTGCATTGAATATAAACCGCCTGACATTTTTATTTCCTCCCTTTTAATAAGTTAATAAACGGATTCATATAATTGGCACCCTTTTCCACTACACCGTCCAATCCTTTTCCACCTACCCTGCTTCTCTTGATATCTGCGAATATGCCTTTCTCCAAAGCGTTGAAAAGCCCCTCTGATGTAAGCTGTTCCAGCAGTTCTATTGCCTTGTCCAAAACCTGTCCGGCCCTTGTCCTTACAATTCCGCCCTCCTTGAATTCCATCTCGTCTCCTATATTCTTCATGTTTCCGAAGATATATTTTGCATTTTCGATAGAAAGGAACCTGTCAGACATGAAAGGCGTATGGATAGCTTCAGTAGGCATTCCCAAAAGCTGGATCCCCTGATTTGTCCAGATGCCTACCATATTGAAGAGCGCATCCTGAAGATGTCCCCTGAAAATGTTTCCAGTCATGAATTTCGTGGGAGGCATGTATTTGAGAGGAGCATTCGGGAATATCTCGCGTGCCATCTGGGCCTGTGCCAACTCAAGAAGGAAACCGTTCTCCAGCATAGGATCCATTTCAAAGGCATGGCCGAGCCCCATCTGCTCCTCAGGCAATCCTGCCAGAAGTGCGAGCTGCTCGTTTATAAGATCTGAAGCGAGCACCGTATGAGCGGCTTCCACGGCATCGGCGGTTGTAAGATAATTGTCTTCGCCCGTATTTATTATGACTCCGGCAAAGCCGTTGATGATTCTGGAGAAATACTGGTCTATCAATGTCCTCTGCATGTTTATATCCCTGAAAAGGATACCGTAGAGAGCATCGTTTAGCATTACGTCAAGACCTTCGAACGCGCCCATGATGGCAATCTCTGGCATACATAGCCCGGAGCAGTAGTTGCAGACCCTTATGTAGCGGCCGAGTTCTTCCCCCACCTTGTCCATTGCGGAACGCATTATCTTGAAGTTCTCCTGGGTAGCATAGGTTCCGCCAAAGCCTTCCGTGGTCGCTCCGTAAGGCACATAGTCAAGCAGACTCTGGCCCGTAGTACGTATGACTGCAATGATATCCGCACCCTGTCTTGCGGCAGCTTCCGCCTGAACAGCATCCTCATAGATGTTGCCTGTTGCCACGATAACGTATATGTATGGTTTGGCACCTTCTCCAATCGTACTGAGATAGTGTTCTCTACGTTCACGGCGTGCGCGTATCTTGCTTATGCTTGCATCTATGACAGGCTGCAATGTCTTTTCAAGTTCTGCCTTGTCGGTAACGGCAACCTTGGTAATGTCAAGCTTTCCGTCTGCAACCTTTTCTGCAATCTGCTGGGGTGCAAGACCTGTTTCTTTCATTGCATTCGCAATATAAAACAGGACACCTTCGCTCAAGACACCTTTCGACTTCAATTCGTCTACAACCACATTCGGGAGCGGAACTCCGTTCGCATCTACCCCGTCAATACCCATGAGCCTGCACAAGGTACGCTCTACGGCTACTGTCGTGTAAGACTCTACAAAAGATTGAACCTCGTCGGCAATCTTCTTTGCCAGACTTTTGGCCTGCCCAACCTTTTTAAAATCCAATCCTAATTTACTCTGCATATAAAATCAATTTAAATATTTTTTTGTCGACTCTATCCACTCCTTGTTTACGCCAAGCTGCTGTGCTATGGCTATAGCCTCGTGCGGAACATCTCCGCTCTCCGTTTCAATCAGGCTGTAATCCATTTTCCCCTCTTTCAGTCCTGCAACCCTGTATCTTTTTACGTTTCTGTTGACAATATTGTAATGTGTAGCCAGAATAGTCGAACCGGCAGCATGCTGCAGAACATCCAGCAATCCTTCTACAAGAGCCGTTCCCTCGATTGGGTTGGTGGCTCTGGCCGGCTCGTCCAGCAGCGCCAGCATATTCTCCCCCCTGCTTACACCCTCTACAACCTCGTTTACCGCAAGCATCTCAGCAGCGAAAGACGAGATCCCCTTTTCTGCATTCTGGTCATCACCTATACAGAACAATATCTTGTCAACTATACTTACGCAACATGTCTGCGCAGCGATTCCCAGCCCGAACTGGGCCAGAATCTGATTAAGGGCCAAACTTTTGAGTACAACGCTTTTTCCTCCCATGTTCGCTCCTACTACAGTAACTGGCAAACGGGAGAAGGAAATGTCTACCTGTACGTAACGCCCGCCCTTCTGCTCCACGGCCTCCTTGACGGCAGGGTTGAACATTCCTTTGTAAAAGGTCTCCCCATTCTCGACAACCGCAGGAAAACAGAGCCCCATCTCCTTCATCTGAGCCACCGAAGCAATCATGATATCAAGCAGAGAGAGGTTCTTTAGCGTATGGCCAAGTTTTCCGGCCTTGTCTGAAAGCTTGAGTGACAGTTCTCTCCTCACACCCTCCTCCAATTCGTCATTTTTCTGCTGAAGTCCAGCCAGTTCCCTTGCCTGATTCTCATCAGGTATCCTGTCTCCCAGGCCTGTCAGAGCCTTCATTCTCTTTCTTACAGCTGCCAGTTCAGAAGAGTATGAGTCATAAATATAGAACGAGGGAATATTCAATGAATCCGGGTCCAGGATTTTCATGACATCGCCCAAATCAGGCAGATTCACCACACTTATCCTCTTCTTCTGCATAAGTTCCGCCACATCGCGTGAGACGGTTGCAAGGTATTTTATTTCAAATAACTCTATGTCATCCAATACGGCACCAGCCCCAAGCCTCCCTATTGTATTGGAAATGTCTTTCAAACAGGTCAGTTTCGAGGCTATCTCCCTGCACTCTTTGTTGTAGAGGGAATTCAACTTCCCGTAACGCAGATCTATCTCCCGCTTCGAAGTCATCGCCCGGCTCTCCAGCAGCATTGTCCTGGCCGAAGACGAACTGAGCGGCAATCTGTCGTACATAAAGCGTATTCCGCAATCTATATCCAACAAAGATTTAAAGGTCATACCTGTTTTTCACTATATCATAAACCGCAAAACCTGTGGTTTCGCGCAATTTTTCACATAATAAGTCGCTGTCCAGGACAAATCCGTTAGGTGCTACCGGATTTACGCAGACAGCCAAAAGTCTGCTTTTTTGAAGAACTTCTATTCTTCCCCCTCTGTGTACAAAATTTCTGTAGAGCAGCATATCTACAAAGATTTTTGTAAAATCCCTCACCACCAATGTTATATTTTCCACCTTCCCGCTGTTTGCAATTTTTTTGACCAGCGTGTCTGTCAATGCACCCGCCGAATAAACATATTCGGTACCGGAAGGTATCTCCATCTGGACAACCCCGGAAGCAAGCGAAGATTTCAACCCGAAATCAAACAGGTTTCCGTAGCGGTCCACTCCCCACACACCGCTTTCAATAAGGTCAAGACGCTCAGAGAGACTCTCGCCTACCGCCGGCAGATTTATGAGTTCAACCACATATGCCGTTTTGCCTACAAGCGTACCCAGGTTTGATGAAAACGCGGCGCCGGTAGAGAGAATCATAGCCTTGCTTACCGCAGGAGAGGCCAGACTCAGTCGCGAAATGGCTCCGTCTATTATCGTCAGTCCGGCACCCAGTTCCTTTACGGAAGAGACCCATCTTTTCAACGAAGGGGTGCTCGACGGCCCTGAAAGCATGATCTTCCCCCCTATCTCCACCTTGCCTGTCACCACTCTGCCCAAAGAACTTCTCTCATTCATGATATCCACAACCTCGCTCACCAGTTTTTTCCGCCGGTAAAAGGTTTCGGCCGTGGAGAACAACATTCCTTCCCTCAAATAAATCTCAGGCTTCTTTGTTCCTGTCACCTGATCTTTACTTTCTCCATCTATACCTATCGAGGTTACCGCCACTTTAATCTCATGCAGCGGTAACCTTAACAGGATATAATTCAAACATTCCGTTTTGCCTACATTCTTTTCAAGACCCACGATAGAGAGACTATCGCATTTGAGAATCTCTTTAATGAAAGGCATAACCTGATGTTACTGTTTGTGAGCTCTCTCCTTTCTGCTCAGATGAGCCGGTTCTATTGACATGCCCTTGCCTTCCAGCAACGAAGACACACCCTCGATGTGCTCGGAAGCCTTGGCCTTGCAATATTCACAATGACACTCGTTTGAGGTGTAGTCCAGAGGCTCGGTATACGTTGTTATCACGCCTTCGAAATTTCTGAGTACTACCTTGCCGGGAGCCTGTGAAATGACATAGTTGGGCATGACCGGAGTCTTTCCGCCTCCACCAGGAGCATCTACCACAAAGGTCGGTACCGCATAGCCGCTGGTATGTCCGCGCAACCCCTCGATAATCTCAATACCCTTTGAAACCGGAGTCCTGAAATGCTCAAGGCCCATTGAAAGGTCGCACTGATATATGTAATAAGGTCTTACCCTCATCTTTACCAGTTCATGAACCAGCTTTTTCATTGTATTCACACAGTCGTTCACGCCTCTCAAAAGCACACTCTGGTTTCCGAGAGGAATACCTGCATCGGCCAGCTTTGCACATGCGGCAGCTGCCTCGGGAGTAACCTCATGAGGATGGTTGAAATGTGTGTTCAACCATATCGGATGATACTTCTTGAGCATGTTGACAAGCCCGTCGGTAATCCTCTGCGGACATACCACAGGAGTTCTCGAACCTATCCTTATAATCTCCACATGGGGAATAGCCCTGAGACGTTTGATAATAGACTCCAGTTTCTCATCGCTTACCATAAGGGCATCTCCGCCGGAAAGGAGCACGTCTCTTACCTGAGGAGTCCTTGCCACATAGTCTATTGCCTTCTGGATATTGTCATCAGACGAATCTCCGTCTTTCTGGCCTGCAAACCTTCTTCTGGTGCAGTGGCGGCAATACATGGAGCACATGTCGGTAATAAGGAGAAGCACCCTGTCGGGATATCTGTGTGTCAGGCCTGGAACAGGAGAATCCTCATCCTCGTGAAGCGGGTCCAGCAAATCGGCTGCAGACTGATGTGTCTCCTTGCCTGTAGGAATGGCCTGCTTGCGGATAGGGCAGTCGGGATTGTCGGGATCTATCAGACTCAGATAGTATGGTGTGATAGCCATTCTCAACGTCTGGAGTGTCTTTCTCACACCCTCCTCCTCTTCAGGAGTAAGAGGAATGTACTTCTTGAGATCTTCCAGTGTCTCGACTCTGTTTTTCACCTGCCATTTCCAGTCATTCCACTGCTCGTCGGGAACGTTCGGAAACAGCTCTTTTCTTCTATATGCCATAATCAGTTGTTTTTACATTTATATAACATTAAGGGGCTAAGCATAGAGCTCTGTGAAAATATCCCTGAGTTCCTTGTTCTCTCTCAACTCCTGGAGGGTTATCTCGGCATGTCCCTTTGTATAACCGTTTCCGATTATCATGGTTACGTCGCTGCCTACACCTTCTGCACCGAGCGCAGCCTTTGTAAAGCTGGTTGCCATAGAGAAGAAGTAAACAAGACCTGTATTCTTGGTACAAAGGATAGAGGTCATTTCAGTATTCTCTATATTTACATTGTTGATTGTAATATCGCACATCTCACCGTTTGTAAGTTCCTCTATCTTCTGGAGAACGGCAACCGTATCGGTAGCATCGGCTGAGAACACTATGTCGCAGAAGCCGAGTTTTCTGAGCCTCTCTGTACTCTTCTCACTGTGGCACAGACCGATTACCTTACCTGTAACGCCGGCCCTTTTCTTTGCCTCATAGCAGCAGAGCATGCCTGATTTTCCGCCTGCACCGATAATCAATACAGTATCGCCGGGTTTGACCAGTTTTGCAGTCTGCGCGGGAGCACCGGCAACGTCCAATGCAGAAAGGGCAAGTTTCTCGGGAAGGTCTGAAGGTATCTTTGCATAAATGCCGCTTTCAAAGAGAATTGCCTTACCTTTGATATCCACCTGATCCACTTCCGGACGAACCTCAAGAATCTCGTCAATTCTCAAAGGGGTAAGCGAAAGTGAGACCAGGGTTGCAATCTTGTCTCCCACCTTCAGGTCTCTCTTGCCTACAAGTGCATCGCCTATCTTCTCTACGGTTCCGAGCAACATTCCGCCTGAACCTGTCCAGGGATTTCTGTGTTTGCC
>JADINB010000043.1 GCA_017694275.1 Candidatus Egerieousia excrementavium | reverse complement strand
GTATTCACTCCTGTCAGGACTATCTCCTTCACGCCTTTGGCAGCAATTTCACGTGCCTGGGCAACAAGTACCGGTATCGGCAGATTCCTGCTTTTTCCACGGGCCAGGGGAATCGTACAATATGAACAGTTGTAGTTGCAGCCATCCTGGATTTTCAGAAACGAACGGGTCCGCTCACCTTGCGAATAGGCCGGAAAGATACTCCCCACATCGGCGATATTGCAGGAACAGAGAAGCGCCGTACTGCGTTTCCGAAGCACGGAGTCTGCAATTTCAAAAAGCTCGCCTTTTTTTTCCGCACCTATCACTGCGTCGACTCCTCCTATACCTGCAATCTGCTCCGGCTGGAGCTGGGCGTAGCAGCCGGCAACGACTATAATCGCTTCCGGATTCTGCTTCTGCAGCTTGCGGATTGTCTGCCTGCACTTTTTGTCTGCATGCTCCGTAACGGAACAGGTATTTACCACATATAGGTCTGCTACGGCATCGTCTGATACCCTCAGATATCCCGCTGCCTCGAATTTCCTTGCAAACGTAGAGGTTTCCGAAAAGTTCAGCTTGCAGCCGAGTGTGACAAATGCGACCCTTTTCTGCATACAGTTTAAAAACTCATTACAACTCTCGACGAGCCCACCTTTCCGCCGAGCGGCGGATTAAGCTTGTCTATGGAGACCTCAGCCGAGACAATAACAGGGAAAACTTTTCTTATACTTTTCAAGATTCTGCCTGCCACATGCTCCAGCAAGTGTGAGGGGATTTCCATTTCTCTTGCAACTATATCATACAGAATCTGATAGTTTACAGCATCATTTATATTGTCGCTTTCTGCCGCTTTTTTGGAATCCGTTACCACCGAGAGATTTACCACAAACCTGTTACCAATGACACGTTCCTGCTCAAAACAGCCGTGATGGGCAAAAAACTCCATATCTCTAAGTTCTATTCTGCTTTTCATCATTATGCCATTAAAACAAAGACACACGGCCGTTTTCCTATCTCCACGGGAGCGCTGCGCCACCGGGCTACCGTTTTTGTCTTTATGAATTCATCTTCCATTGTTATATTCGCGGCCACGCAAAGCCTTGTATCCGGGCTGCATACTCCAATCAGTTCCTCAAACAGAGACTGGTTTCTATATGGTGTCTCAATTATTATCTGGCTTTGGCACATCTGACGCGAAATCTTCTCAATGCTCCTTATTCTCTCTCTCCGTTCGGCACCCTTTACGGGCAGATAGCCGGTAAAGGCAAAACACTGACCGTTCATGCCACTTGCCATAAGGGCCATCATAAGGGAAGAAGGCCCGCTGAGCGGCACCACCCTTATGTCATGATTATGTGCCAGCGCCACCAGTTGTGCACCGGGATCTGCCACGGCAGGCAAACCGGCCTCTGAAACAAGCGCCGCACTCTCTCCGCGCAGGAGAATATCAAGATAACTCTCGATTTCTCCCTGGCCGGTATGCTCGTTCAGTTCATACATGCGCACAGAATCCAGCCTGCCCTTAAGACCAGCCTTCGAGAGATACCGACGCACGGTACGCAGCTCTTCCGCAAAAAAGCAGTCTAGGGCAGGAAGCAGTTCCATTACGCCCGAAGGGATTACCTGCTTCGGGTCTCCCTCTCCGAGCGGAGAAGGGAGCAGATACAATATGCCTGGCTCGGTTTTCACAGGCTGCAAATGTAACTATTTTTTTCGTACCTTCGCGGCATGGATGAATGCATAACTTTTTTGGGTACGGGAACTTCCCAGGGCGTACCTATGATAGGGTGCAACTGTCATGTCTGCAAATCTTCAGACAGCAGAGACAACAGACTCCGCTCTTCTGTACTTGTAGAGAGCAAAGGCTTCAGGATTCTTATAGATTGCGGCCCGGATTTCAGGCAGCAGATGCTGCGCGAAGGGATAGGAGACGTAGATGCGCTTCTGCTCACACACCAGCACAAAGACCACACCGGAGGTATGGATGACATAAGGGCATTCAACTATTTCAGAAAGGAAGCCTTCCCGATATATGCCGAGACACGCGTACAGGAGAGTGTGAAAAGGGAGTATTCATACGCATTCTGCGAAATAAAATACCCCGGAGTTCCAGATTTCAACCTTATGACAATAGACGAAGACCCGTTTAAGGTTACAAAGAGAGGAGCAGACGGAAAAGAGATGGAACTCGAGGTAGTGCCAATAAGAATCATGCATTATAAACTTCCCATACTGGGATTCAGGATAGGCAGGCTCGCCTACATAACAGACGGAAGCTATATTCCTGAAAACCAGTTTTCAAAATTAGAAAATCTTGACATACTCATAATAAACGCCATACGGCACGAGCCGCACCTTTCGCACTTTTCACTGCCGCAGGCACTGGAAATGATAGTGCGGATAGGGGCAAAAAGAAACTATCTGACTCACCTTTCACACCAGATAGGCACCCATGTGGAACTTTCAAGGGAACTGCCTGAAAATGTCGAGGCTGCCTACGACGGGCTCAAGGTCTATCTGTAGATAACTCCGCTTCCTGTCATCTCCTCATTGCCGTCTGCAGTATACCATACCGCAAACTGTCCAGGCGTTATGCTACGTTGAGGCATGTCAAAGACTATATACATCCCTTCGCAGAGTCTGAAAAGCCGTGCCTTCTGCAATGGCTGGCGGTACCGTATCCGCACCAGAGCGTCACGGCTCTCTCCAGGTGCCATTTCCATATCCGGCCTTATCCAGTGTATGTCTTGGCTTTCAATCTTCAGGGCCTTTCTGTAAAGTCCAGGATGGCTCTGGCCTTCACCCACATATATTGTATTCGAAGGCAGATCCAGTGATATTATGAAAATGCTCTCCTTGTGCCCGCCTATGTTAAGCCCGTGCCTTTGTCCGACAGTATAGTACTGCACACCGTTATGCCTGCCTATCACCTTTCCGCATTGCGGCGTATATGTCACAGGGGTCGAAAGGGTTTCCAGTTCATCGGAAGAATAACTTTCACATATTCCCGTCTCGAGATGAAACGCGGGTCTGGAATTGTAGAAATCCCTGAAAATCTCAACCACGTTTCCCTGCCTTGGCCTGAGTTTCTGCTGTAAGAAAAGGGGCAGATCCACCTTGCCTACAAAACATATTCCCTGTGAATCTTTCTTCTCTGCACTCGGGAGCCCTGCCTGTCTTGCAATCTCCCTTACCTGCGGCTTTGAAATCCCCCCTATCGGGAATATGGCACGCGAGAGTTGTTCCTGGGAGAGTTGACACAGGAAATAACTCTGGTCCTTGTTTTTGTCATCTCCCGCCAGAATACGGTATACAGTCTTGCCGCTTTCATCTGTAAACTGTTCCTTTTTGCAATAGTGTCCGGTTGCCACATAGTCTGCACCGAGCTCCAGGGCATATTTGAGAAAGGCGTCGAACTTTATTTCGCGGTTGCAAAGCACGTCGGGATTTGGAGTCCGCCCGTGCGCATACTCGCTGAACATGTAATCTACAACCCTCTTTCTATATGTTTCGCTCAAATCCACAAAATAGAAGGGTATGCCTATCTTCTTTGCGACAAGCTGCGCAACTGTTCTCTCCTCCTCCCATTCACACTCGCCGTGCAGGGTTCCGTCTGTATCGTGCCAGTTCTGCATGAAGATGGCAATGACATTATGCCCTGCTCTTTTCAGCAGCAAAGCCGCAACACTGGAGTCTACCCCACCGGAAAGGCCTACGGCAATATTCAAAGGTTTTTCCACCATATTTTCTTTTTAAAAGTGATTTTTCAGAATTTTTACTATCTTTGCAGACGGGTAAGTCATATACGACCAGCTCCTGCAGAACTCCCCCAGGACCGGAAGGTAGCAAGGGTATGTGGTTGTAGCGGTGCGATATATCAAGCTTACCCTTTTTTGTTTTCACTCTCCGGCCCGGCAGCCTCCTGAGGAAGATTGTCAAAAGCAAACGGCAAGAGCCGGGAAACAGAATCCAACACCTGCACTTTTGTTGCCGAGCCTATTATTATCTTTATGTTTTTGCCTCCGCGCAGCTGCGATTCCTGCAGTACCTGTCTGCATGCACCACATGGATATGTAGGGGTCTGGGTAACTTTTCCATTGCATTTGGCCGCTATGGCTATTGCGACTATTGCCATATCCGGATATTTCGAATGGGCATAGAAAAGAGCGGAACGCTCGGCACATATACCCGAAGGGTAAGCGGCATTCTCCTGATTTGCAGATGAAATAACCGCTCCGTTTTCCATCTGCACGGCAGCTCCCACATTAAAGTGCGAATAAGGGGCATACGAGCCGTCGGCAGCCTCTATTGCAGCATCGAGCAATCTTTTCTCTTCCGGCCGCAGCAAGGAAGATGAAGCATATTCCTCATATCTTATCGTAAAATTCCGTTCCATAACCTGTGGCTGTTGTTTTCGTTACGGCAAAATTACTAATTTTGCAGCAAACAAAGCTACTGATGGCACGCACTGGAAAATATTTGATATTGCTCTTTATTGTCGTTCCATTTCTGGCCAGCGGACAGAAAAGCGTGAGAGAGGCATATATCCAGAAGTACAAAGATCTGGCAATCCGACAAATGAACACATACCACATTCCGGCAAGCATTATCCTCGCACAGGCATGTCTGGAATCCGGCAACGGAACGTCGAGGCTTGCGGTAAAAGGCAACAACCATTTTGGCATAAAGTGCCACAACTGGAACGGAAAGACCATATACCACAACGACGATAAAAAAGGCGAATGTTTCAGACGCTATATAACGGCCGAGGATTCGTTCAGGGACCATTCGGAATTTCTCAGAAACGGACCGCGGTACCAGTCTCTTTTCGATTTGGGCCAGACAGATTACAAGGCCTGGGCACACGGGCTCAAGGCAGCAGGATACGCCACGGACAAGCGGTATGCACAATTGCTCATAGACATTATAGAAGACTATGAACTGTACCGGTACGACACGCCTGCCGTTTCAGAAAAAGAGATGAGAAAGGCCAGAAGGGAAGAGAAAAGGCTTGAACGCAAGGAAAGGCGCAATGCCGGCAAGAGTGAAATTCCTGCAACAGGTGCAACGGCTTCGGCAAGTGAAATTGCTGTTGCAATGCCATCAGATGCAAAAGTCTACAGCCATGCCCTCAAAAGATATGTTTATCTGAACAACGGAGTGCAATATGTGGTTGCAACAGGAGAGGAGAGTTACAGGCAGTTGGCAAAAGAGTACAATCTCTTCACAAAAGAGCTGCTGAGATTCAACGATCTGTCTTCTTCAAAAGATAAGATAGCGGCTGGCACAATAGTTTATATAGAAAAGAAAAAGAACCGCAACAAAGCCGGAGTTTACACTGTTTCAGAGGGAGACACCCCCTACTCGGTTTCGCAAAAGACAGGGATAAGGCTCAAGAGTCTGTGCAAGATGAACGGCCTTGCGAAAGGCAGTGAACTGTATCCGGGCACAACCTTAAAATTGAAAAAATAGATGAAGAGCGGAAAGAAACGGATATTGTATGTTGCCGCGGCAGTAATCGCGATTGCTGCAGTTGCAATCGCACCGTCATATCTCGACAGGCACAAGGCCAATGTCTCGGCCGATATTGTACTCTATGTCAAAGACAGCACCTCTACACTGCCGGAGATCTGCTCCATGTTTGCAGGCGGTCTGAAAAAACAGAACTCATTCGCAAGGGTTGCAAAACGCAACAATCTGGAAGGCAATATTAAAACCGGCAGATATCTGTTCGGCAAAGGCAGCAGCAACATAGAGATTGTCAGGGCTCTGAAATTCGGATGGGAGACACCGTTCAACCTTACGCTTTCAGGCAATATAAGAGGGCTTGAAAAACTGAGTTCAATTCTCGGCAAAAAGATGCTGTATGATTCAGCCGCCTTTTCAAGATATTTCAATTCTCCCTCTACATGGGAAAAATTCGGGACAGACAAGGCCAACTTCATCTCGCTCTTTATCCCCAATACATATCAGGTCTACTGGAGCTATACTCCGGAAGAATTTACGGAACGGATGAAAAAAGAGTACGACAGGTTCTGGAGCGGAGAACGCGACGCAAAGGCCAAGGCGTTGGGCCTTACGAGAGAAGAGGTCTCCACTCTGGCATCTATTGTCTGCGAAGAGAGCAACCACCTTCCCGAATTACCCACTATAGCAGGCGTGTATATAAACAGGCTCAGAACCGGAATGAAACTCGATGCCGACCCGACAGTAAAGTTTGCGTTGGGAGACCCGTCACTGAAAAGAATACTGTACAGACATCTGACCGTAGATTCCCCATACAATACCTATAAATATGCAGGACTTCCCCCGGGCCCGATAACCATTCCGCAGATAAGCGGCATAGATGCAGTCCTCAATTACCAGAAGCATAACTATTACTACTTCTGCGCAAGCGACAAGCTGGACGGAACACATAAGTTTGCAGAATCATCTGACAGACACAATGCAAATGCCCGCAAATATCAGAACGCCATTTCAAGACTCGGCATCAGATAAGGCATCCTGGCCCGACAAACCGTAAACCTGATGTGAACGCAGGATTTCCAATGCCCTGAGCACTTCTTCATCACTCCTGTTCATATAAATGAAATAGGAGTTCATTCCATACATATTTCTTATAATCAAGCCTTTTATAAATTCAGAAAGTTTATCTGCACTCACACTGTCTCTCTCCTGCAAATATTTGCACTCCCTTGAGGCGGCATAAGCTACGAATTCGCCCCACAATGCCTCATCTACCTCAAACTGCTCCATGAAAGAGAGCGAATCAGCATAGGATTCCATAATCGTTTCCCGCATTCTGTCTGTATATCCGTTTACAAAATCCACAAGCACGCCCTTTCTGAGAACATCCCTGTAAAAGGGGGAATAATATGAAGTGTCGGCCGGGACAAAAATGTCGGGCATAATCCCCCCGCCGCCATAAACAGTACGCTTCAATCGCAACGTACTGTATTTTAAAGAATCCGGAAAACTTATACTATCCTTGTCCATATACTCTCCTGAAGCGAACCTGTCATAGAAAGCCTTGTAATATTCAAGAGCCTCACCCTCTTTGTAGGGAGACTGGATGACACGTCCGCTCGGGGTATGATATCTTGCCACTGTAAGGCGCAGCTGTGAGCCGTCCAGAAGATCGAACTGACGCTGCACCAGCCCTTTTCCAAACGAACGGCGGCCGATTATCACCCCTCTGTCCCAATCCTGGAGGGCACCGGAGACAATTTCGCTTGCAGAAGCAGAATTCTCGTCTATAAGCACCGCAACAGGCACGTTTTGCAGACGTCCGCGGCCGTTTGCATATTCACGCATCATGGGAGCGTTTCTTCCCTCGGTATAAAGAATAAGGTTTCCCCTCTCCAGAAATTCATTGGCGATTTGCAGGGCTGCAATCAGATAACCGCCGCCGTTGCCTCTCAAGTCGAGAATCACCCCTTCTGGCACCTTCTCTACCGAAAAGAGCGCTGTAATTATCTCCCTGTAGGAACTTGCCGAAAAACGGCCCAGCTTTACATAATGGATTCCGTCTTCTGTCTCGTAAGCCGCGTCCACACTGTTCAGAGGAATCTTGTCGCGGGTTATGAGAAATTCCTGCATATGGTCCTCTCCCCGCCGGATTACACCGACCAGAACCTTGGACCCTTTCTGGCCCCGCAGATATTTGTGTACGCGCGGAATCGTAAGTGAAGTACCGGCTATTGTCTCTCCATCCACAGAGACAATCTTGTCACCGCTTCTTATGCCGACCCTTTCCGACGGGCCGCCCGGAATTACGGATTGAACTGTCAGAGTATCGTTTATGATTGCAAACTCTATCCCTATCCCCTCGAAATTCCCGACAAGTGGCTCATTCATCTCTTTTACCTGGTCTGCAGGAATATATGTAGAATGAGGGTCCAGGGCTGCAACCATCGCGGCAATGGCCTTGTCTGTAAGTTCCGTCTGGTTTACGGTATCCAGATAAAAATTGGAAATATCGTAAAGAGCCTGGTTAAGCCTGTAAAAGTTCCGGTTGTCTTCCTGCATGGCCGCATTTCCGGAAATGGCCGCAAGCAAAATCAGAAAGACAGAGGCATGGAGTAGGGTTACAATCCTTTTCATATCTACAATTTGTATTTAAGCAGAGGTATATCAAAAATTGAGCCCTCCTTGGCCAGGCAGCTTTCTTTGAATATGGCCCTGGCTTCCTGCAAAACCGGAGTCAGAGACTTGAAACGAGACGAATAATGCCCCAGCACCAGCCGTTTTGCACCGGCGGCAAGCGCACATCTTGCCGCATCGGCCGCAGTCGAATGGAATGTCTTTTTTGCCAGTTCCCTGTACTCTTCAGTAAAGGTGGCTTCGTGATAGAGCAGATCCACTCCTTTCACCCAGGATGGCAAAGCCTTGAACGGAGCTGTATCTGAACAGTAGGCAAAAGAACGTGGAACATAAGGAACGTATGTAACCTCGGCTGCCGATACCTTTTCTATATCCAGCCCCTCCTTTAGCCTCGCAATTTCCGATAGTGAAAGATTGTATTTTCCGACTGCCTCCTTTAGAATATTTCTGCGGGGTTGCTTTTCCCTGAAAAGGTAACCGTATGTCTGCTCGCGATGCCTGAGCGGAAAGGCAAGAATCTCCATTGTCCTGTTTTCATAAATCTGTACGGGTGCCGTACAGTTTACAGGATTCAGGACAATGTCATATTTGACCCCTTCACCGAACTCGTCCTTGAAAAAATCGAGAATCCTGGCAAGTCCGGCAGGAGCATATATATAGAGCGGAGTCATTCTCCCGGCCATTGCAAAGGTGGAGAGCAGCCCGAATAGCCCGAAAACATGATCTCCATGCAGATGCGAGATAAATATATTGTCTATTTTGGCCAACGATACCCGCGCCTTGCGGATTTGCATCTGCGCACTTTCACCGCAGTCTATCAAAAACAAGCGCCCACGAACCGTAAGGATGTGGGCGCTAGGGTATCTGTTGGCAGTGGGGAGGGCCGAAGCCGTCCCCAATGTCAAAAGTGAAAAATCCATCTGTTATTTCAAGCCTTTTTCCATTTCATCTTTGAGGGCAGCCAGTTCGCTGATGTCACCCAAAGTTGTCTTTTCAATATTGGCCTTGATCTTCTTTACAGCATTCTGGGTAGATTCTGCCTCGGCAGCCTTCTCCCTGTTCTCCTTGGCCTCGGCATCCCTTCTGGCATCGTCGGCTATTCTTGTATGCGAAAGAACGATCTTCTTGTTGGACTTGTTGAACTCAATGACCTTAAAGGGAAGCTTCTCCTCGGCTTTGGCTGTGGTACCATCCTCCTTTACCAGACCTTTTGCAGGAGCAAAGCCCTCTATGCCATATTCCAGTGCAACGATAGCGCCCTTGTCGTTGAATGAAACTATAGTACCTTCATGTATCGAACCTACGGTAAAGATGGTCTCGAATACATCCCAGGGATTCTCTTCAAGCTGCTTGTGACCAAGGCTCAGGCGACGGTTCTGCTGATCAATTTCGAGAACCACAACATCCAGATTCTCTCCTATGGCCGTAAACTCAGAAGGATGCTTGATTTTCTTTGTCCATGAAAGGTCACTTATGTGAACCAGACCGTCTACACCCTCTTCCAGTTCAACGAATACGCCAAAATTGGTAAAGTTCCTTACAACAGCCGTATGTTTTGAACCTACAGGATACTTATCCATGATTGTAGCCCAAGGGTCCGGTTTAAGCTGCTTTATACCGAGCGACATCTTTCTCTCCTCGCGGTCGAGTGTAAGGATGCACGCCTCTACCTCGTCTCCCACCTTCAGGAAATCCTGTGCGCTTCTCAGATGAGAAGACCATGACATTTCCGATACGTGGATAAGCCCCTCTACACCGGGCTGGATCTCTACGAAGGCACCGTAATCTGCCAGTACCACAACCTTGCCCTTGACTTTGTCGCCGACTTTGAGATCGGGATCCAAAGAATCCCAAGGATGGGGTGTAAGTTGTTTGAGACCAAGTGCGATACGTTTCTTTGTATCGTCGAAATCCAGGATAACCACGTTTATCTTCTGGTCTAACTGCACAATCTCCTCAGGATGGTTGATCCTGCCCCATGAAAGGTCTGTTATATGAATAAGGCCGTCTACACCGCCAAGGTCAACAAATACGCCATATGCGGTAATGTTCTTTACTATGCCCTCAAGCACCTGGCCCTTTTCAAGCTTGCCGATAATGTCTGCTTTCTGCGCCTCAAGCTCCTCTTCGATAAGAGCCTTGTGTGAAACGACAACATTCCTGAATTCGTGATTGATTTTTACAATCTTGAACTCCATAGTCTTGTTTACAAACACGTCGTAGTCGCGGATAGGTTTCACGTCTATCTGTGAACCTGGCAGGAATGCCTCTATTCCAAAGACATCCACTATCATACCGCCCTTTGTGCGGCACTTGATGTAACCTTTTACGATTTCGTCTTTCTCGAACGCTTCGTTCACCCTGTCCCAAGAACGGAACGAACGGGCCTTCTTGTGCGAAAGTATCAACTGTCCCTTTTTGTCTTCAGTGTTCTCGACATATACCTCAACCTTGTCGCCCACTGCCAGATCGGGATTATATCTGAATTCATTTACAGAGATAACGCCCTCGCTCTTGTAACCGATGTTTACAATCACCTCGCGTTTTGTAATACCTACTACGGTACCCTCCACTACCTCGTTTTCAATAACTGTAGAGAGCGTGTCGCTGTACATTTTCTCTACCTCTTCCTTAGACTGGCCATAGTCGGCCTCTTTCTCGAACGCATCCCAGTCGAATTTGTCTACCGGGACCGATGCATTGCTTTTTCTTTTTCTTGCAGTCTCTGCAACAGCGGGAGTCTCCTCGACATATGCGTCCATAGTCTCCTCTTCTTTACGTGCAGGAGCAACTACAGGCTCTTCCGCCTCCATGATTTCCTTTTCTTCTTTACTCATCTGTTTAA
>JADINB010000004.1 GCA_017694275.1 Candidatus Egerieousia excrementavium | reverse complement strand
GAAATCGGAGGCATCGGGCGTATTCTTGTAGAGGAAATTGCCAGCCTTGAGCATTATAAAATCCTGACAGAACCTCAGAGAGAACTTGACGGGGAGGTTGCGGCAAAACTGGAAAATGCAGTGGCAAGAATGAGCCGCGGAGAGCCGTTGCAGTATGTCCTGGGTTATGGCTGGTTTTGCGGTTACAGGTTCAGACTTTGCGGGGATGTGCTGATCCCGCGTCCGGAGACAGAAGAGCTGGTTGAAATGGTTCTCGAAGACTTGGAGTGTGCCCCATGCAGGCCGGCATCCATTCTTGATATATGTACGGGCAGCGGGTGCATTGCATGGGTCCTGCAAAAAAAATTGCCGGAATGTCGCGTTTTCGGTTGTGATATTTCAGAGAAGGCATTGCAGGTGGCTTCTTCACAATTTGCCGGCGACGGCTCAGAAAATTCTCCATCTTCCGGAGTCCCGTTCTTTTTCAGGTACGACGTGCTGTCGGGCGGGCTTGGGCAGAACTCTGTCGGAGCGCCGTATGACATAATAATAAGCAATCCTCCTTATGTCTGTGAAAGCGAGAAGAAGATGATGCGCCCGAATGTGCTGGATCATGAACCCGGTCTGGCTCTTTTTGTGCCAGATGAAAACCCTCTGCTTTTTTATGCGAAAATTGCAGATTCTGCGGCAAAGTCGTTGAAGCATGGAGGAAAACTCTATTTTGAAATAAACGAAAAATTCCCGGAACAGGTTGTGCGGCTTATGGAAAAATATGGATTTGGCAGAGTTGAGGCCTCGAACGACCTTTACGGCAAACCCCGTTTTGTAAAAGGAGTTTTGGAACAGACGTGAAAACTGCAAAAAAAATTTGCAGTTGTGGAAAATGTTTTGTTAAATTTGTACCTGATGAATGCAATGATGTTAAATAATCAAAATTGGTGGTGGCGCAAGATGTGACTCTTGTGAGCATTGCCGTGTTTATTTAATATTGATTATAAAGATACATCAGGCCCGGTGCTCACGCATCCGGGCCTGTCTGTTTTTAAATGTCAGATGTCTGAAATATGCGCATAATATTATAAACTTTAAAACCTGAAAAAATGAAACTGACTAAAAAAATCACGCTCCCTGAGAGCGAGATACCCAGACAATGGTATAATATTTTGGCCGATATGCCTAATGCTCCACAGCCTCTGCTCAATCCAAAGACAAGACAGCCGCTGAAACCAGAAGAGATGGAACCTCTCTTTGCAAAGGAACTGGTCGCCCAGGAGTTTTCAAGAGAGCGTTTCATAGACATACCCGATGAAGTCCTCACACTTTTGAAAATATACAGGCCGACACCGCTCGTAAGGGCCTCGGGGCTGGAAAAGGCATTGGATACGCCGGCTAAAATATATTTCAAGAATGAAAGCGTAAGCCCGGTAGGCTCGCATAAGCTGAACTCTGCAATTCCGCAGGCCTACTACAATGCAAAGCAGGGTATAAAACATATTACCACAGAAACAGGTGCGGGGCAGTGGGGCTCGGCGCTGAGCATAGCATGCCAGCATTTTGGCCTGGACCTTAACGTATTTATGGTAAAGAACAGCTACAATTTAAAGCCTTACAGAAAAGTCGTGATGAGAACTTACGGCGGACAGGTCCATGCCAGTCCTTCTAACGTTACAAAGTTCGGGCGCGACATTCTGGCCAAGGACCCGGATTGCCAGGGAAGCCTGGGAATAGCAATATCCGAAGCGGTTGAGATGGCTCTTGAAACTCCGAACTGCCGCTATACTTTGGGATCTGTTCTAAACCATGTTCTTCTGCATCAGACAATCATAGGCCTGGAGGCAGAAAAGCAACTTGAGATGGCAGGAGATTATCCCGACAAGGTAATAGCTTGCTTTGGCGGCGGTTCCAACTTCTCAGGTATATCGTTCCCTTTCCTCAGGCACAATCTTAAAGAGGGAAAGAAGACCCGTTTTATGGCAGCCGAGCCTGCTGCATGCCCTAAACTGACCAAAGGCAGGATGGAGTATGATTTCGGCGACACTGCAGGGATGACCCCTCTCATTCCCATGTATACCCTCGGCCATGATTTCCAGCCTGCGCAGATACATGCTGCAGGATTGCGTTATCATGGTGGCGGACAAATAGTGAGCCAGCTCAAGCAAGACGGGCTGATAGAGTCGTATGCCATAGAGCAGAAAGATGCACTTAATGCCGGACTGCTCTTTTCGCGTTGCGAAGGCATAATCCCGGCTCCGGAGTCTACACATGCAATTGCCCTTGCAGTACAGGAGGCGCTAAAGGCAAAGGAAGCAGGCAAGGAAGAGGTAATACTTTTCAATCTTTCAGGCCATGGCCTTTTGGATATTGCAACCTACGAAATGCTTCTTGACGGAAAACTTTAGCGGCAGCCGGGCAGACTATTTGCCGTACAGCCTGTCTGTATAAAGTATACCGTCGAGGTGGTCTGTCTCGTGCTGGAATATCACCGCCGTATACCCTTGTACAGTGTCATTCACTGTTTCAAGGGTTAGCGGGCTGGTGTATGAAATGATAACGCTTTGCGCCCTTTCTACAATTCCGCTCGTGTCGGGAATGGAGAGGCAGCCTTCTCGGCCCGTCTGCTTTTCGGCAGAGTATTCTGTAATACGGATGTTGGGATAGACTTCGAATGGAGCCCCTTCTTTGTCGTAACGCTGTACTGCTACGACCCTTTTTAGAATTCCCACCTGCGGGGCGGCAAGCCCCACACCGTCTACCGTGCTGTCTGATACTGTAGATACAAGCCGTTTGGCCAGTAGCTTGTAAATATCGGAGGCTATTTCGCTTTTGGAAAGCATTGCCGACTGTTTTCTTAATGACAGACTGTCGGTTTTGTTTTCTATTGTAAGTACTCTCATCAGTGCAGAAGAGTCTCCTGACATTATAATTGAAATCTCCCCTTCTGAAAACGAGTCTCTTCCAATATTGCACGATACAAATACGGCAAGGGAGAGAACAGAGTATGACAAAATCTTTGAAATAGATATGATACGATGATTTTTAAAATTGTACATAATGCGGGCCTTGTAAAGTCATTAAATGTCTTGTTTGTTTCTGCGCGCTTGCGGCGCACTCGTCAATAGTAGGTATTTTTTGAAACTTCTTACAATTTTAAAAAAAAATATTATAATTTTGTTTTCGAAAAAAGACATACGCACCTAAATTATTGAAAATGAAAGAATTATAGAAATTAAAAATTTTTAGATCATTGCTGGTGCTTCCAGCACTCCTATTTCTTTTTGCCTCCTGCTCCGCAAGAAAGAGCAGTGTTGCCATAGTTGTAGACAGGCAGACCTATGAGGCGGTTCCTGAAGCGGTAGATAATTATATAAATGCAATAACCACATCTGAAAGAGAGGGGGTGCTGGTTGTGGACATCTGGAGGATTTGGCCAAACTTGAACCCTCTCCGCGTGTCACTATCTTCAACGCCTGTTATAACGGCTCTTTCCATGAACCCGGATATGTTGCGGGATATCACATATTCAATGATGGCAGAACGGTAGTGACGCAGGGTAATACGGTAAATGTACTGCAGGATAAATGGGCGGAGCAGCTTATAGGACTGCTCTACATGGGTGCAAGGATAGGCTTCTGGTGCGCATGTCTGTAAAATAGTCCCCTCTGTTTTGGGATACCCTCCAGAAATGTTAAGTGTTAATTAGTACAAAGTTAAGGTTTTAAAAAGCATGCGGGCAATACCCAGATGTGGGTAAAAAAAAGACGGTGTGTCATAATTGCAAACTGCTGCGTTATTTTCGGAATTCGGGCTAAGTCATTTACTCCAGTAAACTTCTGTCGCCCTCATCCTCAATGCCTTGCATTTTGCTAATTCTTACACACCTTAATGGGGCTGCATCAAAACATTCATTTTGACACAGCCCCATTCTCTTATATGCCGTACCGGGGATTTATTCCTTGTAACCGGGGTTCTGCTGCAATTCGGGATAGATTAGCCTTTCTGTCCTTGAAATAGGCAGTGCAACCTGGTATGAGTCCCAGTCGAAAGAGTTGGTATAGCCAGCTCCGCCTGCATAGTCGCGCGGGTCTTCTGCTATATCTCTTGTTATGGTACCGCCGCGTCTCATTATGTCAAAGAAACGGTGTCCTTCTCCAATGAACTCTTTCTGGCGCTCCTGCTGGATCAAATCTATCGTTGCAACAACATCCTGTGCGGTAGGGTCTGCCCTCTTGCGTATGATATTGAGATAGTCGCTTGCATCAGAAGCTCCGCTTTCAAGTCCTGCCTCTGCCGCAATAAGGTATGCTTCTGTAATACGCAGTACTCTTGGATTGTTTCTTCTGAAGGTGTACCCTCTGTCTACGTTGCCTATGAATTTTTTCAGCCACAGTTCGCCTGTCTTTTTACCCTCTCCGTTAGGATCGTCGTAAGTTATCATCTGTCCGCGTACGTCATTGGGAGTATTGGTAAAGAGTTCTCTCCATTTCTTTGTAGGGATAAGGCTTCCTCCAGAGTTCGGCTCTCCGAACCAGAGGTTGTGGTAAATGGTGTAGAAACCTCCGTCGGGGTCTATATCGCCGTCTGTGCTCACCAGCAGCTCGAGAACGGACTCATCGTCTCCCTCTCTTCCCCAGTAATCGCGGTACTCGTTGTTGGGCACATATCTGTAAGGTGAATTGTCTATTACATCCACGGCAGCTGTATATGCTTGAGAATATTCGCCTTTATAGAGGTGAACCCTTGCCTGGAGCAGGCGGGCTGCCCACCAGTTGAAATGGCCTGTATTCTTCTCTTTCGAAAGCAGTCCTAAAGCCGTTTCGAGGTCCTGTTGTACCATTTGGTAGGTCTGTGCCACTGTGCTGCGCGGAAGTCTGGATTCATGCGGAGCTACAGGTGTCTCTATAAGAAC
>JADINB010000042.1 GCA_017694275.1 Candidatus Egerieousia excrementavium | reverse complement strand
GACAATGCCGAGACGCAGCGTGATTGTAAACGAAGTTTAAAATAATGCCGGCCAATCCAATATGATTGCAGCCGGCACTATTTTTATTCTGACATGAAATCCTGATCAGGGATTTGTAAGTTTCATGTTGTTGTAGTCCAGTATCTCATAAATTGCCTCTATGGCGGTTGCCGCAGGCCCGTCGGGATTTATCATCTTTGCCTTGTTGTAGGCATTGATGGCCTCTCCCCACAATTGCTGCCGCCTGTATATTCCTCCAAGCAGATACCATGCATGAGCATTGTCCGGCTCCCTTTCCAGAAGTTTATGCAACTGGTCATACGCCTGTTCAAGATGCCCTTCCCTGAGCAGGGCCTCTATCTGCAGAGCGGTCATTATTGCCGATATCGCCTGTTTTTTTTCCATAGCAAGCTGGACCTGTTATACAATACCTGAGAAGCCCATAAAGGCCATAGCCATGATTCCTGCAATTATAAGTGCAATCGGAACGCCGCGAAAAGCCTCGGGAACCTTTGCAAGTTCCAGCTGTTCCCTGATTCCGGCCATGAGGGTCATTGCCAGACCAAAGCCCAATGCACTTGCCACAGCATAAACCACAGACTCGGCCAGATTGAGCATTGCAGGTTCTCCACCAAATGTAAACTCTTTGGTAACAACCAGGATTGCAACTCCGAGTACTGCACAGTTGGTTGTAATGAGCGGAAGATATATGCCCAATGCCTGATAGAGCGACGGGCTTATCTTTTTAAGTATAATCTCAACCATCTGCACAAGCGCAGCAATGACCAGAATGAAGACTATTGTCTGCATAAACCCTATATTCAGGGGATTCAGCACATAGTACTGCAACAGGTATGTAACCAGTGTAGAGAGTGCCATGACAAAGCATACGGCTCCCGACATTCCCACTGCGGTAGAGACCTTGTTGGAAACTCCGAGGAACGGACATATTCCAAGGAACTGCGACAACAATATGTTGTTGACAAATACAGCAGATATTATAATTATTATATATTCCATATCTATCTCTTTTTTAGGTTATTGTTTTGTCACCTTGCGGAACAGCACCATGAGGTATCCCAAAACGAGGAATCCGCCTGGGGCCAGTACGAAGGCCAGCATTCCGTCGCCCTCCGCAATGCGGTTGCCGAATATCGAAAGACCGCCGAGCAACTCTCTTACAAATCCTATTACCGTTAGTGAAAGCGAGAAGCCAAGACCTATTCCTATACCGTCCATGGCTGAATCCAGTATGGAGTGCTTGCATGCAAAAGCCTCCGCCCTTCCAAGGATAATACAGTTAACCACGATAAGGGGAATGAAAATACCCAGCGTAGCATACAGATCAGGAACATAGGCCTGCATTACGAACTGCAGGACTGTAACCAGCGAAGCTATGATTACGATATAGCTCGGTATCTTGATTTTTGCCGGGATAATCGGAGCTACGGCGGCAATAAGCATATTTGAAAGTATAAGTACGAAGGTTGTTGCAAGACCCATTCCCAGACCGTTGATGGCCGAGGTTGTGGTTGCAATTGTAGGGCACATTCCCAAAACCAGGGCAAAGGTAGGATTCTCCTTTATTATACCTTTTGTTATCAAGCCAAACTTACTCATGACTATTCTTGAGCCTCCCCACTCTCGTTAATTTTACAGAAAACTTTATATGCAGTATTGACAGCGTCGCAGAAAGCTCTCGACGTAATCGTTGAAGCTGTAATGGCATCTACGTTGCCGCCATCTTTTCTTACGGCAAGTTTAAAATCCGGACTGCCCGGATTCATGCCCGCAAACTGCACTATAAACGGATCCTCCGGATTTGCAATCTTGGCTCCCAGACCGGGAGTCTCTGCATGTGATATGACCGAGGTATTGACTATTGTGCCGTCGGGAGCAAAACCTACCATAATTGTAATATTGCCGCTGAATCCTTTTGATGTGGAAGATTCTATTGCATATCCTACGATTTCATCGCCTTTCTTTGCCACATATACCTTAGATACCGCTCCGTCTACGTCTACCACGCGTACGTTGGCAGAATCTGAAGGATTGTTGTCAAACTCGGGCACTACGGCCGCAATGGCGCTGTTTGTCTTTGCAACCTGGGCCGCCTCTATAGGCTCTTTGGTAAGCGTATATATTCCGCCCAGTGCTGCCGATGCCACCAGACATACGGCAAAAAGGACGATAACCATATTTCTAAGTGAAGATTCTATAGCCATTATTTAGCCTCCTTTGCAAATCTTTTAGGTTTGACATACATGTTTATCAAAGGAACCACCGCATTCATGATAAGGATTGCAAATGAAATTCCTTCAGGGTATGAACCGAACTCACGGATAAGGATTGTTATTACTCCTATACCCACACCAAAGATAACCATACCCTTGGCAGTCATAGGCGAAGTCACGTAATCTGTAGCCATGAAGATAGAGCCGAGCAGCATACCGCCGGTAAGCAGATTGAATACCGGGTCTGTAAACTGGTCGGGGTTGCACAGCCACAGAATTCCAGAAAAGACAAAGACTGTAGCCCAGATTGAAAGGGTGATATGGGGTTTGATAACCCTTCTTGCCAGCAGATATACGAAACCGAGCAGAAGCGCGATTGCCGAAATCTCACCGGCAGAACCTACCCTTGCAAAAAGCAATTGGGAATATGAGAGCGAAGGATTATCTGCAAATATCTGGCTTACTGTCTGCCCGTTTGCAAGAGCTTCCTTTACCAGGGCCAGCGGAGTCGCGCCGGTCGATGCATCGAGCGAGGCACCGAAAAAGGAAGCGGGAGCGGTCCAGTCTGTCATTATTACCGGGAAAGAGACAAGCAGGAAAACACGGCCGACAAGCGCCGGATTAAATATATTCTGCCCCAACCCTCCGAAAGTCATCTTTGCAACACCTATGGCAACTATGGAGCCTATCACTATAATCCACCACGGTGAAGCAGGAGGAAGGTTCAGTGCCAGAAGTATTCCCGTAACGATTGCGGAGCAATCCCCAATGGTAGACTTTCCCTTGAAGCAAAATCTCTGGATAAGATACTCTACCAAAACGCAGGAAGCTATACCGGCCACAAACAGGATTATGGCAGAGAGTCCGAAATAATATATAGAAACTGCAACAGCAGGGAGTAATGCAATGATCACATCCCTCATCAAGTTTCTGGTATTTTCCTTCCCGTGTACATGCGGAGAAGGCGATACAAGCAGTTGTTTCATTCTATTATATTTTTATTAAACCATTACTATTTTTTGGGACGGCTACGCATTATTTTCATAACCTGCCCCTTGCCGTACCTTATGCTGTCGAGCAAAGGTATGTGTGAGGGACATGTAAATGAACAACAGCCACACTCTATACAGTCGAAAATCCTGTTGGACTCGGCATCGTCCCAGCGCTGCGCTTTCGACAGTTTGTTAAGCAGATACGGTTCAAGCCCCATAGGACACGCGCCCACACATTTGGCGCACCTTATGCAGTTTTGCTCCTCCTCTCTCTTTGTCTGCTCATAGGTAAGGAAGAGGATAGACGAAGAACCTTTGAGTGTGGGGGCATCCAGATTCGATACAGCCTTTCCCATCATCGGACCGCCGCTTATGACTTTGGCCGCATTTTCGGGAAGACCGCCGACTGCTGCTATAATGGCGCTCATTGGAGTGCCTACCCTGTGTCTGTAGTTCTTCTGTGCACCGCTGCACTCACCGGTAACCGTAAGTATGCCTTCAAAGAGCGGCTTGTTCTTCTGTACGGCCTCATATACGGCCAGTGCGGTTCCTACATTCTGTACAACTGCACCCGTATCTATCGGCAGCCCCATTGAGGGAACCTTTCTGCCGACAACTGCATCGATCAGCTGTTTCTCACCTCCCTGCGGATATTTCTTTTTGAGAGGGACTATCTGAATGTCGGGATATTGACCAGAATACCCTCTAAGTTTCTCTATCGCTTCGGGCTTGTTCTCTTCTATTCCCACATAACCTTGTGATACACCCAGAGCCTTCATCATTATGGAAGCACCTATAAGCACCTGTTCGGGCATCTCTATCAGCACTCTGTAATCTGATGTAAGATAAGGTTCACACTCGGCTCCGTTTATAATCAGGAATTCGGCCTTTTTGCCGGGAGGAGGGGAAAGCTTTACGCAGGTGGGGAAGGTAGCGCCTCCCAGACCTACGACTCCGCACTCCTTGATTTTCTCGATTATCTGTTTGGAATCCAGTTTTATTTCTCTTACTATATCTTCTGAACGGTCTATGGTCTCGACCCATTCGTCACCTTCTACCGTAATTACAACAGCCTTGCAGGGATTGCCGGCAATATCCTTTACTGTCTCGATTGATTTTACGGTACCGCTTACCGAAGAGTGTACCGGAGCAGAAATAAAGCCGGATGCATTGGCAATCAATTGTCCTACCTTTACCTTATCGCCTACGGCAACAACTGGCTCAGCCGGAGCTCCAAGATGTTGCGACATGGAGATATACGCAACCTCTGGAACAGGGAAGTTCTCAATGGCTGCGTCGCGGGATATTTTATTGTCGGCGGGGTGAACTCCGCCCATTGAAAATGTTCTCATACTTTAACTGTTTTGTTCTGCTGCTTTAGGCTCAGCCGCTTTGGGCGGTTTGGGCGGGAAATTCACTGCATGGATGGCACCTGTAGGGCATTCAGCCACACACTTCGTACACAGGCGGCATTTTGCAAAATCTATGTATGCCAGATTGTTCTCTACGGTAATCGCACCAAACGGGCAAATTTTCGCACACTTGCCGCAACCGATACATGCAGCGGAGCATGCCTTTCTGGCAATGCCGCCCTTATCCTTGTTTACACAAGAGACAAAAACCCTGCGGGATTTGACACCCTTGTTGCGCAATTCTATAATGCCTTTGGGGCAAGCCTTTACACAGGCACCGCAGGCGGTACACTTATCCTCGTCTACAACGGGAAGCCCTGTAGCGGGATCTAAAGAGAGAGCACCGAATTTACAGGCCGAAACGCAATCGCCTTTACCAAGGCAACCGTATTTGCAACCGGTATCTCCAGAATAGAGGCTGTTCATGACGGCACAGGAAGCCACACCGTCGTAGGTATTGGTTTTAGGCCGTTTGTCGCATGAACCTGCGCATCTGACAACAGCCACCATTGGCGCTTTTTCGGCAACTTCGAAACCAAGGGCGCCGGCTACCTTCTGCATTACGGGATTACCTCCGACAGGGCAATAGAGATTGTCGAGATTGGAAGCCTTTACACAAGCCTCCGCAAAGGCACGGCAACCTGCCTGTCCGCAACCACCGCAATTGGCCCCCGGCATAATAGACTCGACAATGTCGATTCTCGGGTCTTCCTCCACCTTGAACTTCTGCGCTACCGCATATAGCACAACAGCCAATAACAGTCCTAAAATACTAAGACTAGCTACGGTAATAATTATTGTACTCATTAATCAGTTGTTTAGTTTTGCTATTGTAAATATAAAACTTTTTGCGATTCTGTCTCTACACAAATACAAAAACAGATAGTATATCGCGACAGCCAGAACCGCCAAAAGTGCCGAAAACAATTCGCTAATATTCAGGCGCGGCAAAGATAATAATAAAATCATTAAGATTATCAAAGGATATACATAAGAAAACAGTACGGCCTTGAGCCCCATTGTCTGTCTCATGACCACCTCTACCTCCTCACCTGTGCTGAACCGGGAACTGTCGCAGTCCCTGATGGATATTGTCTTTATCTGCTCGTCTCCCAAAGAGCAGAGCGATCTGGCATGGCACGCCGCACACATAGACTTGTTGAGAATCTCCACCATGACGCCATCCTGAGTTACCGCACATACTCTGCCGCGATGTCTTATCTCTATATTTTTTCCCATTTTACCGGCCTCCCGCCCTATTTTACTTTGCTTGTCATAGGATATTTAAGATTACTCCAGCTCTTGAGCCTGCCGGTCACCGTTCCGACCAGCACTTTTGATTCAAACAGCAAAGGTATGATGTTTTTGTCGTCGCTGACCCAAATATATATCTCGTCCTTTCCAGTAAATATCTCTCCGGCGACAAGACTTGCAGAAAACTTCATTGTCCTGAATGTTCCAAGCCCCTTGATTTTTTTGGTCTCCTTTCCGTGGTAGATAAAATAGAGATTGTATATCTCCTTGTCTATGGCAAACGTTATCGGGTATTTCACCCCTGTCTCAAGCGAGGCAAAATCCATGGCACGGCAATTATAGAACAGAGAAACCAAATCAAAAGTATATGGAGTGTATGTCAGTACGGTGTCTGTTTCAGGCTTGTTGCGCTTTCTGACAGTCGCGTATATTTTCCCGTTCATGTCGTCGAACCTGTAACGGTTCTCCGCCCAGTACTTGCCCTCTTCACTTTTGCGGTAGAACATGACAGGACGGAACGTAGAGTCGCTGAATTTTGATTCGAAATGTTCGCGGACCTTGAAGAATATGTCGTAGAACTTGTATGTCTTGCCTGTAATTACCGGATTGTAAAAGCCGTCTGAATAGTTCATCTTTGCCGTACCCTGGCCCACGTCTGTATTTACTCCGCCCCAGGTATAGCTCAGCTCATAAGTAAGTGTCTCACCTTCCTTATAGGGCGGCTCTCCTGAATGTGACAAGGGCTGCGAATGCAGTAGTGTTGCCGCCGTGAAGAAGATAATAAAATGGATAGCAAGCAATAATTGTCTCATTTCTGTCATTCTTTGTCAAAATCTCCGGCATGTTCAAAATCATCGTTCATCCTGGAACCTCTGATTATGGTATTCTCCGGGCCGCCTATGTCAAAAACAGCATCCGAAGCATCAACGAACTTGACTTCGGAATTTCTGAAACGCATCGGCACATCAGTGACCTGACCGTTACGATGCTTGGCTATTATGATATCTGTCTGGCCCGAAGGTACAGAATCGGAAGCGAGACCGTAATATTCCGGTCTGTGTATGAACATCACTATGTCGGCATCCTGTTCTATCGCTCCTGACTCACGCAAGTCGCTCAGCTGGGGACGCTTTTCACCACCTCTGGTCTCCACTGCCCTGCTAAGCTGAGAAAGGGCTATGATAGGTATGTCGAGTTCTTTGGCTATAGCCTTGAGCGAACGTGAAATGGCAGACACCTCCTGTTCACGCATACCCTTTAGCTCCGGCGGTCCGGTCATCAGCTGAAGGTAGTCTATTATTATCAGTTTGACCTGTTGCGACGAAACAAGCCTCCGTGCCTTGGACCTGAATTCATATATGGAAAGCGACGGAGTCTCATCTATGTAAAGGGGAGCCTTGGAAAGGGCGTTCAGGCGGTCATTCAGCTGGCTCCACTCATACTCCTCAAGTTTTCTGCCTCCCTTGATTTTTTCTGCGGGCAGCCCGGTCTCACTTATGACAAGCCTCTTTACCAACTGCTTCGACGACATTTCCAATGAAAAGAACGCTACTGGGACATTGTGGTCTACGGCAATATTCCTGGCCATGGTCAGGACGAATGCGGTCTTACCCACAGAGGGGCGGGCAGCTATGATTATAAGATCAGAAGGCTGCCAGCCCAGTGTAACCCTGTCTATTCCGGTATATCCGCTCGGCACACCGCTCAGACCGTCGTTCTTCAACTGGTCTTTCTGCAAATCGTCTATCACCACGCTCAGAATTTCGCTGATACTCTGATAATCCTTGTGCATGTTCCTGTCGGCAAGCGAAAAAAGCCTCTCCTGCGTGGAGTCGAGAAGATCGTCTACAGGAATCGCGTCTTCAAAGGAGTCTTTTATCACCTGATAAGACGTAGAAATCAATTCCCTTTGTATATACTTTTGAACCAGTATTGTAGTATGATATTCCAAATGAGCGGCAGCACCTATCTTCATGCTCAGACGGCTCAGATAGACATTGCCGCCAACCTCCTCAAGTTCACCTTTTTTGGCAAGTTCTTCCGCCACAGTATAAATATCTATTGCTGCATGCCTTGCCGCCAGGGCAGAAATAGCCAGGAAGACCTTTCTGTTCTCGCTCCTGTAAAAGCATTCCGGGACAAGAGTGTCGCGTACGTCATTTATAGCCTCTGGCTCCAGAAGGAGCGCACCAAGAACCGCCTCTTCTATGTCCGGAGCCTGCGGTGGCTTGCGGCCCGATTCCAGCCCTATCAAATCCAGGTCGGGCTCTTTCTTGCCACGACCCCTTGCATTTGTAACTTTTGCCATAATACTATAACCTGTTAAGTGCCTTTATTATTATTCCGACAGCCAGCTCCACCTCCTCTTCCGTTATGGACAGCGGGGGAGCTATTCTGAAAGAGGTTGGCTGA
>JADINB010000041.1 GCA_017694275.1 Candidatus Egerieousia excrementavium | reverse complement strand
TTCAAAGAAATAACCGTTTATTTTTCTCCCCCCCCATACACACATTCATTCTCTCATTGTGAACATCCGGCGTAATCCAAACAAAAAAGGATGACCCTTAAAAGTAATTGACTTTTGGGTCACCCCCTTTTCATGTTATCTGTTTACAGTGCGCCTATCCTGCAGGGACAGTATCCGATTCCACTTCCGGTACTGCTACAGGCGTTTCTGTCCGGGAGGTTTGAGTGACAGTGTCTGTATCTGCTCCGGCAGCATTATAAAGTTGTTTCTCTTCGGCGGAGAGCGAATCCATTGCCTCGTATCGGGCATCGAATTTCTCCTTCTCTTTCTGTAGCCTCTGGAGCCTTGCCATATTCTGCGAGTTTCTCAGGGCGGCATCTATACCTATCCTGTAGATATTGGCAATCCGGTCTCTCAGGTTGAGCCTTGTACTGTCTATAATGGTTGAATAGACAGGCAGGTTCTCGTTCTTGTATTTTGCCCGGCCTATCTTGAAGTCGAAATCATCCATATTTCCGAATATTGTAACACCCAGCCTGAACGGTATGGGAGAGTGCAATACCGAAATATGGTAGTTGAATGAGAGGTCGAGATTCTGGGTACCGCTTATGGCAAATTTGTACCTGTCTATTTCTGCAAGGAACGGGAAGACCTCTATCTTGTTTTCGTTGACCAGCATCTCTACCGATATACGGTCTATAAGATTTCTCTCCCTGTTTTTGAATTTCAGTTTCTTGGCAATCATGGAGAAGGTTTCTCCGTCCATAAGTACAAGATTGTCACCTGTAATCCTTGCAACGCCCTTTAATGTGGGAAGCATGATGTTCATGGCCGTGTCTATCTGCGATGTGGCGGCTATCTGGCAATTTATGAGCCCTTCAAAGGATTTGAGCATAGGCAGCAACGTATCCATGTCGGGCATGAGTGCCACGAACTTTTCTATCTCCACGTTCTTAAGTTCCAGGTCGAATCCGGTAGAGAGATCCTTTTTGCTGCGTGTGGCATAGAATCCTGAAAAATCCATCTCTCCGGCATTTGTCGTTGCATCGAACTCCTTTATCTGCAGGCAGCGGTCTCTTATTGACATCTCTCCCTTTACTTCACGAAGTTCAAGATTTGAATAGCGCCCTTTCTTTATGTCCATTGAAAGCGTCGCATTTACATTACCCGGAATTATAATCAGCGGAGATGTGACAGTATCAGGTGCAACCTCTGCTATGGCCTCTTCCAACTGCGTCTCGCTTGTGATGGCCGAGAGAGAGTCTCGGTAAAGTTCTATATGTTTCATTATTTCAGAACCCCGGTGCATTGCAGAAATCAGTTCGTTAAAGTCGAGGCTGTCTGAAACTATGCTGCCGTCTATCTTTATAGTACCGTTTCTGAGGAGCGCACGGCGGATTCCAGATACTTCTCCGGTGAAATTCATGACTGATTTTCCGCAGCGCAGTTTTGTGTCATGGAACCTCAGACTGTCTGTATTGAATTTGAAATTTACGTTATACAGTCTTGTGCGCAGCGGCATATATGGTGTAATCAGCCCTCCGCTCTTTGCATTTATCGAGCCGTTGATTTTCCATCTTCTGATAATTGCCCCCAATGAGTTGTCTATCTTGAAGTCTATGATCTGGTCATCGAAATCGCCCTTGTTTCTCTCCCGCCTTCTCTCCATCCGTTTCATGAAGTAGGGCATGAGTGAATCTCTTTCTATGCGCGGATACCTTTTCTGGAGTGAATCGAGAAAGGCTTCGCGGCGTTCCCTGATTTTTTTGTTGTCGCGGTTGTTTATTATGGCCTCAAGTGCAATATCACCGTTGGTTACGAGTGCAATATTGAATCCCTCCCTGAGCCCCAGGCTCTTTGCCTTGAGTCCTGCGCTAAGGTGCGGAATGGAGTAATCCTGTTCGTAAGGCAGTATGCTGAAATTCATCTCTGCCTCCTTTGCCCTCAGTTTTAGTGAATCCGGACCTTTTATATCCAGTCTCTTTACAGAGGTGACACCATTGAGCGGATGTACCTTTTTTTCTCCGCCTGTTATGTCTGCGGAGTTGTGCCCTGCAATCCTGAACTTGGAGGCTATAACCTCCAGTTCCCTTTTGTAGTTTATGTAGATTGTATCTGCGGTGGTGTTCGTCGCAAACATTCTCATACCGCTCTCGATTGCCGAATCATATTTGTTCTCAACTGCTCCAAGCCCGATATGTACTCCGGTAAGATAGGTGAAAACGTGCTTTTCGGGCAGGGCGATGATTGTGGTGTCTGATGAAATCACCCCTTTTATGTCTGCATTGCCTATGTTGTACATGTTCAGGTTGGAAACCAGCGATTTTATGCTCAGGTCTGCATTTATCCGGCCCCGACAGACTGACCCCTTGTCTTCAATGAAGAGACGGCTCAGTGTGTCGAGGTTAGCCCACCCCTTGAAGACCACATCTACAAACGGGTCTGCCGATGCAAGCCTTGAAATCTTTCCGTCCAGCGAGAGGTCCGCACTTCTTCCCTTGAGCAGCAGTTTGTTGATTTCCACGGCTGCTGAGTCTTTGTTCGTGGCTGAATAGTATGCATATATGTCAGCCTCCATTTCATTTATCCTGGAGGTCATGCCTTTGAACGACGCACTGCTTTTTGGAACAGTCAGCCTTGCTGTCAATGATGGAAGTTCACCGGTCTTGAAGTTGTAAAAGCCGTTCATGAGTATGTCAAGGTTCAGGACGGCATCTGTCTTTAGTCTTTCTACGGCAGGAAAGGCCTCTTTAGGAATATATTCAAGGAATTCCGACAGTTTGAAATTCTCCACCCTGCCCCTGAATCCCCCTTTTGTAAGTAGGGTGTCTCCGCTCAGTTCCAGATCTCCGTTGAACTCAACGGGAAGTCTGGCTATGTTCAGATTGAGTTTGTCTATGTCTATCCTTTTTACATCTGCACTGTCGTTTAGTGTAAATGCTCCTTCTATTGCAAAGGGAATGTCATCTATCAGAGTGAAATTGTTTATTGCGAGATTGGTTTCAGTGAGAGCCGCCAAAGTGTAATGGTTGTCGTTTTTTCTCATTCTCAGTGAGTCGATTGCAAACTTTGCTGAGGTATGCACCCCTCCGCTGTGAACAAGGTCTGCATTGAGTCTGAGAGTGTCTGCCACATCTCTTGCAACGGTCGCGAATTCGCTTTTTGCAGAGAGCTTGTGTACAGAGAGCAGGAATTTTGAGAGATAGCCTCTGTCAAGTTCAGTCTTTTCAAGGTCTGTAGTAAAGTTGCCTCTGAGAAAAAGGCGGTTGAGATCTACGCTCAAAAGCATTGAGTCCTTCAGGTTGAAATATCTTACATGGCCTCCGTTATAGATTCCCACACGTCTTATTTTCAAATCGGGTGATGCGGAGTCTGCCGAAGAGGTGTCTGCCTCCATGCTGCCTTTGACAATGTCGTAGTTGGCCGTGCCGTCGGGCATGACAAATGCATATATGTCTGGGGCCTCTATGGCAATGCTTCTGATATTCACTTTGGAGCGCAGCAGGTCTGTCACCGAAACAGATATGTATATTCTGTTGAATTTGAGAAGTGTGTCTGCACCGGCCGGTATGGCCAACCTGGAGGAATCCCTTACGGGCTGCAGTACTCCTGAGATTACCTCTCCGTTGGTCATGGAGAAGGTAAGATAAGGGAAGTGTTTGAAGATATGGACACTTATGGTGTCTGATTTTACCTCGGCATTCAGGAATTTGCTGCTGTATTTTTCAACCAGACCATTAAGATTCTGAGTTGTTAAAAATATGCCGGTCCCTATTGTGAGAAGCAGGAGGAGCAGTATGAGCGACAGAATTATGCTGATTGTCCATTTCAATATCTTTTTGTGAAGAGCCATAACGGAAATATTTTATTCACGCAATATTTGTGACAATGTCAAATATAGAAATTTAATGTTAAACTGTCATGTTTTTTTGTTGATATAATATTTATGAAAATAGGCAGTTTCTTTACAAAAGGGATATTGTCAGACATTTTTTTATAATATTGCAAATCTTAAAACGGTGCGTGGATGTCAAGATTTGTGAGAATAGCGGTTGCTTTTGTCCTTTTGATGTCTGCCTTTATCCCCATGGCAGACGGACAGCAGATCACCAAGGTCAAGGGGGTCGTTACCGATTCCGAGACCGGTGAGCCGGTGCCTTTTGCCGTAGTCTATTTCAAAGGTACGACGGTAGGGGTGACCACCGACATGGAAGGGCTTTATTACATTGAAACGCGCCAGAGCGTTTCAGATACCATAATGGTGGAGCTTATGGGATACGACGTGCAGCAGATGAGGATAAACGTTGGCGGATATACCGAGGCAAATTTTATTCTTCACCCTTCAATGGAATTTCTGGACGCGATAGTGGTAAAGCCAGACGACAGCCGTACAAAGGCTTTTGTCAGAAGGATATACGAGGCAAAGAAACGCAACAACCCGGCGGGTCTGGAGAGTTTCAGTTGTAAGACCTACAACAAGATGGAGCTTGGAATCACCAACCTGAACCCTAAAATGAAGAACAAGATATTCCAGAAGAATTTCGGTTTTGTCTTCATGTATATGGATACCTCCGTGATTTCCGGCAAACCATACCTTCCGGTCATGATTTCGGAAACCTCTTCGCGCCTCTACAGCAGAAAGAATCCACCTTTGAACAGGGAGATAATCGAGGCCAGCAGAATATCGGGAATCGACAACGAATATTCTCTTTCGCAGTTTACCGGGCAGATGCATATGAGGGTAGACCTTTATGAGAACTATGTAGACATGTTTGACATAAAGATTGCATCTCCTCTCAACGAACATGGTTTCCTTTATTATGACTATTATCTTGTAGACAGCCTTTCCATAGACGGAAGAAAGACTTACAAGTTGAGGTTTCACCCCAAATCGGTCTCATCTCCGGTGTTTGACGGCGAAATCCAGATAGATTCTGCAACGATGGCCTTGCGCGAGGCCCATGTGAAACTTATGAAGGGAGTGAATGTAAACTGGATAAGAGATATGGTCGTAGATGTGGAGTATCAGCTTGCAGATGATTCCACGTGGTTTTACAAAGGAGAAAAGCTCTACCTCGATTTTTCAGTGACCATGAATGACTCGTCAAAACTTGTCTCTTTCATAGGAAACAAGACTACAGACTATTCAGACGTACAGATAGGGAAAGAAATACCTGAGCCTGTATTGCGTCACTCCACCAATGTGGTGATGAATGAAGATGTGGTAAACAACAGTGAAGAGTTCTGGGAGAGGGAACGTCCGTTTGCATTGAGCCAGAAGGAGCAGAATATTTACCATATGGTGGACTCCATAAAACGTGTGCCGCTGTTCAACACAATCTACAACCTGGTATATACTCTGATCAAGGGATATTACAAGGCCGGCCCTATAGAGATCGGTCCATATTACAAGCTGGTAAGTTTTAACAATCTGGAAGGATTGAGGATGCAGTTCGGTGCAAGGACAACAAGCGAATTCAGCAAGAAACTCAGGCTTACAGGACATGTTGCATACGGCACGAAAGACGGAGTGTTCAAGGGGGGTGGAAGTGTTGAGTATATGTTTAACCGTCACCCTGTAAGGAAACTGACGGCAACATACAGGCATGATGCAATGCAGCTGGGGGCCGGAGAGCATGCCTTTTCTGAAGGAAACATATTGGGGTCTCTTCTTTCCAGGGGCAGCGACAGGCTCAGCATGGTAGACCGCTTTTCTCTCCGATACGATCACGAGTGGAGAGAATGGCTCAATACGCAGTTTTATCTGGAAGGAGGTGAGATTCACGGCAACAGATATGTGCCGCTCTATTTTACCGACGGGACAGAGGCAGGTTCTGTAAACAGTACCGTGCTCGGGCTTGCCTTGCGTTTCGGATGGAACGAATCGGTTACAAGAGGCCATTTCGACATTTACCGTATGATAGGAGACTATCCGGTATTGAAGTTGGATTTCAAGATGGGAATAAAGGACCTTTTTGGCAGCCAGTATGAATTTTACAGGGCAGAAGCCGGGCTTGATTACAATCTTGCACTGCCACCTTTGGGAGTCTCAAGGTTTTCTGTTACTGCCGGCAAAATCTGGGGAAGGCTGCCTTATCCCCTTTTGAAACTGCATGAGGGCAATGCCACCTATTTCAACAACCCGGGCAGTTTTTCATGTATGAACTATTATGAGTTTGCTTCCGACAGGTGGGTGAGCTGGTTTTATGAACATGATTTCAAAGGGTTTTTCCTTAGCAAGATACCGCTTCTTAAACGGTTGAAGTGGAGGGAGGTTGTCTCCTTCAGAGGTGTGGTGGGCACATTGGAGGATAAGAACAACGGCGGTGCAGACCATATTGCGCAGGCCGCTTCCGACAATCTCGACAAGGCAAAACTTCTCTTCCCTGACGGGATGAGCGACGTTTCCAAACCCTATATGGAGGCAGGGGTCGGAATTACCAATATCTTCAAGATATTCAGGGTTGACAGTTATTGGAGGCTTAACCACCGTCACAACTACCTTGGCGAGAAGAATACCAACTGGGTAGTAAATTTTGGAATAGAACTCAGATTTTGACAGAGGTACGATTGTTGCTTATATATGATTATAACTTTATAAGTTCGAATGATTATGTGTTACAGGGTAAGAGATTTGAAAAGTGTTTTTCTTCTGGCGGCATTGCTGTTTGTGGTCGCTCCGCAGAGTTTTGCACAGTCGCAGTACAGGCGTGGCGGCAACAGGGAGAAACAGACCAATTCGGTATACAGACCTGACAACGACAGAAACAGCCGGCCTCAAAACGGAAAGAAACCTCCGTTGATCAGGCAGGATAGACCGGGGCAGAACAGACCTGCCCAAAACAGGCCAAGGCCCAACGGACCGGCCGCACACAAGCCTGCTCCCGGAAGACCTGTCCCGCCGCAGGGCCATAACCGGCCTGTACCTCCGCCTGCCAGACCCGGAGGATTTGTCCCACGTCCGAGCGTGCACCATTATTACGGTTATTATGTCAATACGTTGCCTTTCGGTGCAAGAGTCATATACCGTGGCCCTCATACCTATTATTATGCAGACGGGAGATATTACATATTTAATGACAACAGATATGTCGTATGCCGTCCCCCGGTTGGGGCAGTCATTGCCAAAACATTGATAGACGGCATAATAGACCTGGCTGTTTATTCTGTACGGGATTCATACGGCAGGACACACCGCTACTATACCGACGGCGATGGAGTATATTATCTTAAATCAGGTTCCAATTATGTTGTTGTAGATCCGCCCATAGGCGCGATTGTCTATGATTTGCCCTATGGTTACGAAGAGGTTGTCATAAACGGAGCAAAGTATTACAGGGTAGACGATACAATTTATGAACTGGTTTATGACGGCCCGCAAAACTACTATTTCAAGGTAGTGGGGTCAATAAGGTAACCTGATTACAGCAGTCTGAATCTGACTCTCCACGTTCCGGTTTCCTCTCCCTCTGCGGGCGGAGTGAAATCGGAACTGATTATTCTGAAACGCCCTATCTCTCCGGTATCAGAGACATGTGCCCCTATGCAGGCACATGTGTCGTAATCTCCTATCCTTACGATTCTGATTGTCTGTGAAGCATTGCCGGGAAGCCTGCCAAGGCTGGTAACCGCTTCAGCCTTTTCCCGTTCCATGAATTCGACGGTTACAGGCAGATGTTGCTCTATAATGCAGTTTACCCTCTTTTCTATTTCAGAAATCTGTTCATCTGTAGGCGCTGCGGCAAGTTTATAGTCGCACTTGCTCTTTTTGCGTTCGATGTGGGCATTGGCCGAACGTCGGCATCCGAACATCTTTACCATTGTGGCATTGAGAATATGTTCGGCGGTGTGCATGGGCGGATACTCATCTTTATTGTGGCTGTTGAGTTGAGGTTGGGCTAAATTCTCCATTTATTGTTAACTTTGCAATTGCAGATAAAAATAATCAAAATGAAACGATATGCCAATTTTTTCAGGCGCATGCTTACCTTTTCTCTGATTTTCGCTGCGCTTTTTGCTTTTAACGGTCCTTTGTCAGCCCAGGTAAAGACACAGATAGTCGCCCACAGAGGTTACTGGAATACCGAAGGTTCTTTTGAAAATACCATTTCATCGCTTGAAAACGCCCACAAGGCAGGCTTTTACGGAAGTGAATTCGATATAAACATGACTTCCGACGGGGTTCTGGTAGTCTGTCACGGTCCGGCGGTAGGTGATATACCTGATGTGCAGAAAGCATCATTCAGTGAAGTCATGCATGTCAAACTTTCCAACGGTGAGGGAGTGCCAACGCTGGAAGAGTACCTTAAGGCCGGGAAAAAGGGCTTCAAGGTCAAAGGAGCAGACGGTTCATCCAAAAATGTGAAGTTGCAGCTTGTAGCGGAGGTGAAGGCAGCGGCTCCGCAAGTGGAGGAAGAGGTTATAATAAAACTGGCCTCACTCGTAAAGAAACTCAAGCTGCAGGAGCAGATAAGTATAATATCATTCAGTTACAATGCCTGTCTATTGGCTGTAAAGTATATGCCCGGGGTGCCTGTACAATATCTTATGGGAGACAAAACGCCAGAGGAACTGAACGCGGCCGGCATTAAGGGCCTGGATTACCACTATTCGCTGATGCTGCTCAATTCAGATTATATAGAGCGTGCACATAAACTGGGTATGACTGTCAACGTGTGGACTGTCAATGACAGGGAACAGATGGATGCTTTTGTGAAACTGGGTGTTGACTATATTACGACAGATTACCCCGAAATGGCAAAAGAGGTAATAGAGGAGAACAACAGATTGAATTGAGACAATATTAAAGGCCGCCCTGGAGCGGCCTTCCTGATTATTTCTGTGCAAAGAGCGAAATGATGTTGAGTATGACCTCTGTCGCCTTTTCCATGCTTTCAACGGGAACATACTCCATTTTTCCGTGGAAGTTGTGTCCGCCTGCAAAGATATTGGGGCAGGGGAGCCCCATGAATGAGAGCCGTGCACCGTCTGTGCCGCCTCTTATGGGCTGGATTTTGGGTTTTACACCGGCCGTCTCCATTGCCTTAACCGCAGTTTCGATTATTCCAAAATGAGGGATAATCTCCTTTTTCATGTTATAGTACTGGTCTTTTATCTCAAGTTCGATTGTCGAAGCACCGTATTTTGAATTTATGAATTCGGCACAGTGTTTCATAATCTCCTTTTTAAGACCGAACTTCTCGAATGAATGGTCGCGGATTATATATTTTATTTCGCACTCCTCTACGGTGCCGTCCATGTTTGTTATATGGATGAATCCTTCATAGTTTTCTGTAAACTCAGGTCTCTGCTCTACTGGAAGCAGTGAGTTGAATTCCATGCCTATGAGCAATGCGTTTTTCATCCTGTTCTTTGCATAGCCCGGGTGGATGTTGCACCCTTTTATTACTGCTTTCGCACTTGCAGCATTGAAGTTCTCATATTCGAGCTCTCCTATTGCTCCGCCATCCATGGTGTATGCATAATCGGCTCCGAATTTCCTTACGTCAAAGAAGTCTACTCCCCGTCCTATCTCTTCGTCTGGAGTGATACCTATTTTTACCTCTCCGTGTTTGAACTCAGGGTGTGCAACCATGTATTCTACTGCACACATGATTTCAGCAATGCCTGCCTTGTCGTCAGCTCCCAGCAGGGTGGTGCCGTCGGTGGTAATCAGAGTCTGTCCGGTGTAATCCATGAGTTCGGGAAACTCCTTTACGCTGAGTACAATTCCCTTTTCCTTGTTCAGAATAATGTCTTTGCCGTCGTAATTCGGTATGATATTGGGTTTTATCTCCTTGCCACTCATGTCGGGCGATGTGTCTGCGTGGGCAATGAAGCCGATTGTACTGCATTTTTTATCTGTATTGGACGGTACGGTTGCCATAAGGTATCCTCTCTTGTCCAGTTCTGCAGCTATATTCAGCTCTTTGAACTCCTTTAAAAGCATATTCAGCAGATCAAACTGTCGTGCGGTGCTTGGGCAGTTCTCGCTCTCCGGGTCTGAAGTAGTCTCAACGGCTACATATCTCAAAAACTTGTCAATAACTTTTTCCATATCTAAAATATTAACATTCCGAATCCAATAAATGCCATGCCGGCAATGACTCCTGCTATTGCCGTGTGGTGTTCTCCATAATGTTCCGCAGTTGGCAGAAGTTCGTCAAGCGAAATATATACCATGATTCCTGCTACTGCCGCCAGTACTGCCCCCATTAAGGAATCCGACAGCAATGTGCTCAGCAGGAGAAATCCGGCAAGCCCTCCCAACGGCTCTGCAAGGCCTGAAAGGGTAGCATAGAGTATGGCACGCCTTTTCTTGCTTGTTGCATAATAAATGGGAATTGCGATTGCAATGCCTTCAGGAATATTGTGCAGCGCAATGGCAAATGCTATGCTTATACCCATTGAGTTGCTCTCCATTGCAGATACGAATGTGGCGAGCCCTTCAGGAAAGTTGTGTACCGCTATGACAATGGATGAAAGCACACCTATCCGCAGGAGTCTTTTTCCGCCATCTGTCTTGCCTGCCATCTTGTGCGGAACCGAACCGGTTGCCTTGTCGTGAACTTCTACTGTCATGTCATTTATCTCGTGCGGATTCTCGTATGAGGGAACGAGCCTGTCTATCAGTGCAATTATTCCCATACCGCCAAAAAATGACAGGAGCGTGTACAAAAAGCCTGACTTCTCTCCATAAAGCAACGAGAAAGAGTCCTGTGCCTCTGTGAAGAGTTCTGTCAAGGAGATTAGGATCATTACACCGGCAGAAAATCCCAATGCCGCAGATAAAACCCTGGGGCTGAATTTTCTGACAAACATTATTACAAGGCCTCCTATGCCTGTTGCAAGACCGGCAGCAAGAGTCAGTAAAAATGCGGTTATGTAATTTCCATCCATTATCTGGCCTTATCTTCTTTCATGCATGCGTAAACAAGATATGCGAGAAGCAGGATATATGCAAGCAGACCAACATATTGTGCCCCTCCACTCTCGCTCCATGCACCGACACTCAAATCTATGTCTGCATATTTTATGATGGCGCTTACAACTCCCATCAATGCACCGCCGGCTATAAAACCGCTGGCCAGCAACGTTCCCTTGTCTCTGCGTTCTTTGTTTACATTTTCATCTTTGCTTCTGCTGCCCACATACCAGGCTATTGCCCCTCCAATGAGCAATGGAAGGTTCAGGTCTAACGGAATGAACATTCCCAATGCAAAAGCCAGGGCGGGAACCTTGAATGCGTTGAGGACAATGGCCAGGACGGCGCCTATTCCGTAAAGCAGCCAGGGGGCCTTGCCTCCCGACATGAGAGGTTCTATTACTGCAGCCATCGCATTTGCCTGAGGTGCAACCAGTGCATCTTCGCCGGTAAAGCCGTATGTCTTGTTGAGTATTATCATAACTCCTCCCACTGTTGCCGCAGCAACCAGTGTTCCTAGAAATTTCCAGCTCTCCTGTTTTTTGGGAGTGGAACCGATCCAATAACCAATCTTAAGGTCTGTGACAAATGCTCCTGATACCGATAAGGCCGTACAGACAACACCTCCTATTATAAGTGAGGCCGTCATACCGGCAGTGCCGGTCAGCCCGCATGCAACCATTATGACAGAGGCAAGTATGAGTGTCATAAGAGTCATGCCGCTGACAGGGTTGGTCCCGACTATTGCTATTGCGTTCGCCGCTACGGTAGTAAAGAGAAAGGCGATTATTCCAACTACAAGCAGGGCGATGATTGCATGTGTAAGATTGTCTACAACTCCAAAATAGAAAAAGAGGAACGTTACGGCAAGTGTTATCAGCAATCCGACAACTATGACTTTCATTGAAATGTCTCTCTGGGTCCTGATGGCCTCCTTTGCGTCACCTCCTTTTTTACCCTTCAGTTCCTTGGCTGCAAGCCCGAATGCAGATTTTATTATCCCGGCAGACTTTATGATTCCTATCACACCGGCAACTGCAATGCCTCCTATGCCTATATGTCTTGCGTATGTGGTGAAAATCTCTTCAGCACTCATGGCGCCTACAGTCTGTGTAAGTCCTGTGCCCATAAGGTCAAGGACCTGTCCGTCGAAGAGCAGGCTCATGAGCGGAATTATACCGAACCAGACAAGGAATGAGCCGCAGCATATTATAAAGGCATATTTGATGCCTACGATATATCCGAGCCCGAGAACTGCGGCTCCCAGATTGAGCTTGACAAGTACCTTGGCCTTGTCGGCAATGGCCTCGCCCCATGGCAGGACCTTTGAACTGAATGTTTCGGCCCACAGCCCGAACGTTGAGATTGCAAAATCATAAAGTCCTCCGACAAGTCCGCTGAAAAGAAGCAGCTTTGCCTTGCTTCCTCCGGATTCTCCGCTAACGAGTACCTGTGTGGTAGCGGTCGCCTCAGGAAAAGGATATTTTCCATGCATGTCAGATACAAAATATTTCCTGAACGGAATAAGAAACAGGATTCCAAGAATGCCTCCGAGCAGTGAACTCATAAATACCTTGGTGAAATCTACCGTAAGTTCCGGATATTTTGCCTGCAATATGTAAAGTGCCGGCAGTGTGAATATGGCACCTGCGACTATTGAGCCGGAGCATGCTCCTATTGACTGGATTATAACATTTTCCCCAAGTGAGTTTTTCCTTTTGAGCGCTCCGGAAACGCCAACTGCTATTATGGCTATGGGTATTGCCGCTTCAAAAACCTGCCCTACCTTGAGCCCCAGAAACGCTGCGGCCGCCGAGAATATTATTGTCATCAGCAGACCGAATGAAACAGACCAGAAACTGACCTCTGGAAAGACTTTGTCTGAAGAGAGTACAGGTTCGTATTTTTCTCCTGGACGTAATTCTCTGTTTGCATTTTCCGGCAATGTGTGTGCTTTTATCTCTTCCATAATGTGTTATAGTGAATTAGGTTAGGCTTGCTTTATAATCGTACAAATGTATGCAATAAAAATATAATTGATGTGTGAAAAAATATTTGCAAAGTCAAAAAAAGTGGTTACCTTTGCAGCCCGTTTCAGAAATGAAAACGGTGAAGTTCATTGAAAGAATTGGGAAAAAGATAGAGAGGTAAAAAAAAAGAGCAGTCTGTATTAGAAAAAAGGGTAATACGGACTACGATTTCTACGAGAGCAAAAATCCGCGAGAAAAGCGAGAAAAGTGCATACGGAGGATGCCTGGGCTTCCAAGAGCGATGAAGGACGCGGCAAGCTGCGAAAAAGTGCGGGGATCTGCAAACGAGATTAGATCCGCACGTGTCCGAATGGGGGAACCCGCCATGTTGAAGGCATGGCACATGGCTTAAGTCATGAGCATACGCAGGGAACTGAAACATCTTATTACCTGCAGAAAGAGAAAGAAAGATCGATTCCCGGAGTAGTGGCGAGCGAAATGGGAAGAGCCCAAACCGTGTATGTTTCGGCATATGCGGGGTAGTAGGACCGGACATATGGAATGACGGAAAGAACCGGAACCGGCTGGGAAGCCGGACCGCAGAGGGTGACAGTCCCGTAGGGGTAGTTATCCGCGATTCCGTCCGGCACCTGAGTATGACGGGACACGAGCAATCCTGTCAGAATCCGCGGGGTCCATCCCGCAAGGCTAAATAGAATTGGAAGACCGATAGTGAACCAGTACTGTGAAGGAAAGGTGAAAAGGACCGTGAACAACGGAGTGAAAAAGAACCTGAAACCGTATGCATACAAGCGGTCGGAGTCCCTTTATGGGATGACGGCGTGCCTTTTGGATAATGAGCCTACGAGTTGATATATCCGGCGAGGTTAAGCACTTCAGGTGCGCATCCGAAGCGAAAGCGAGTGTGAAGAGCGCGCAGAGTCGGTTGTATCAGACGCGAAACCTAGTGATCTACCGTTGACCAGGTTGAAGTTACCGTAACGGGTAATGGAGGACCGCACCGGTATCCGTTGAAAAGGATTCGGATGAGTTGAGGGTAGGGGTGAAAGGCCAATCAAACTGGGAGATAGCTCGTACTCCCCGAAATGTCTTTAGGGACAGCCTCACTGTAGTATGCCGGAGGTAGAGCTACTGATATGATGCGAGGGCTTCACCGCCTATCAAATTGTGACAAACTCCGAATGCCGGCATATGATTGGTGTGAGTGAGTCGCCGGGTGCTAATGTCCGGTGGCAAAAGGGAAACAGCCCGGACCATCATCTAAGGCCCCGAAACGTGTGATAAGTTGTAAAAACGATGTCAGGTAGCAGAGACAGCTAGGATGTTAGCTTGGAAGCAGCTATTCATTTAAAGAGTGCGTAACAGCTCACTAGTCGAGCGACCCGGCGTGGATAATAATCGGGCATAAATCACACTGCCGAAGGTGTGGACTGAATATAATCAGTGGTAGGGGAGCATTTCAACCGGCGAAGAAGCGGCAGCGCGAGCGGCCGTGGAGCGATTGAAAATGAAGATGTAGGCATAAGTAACGACAATGCGGATGAGAAATTTGCACACCGAAACCCCCAGGTTTCCTGATCAACGTTAATCGGATCAGGGTAAGTCGGGTCCTAAGGCGGAGCCGAAAGGTGCAGCCGATGGCCAAATGGTTAATATTCCATTACCCGTGACGGACTATATGAGGAGAGACGGAGTAGTGACACATACGCCGGCAGACGGAAAAGCCGGTTGAATGGCAAAGGTAGACGGTGCCGTTAAGAGCGGTCCGTGCCGAAGCCAGAAAGTACGGCGAGTCTACGGACGAGCCGATAGTTATGGTAATCAGACTTCCAAGAAAATCTTCGCAATCAACTACCGTCACGGCCCGTACCGTAAACCGACACAGGTGGGGAGGGAGAGAATCCCGAGGTGCTCGAGTGAATCATGGCTAAGGAATTCGGCAAAATGACCCCGTAACTTAGGGAGAAGGGGTCCCGCGAAAGCGGGCGCAGTGAAGAGGTCCAGGCGACTGTTTACCAAAAACACATGGCTTTGCGAAATCGAAAGATGACGAATAAGGCCTGACACCTGCCCGGTGCCGGAAGGTTAAGAGGGGATGTTAGTCGGAATGCGAATGAAGACGAAGCATTGAATTGAAGCCCCGGTAAACGGCGGCCGTAACTATAACGGTCCTAAGGT
>JADINB010000040.1 GCA_017694275.1 Candidatus Egerieousia excrementavium | reverse complement strand
GTCGGATGCTGTGATTATAGGAGTATGCAGATAGTAAAAACCTTTGGAATTAAAGTAATTATGAATTGCAAAAGCCATTGCGTGCCTTATTCTCAACACGGCACCGAAAGTGTTTGTCCTCGGTCTGAGATGGGCAATCTCACGCAGGAACTCCATGCTGTGCCCCTTTTTCTGCAACGGATACAACTCAGGATCTGCCTTCCCGTAAAGTGTGATTTCCTCTGCCTGTATCTCCACGCTCTGTCCCTTCCCCAACGATTCAACCAGTTTTCCTTCAACCGCAATGCATGCCCCGGTGGTTATATCCTTAAACAACTGCTCCGAAAAATGATTTGTGTCACATACTATCTGGATATTATTTATGGTAGAGCCATCATTAAGGGCAATGAACACTACACTTTTGTTTCCTCTTTTCGTTCTTACCCAACCTTTTGCCAATACACTCTCACCAGGTGCAGTTTTCAACAGTTGGGAAACCATTTTCCGCTTGATTGCACTCATAATTTAAATTCTTGAATTTTACTTATCCTGTTATAAACTGTTATTTTACATACTTCTCAATTGCACTCTTCCAAATCTCATACCCTTCGGCATTAAGATGCAGTCCGTCGGAAGTTATGGAAGGGTTGAGCCTTGCTGTCCCCTCTTCCAGAAAAAGAGGATAGATATTGAGAAACTCAACCTTGTACTTATCTGCAATCTGCTTCAGCATTACATTGAGTTCAGCTACCATCCAGGTCTTGCCGTTCAGGTTCTTGTAACGCTTGAAACTCTCGTTGAACGGCAGAATGCTCTGTAAATAGAGCTTGGTTTTGGGCGACTCGCTCCGTATTCTCGAAACAAGATTCTCAAGGCGGGCCGCAATCTGGTCCAGTGTCAGATCATGGCTTATGTCGTTCACACCACAAAGCAGGAATATTTTTTTTGGCTTTCCCTTGGTTATCTCGTCCAGTCTGTCGGCAATTCCCTCTGCCGTATCGCCAATAATACCCCTGTTACGGATAGCACCTCCTTTTTTCTGGAGTCTTGCCTGGGTTTCGGCAAAGAATTCGCTCCAACGGCCTCCTTCTGTAAGGCTGTTGCCCAAAAAGACTATGTCGTTTTGGCCAATCGGAGCCTCGGCCTCAAACTGAGCCACTCTTTCATAGTAGTGGTCTGTATATTTTTTCTCCTGCGCCGCTGCCGCGGTTACAAACATTGACAGCAGCAGTCCCATAAATATTCTCTTCATAAGTCAGATTAATACCATAAAGTTTCAGACGGCTTGCTCTCGTTCCAGCAACGGTCGAGCACCGTAACCACATATTTGCATCCGGCACCGTGGGCCGCATTTTCTTCCACTACATTGTATACGGTATCGTTCGTGATTTTCATTATATACTCGGCCTTGTCCGTATCAACGTCCACACCGTCGGGGAAACAGTATACAGCATAGAAAAGAGCCTTCTGCATGGGATCTGCTGCATCTGCGGCATCCTGCTCCCATCTGATGAGCCTTCCGTCCTTTTCTATTCTGGCAACAGCCTTGGGAGCCTTTGCATCTATCTCCGTATATGCAGGTATCAGTGCATGATATTTCTGGTATTTCTGCATGAGACTGTCGGCTATGTTATTTGAATTCTTCTCGATAGACCAGCCAGGCCACCATACGTTGCCGTCTACGTTAGGAAGCTCCCTTACAAGCTGCATCTTCCTTGCCATCTGGGTGGTATTTGGATTCTGCAGATCTTTCTCGCCAAATGTGGAGATATTCTGGCCCACATAAAGCTGTCCGCGCGGAGTATTGTCATTCCACCACTTGATAAGCACCTCGTAATCTGCCTTAGGATGCCCTATTTTCCAATAGATCTGAGGTACGTTATAATCTATGTAACCCTTTTCAACCCAAAGGGGAACATCGGCATAAAGCTGCTCGTAATTAGAAAATGCATCGGTATCGCTGCCGCTTCCGTCGGGAGTGTCCTTCTTGTTTCTATGCACGCCAAAGGGGCTTATGCCAAATCTTACCCACGGCTTTACCTCCTTTATGGCCTTACCCAGTTCCTCGATAAGCATGGTCACGTTGTTGCGGCGCCAGTCTGCCTTTTGTTCCATTGTGGTAAATCCCTGGGCCGGGCCGTATTTTTCAAACGTAGCCTGGTCATCGAACTCCTCGCCCTCAACTGGATACGGATAAAAGTAATCATCGAAATGAATTGCATCCACATCATACCTTGCCACGATATCTGTAATTACCTTTACCGTATGGGCGCGAGCCTGAGGTTCACCCGGATTAAAGAAAAGCTGTTTGCCGTATTTCACGAAAATTTCCGGATTCTTGTAATAAAGATGGTCGCTGCAAAGGGTATCGCTCTCAAGAAGGGTCACCCTGTAGGGGTTGCACCATGCATGCAGTTCCATACCGCGTTTGTGGCACTCCTCTATTGCAAAGGCAAGAGGGTCCCAGTAGGGCTCCGGAGCCTTACCCTGCACGCCTGTCAGATACCTTGTCCAAGGCTCTATATCAGACTGGTAAAATGCATCTGCAGTAGGCCTTACCTGAAAGATTATTGCATTGCAGCCTGCAAGATAGCATGAATCTATGACATCAAGAAACATCTGTTTTGCCTGCTCTGTAGTAAGAGTCGCTATGGTCTTGTTTCCCACAATGTGGACCCATGCGCCCCTGAATTCGCGTTTTGGATTTTCGCTGTTCTTGCCTTCTGAAAGACAAGATGTCATCAATACAAGCGAAAGCACAACTATCAAATATTTTTTCATGGTCGTATATGTTTAAGTTTTACTTATTGATTATCTCAGGCCCATTGCCTCCATTACCTTGACAGGTATATCGGTATTGTTCATTCTTCCGGCAAACTTTTCGCTGCCTGCCCCTATTGCGAATACCGGAACCGCACCTCCTGTATGAGACAAGGTTGTCCAGCCTATCTGGGCAGCCTTGGAGAGAGAATCTGCGGGAAGCTGTTCCATATAGTTTTCCACATTGTCCTGTTCACCGCCACCTACAGCCGCACCGGTCTTGTCGGGAACAATGGAGAGATCGAAGTTATATCCTTTTGAACGGCCCAGGGTAACACCGCCGGTTTCATGGTCGGCAGTTACGATTATCAGGGTCTGGTCTGGATGACGCAGATAGAATTCATAAGCAACCTTTACCGCCTCATCCAAATCCAGTGTCTCATATATGGTGTTTGTAAGGTCATTGGCATGAGCCGCCCAATCTATCTTGCCCCCTTCAGCCATAATGAAGAAGCCTTTTTCATTGTCAAGCACTTCAATAGCACCCTCTACCAGTTCAGCCAGCGTAAGGTCATCATCGTTTCTGTCGAAAGCATAGGGAAGGATATCTCTCTCCTTGCCTTTCTGCTGAAAATAGATAATCTTCTCCGTACTGTCTTTCTTTGCCATGAAATCATCCTGCCCGTAAGCTACAAGATAACCTTTCTCCGCAGCCAGTTCATAAGGAGATTTTCTGTCGCCCATTTTCTTGAGCCCTTCAAAACCGCCTCCGCCAAAAAACTCAAACCCGGATTCCGGAAGCTGCATTGCAATGGTGTAATAGTCGTTACGGTCGAAAGAATTGGCGTAAAATGCGCCCGGTGTTGCATGGTCTATGGTCACACTTGTCATTATACCCACCTTGTAACCCGCATCATGTATATCGTAGGCAATACTTCTGAGTTTGCTGCTGTCTGGAGCTACGCCCAGCATACCGTTGTTTGTCTTGGTACCTGTGGAAAGAGCCGTTCCCGCAGCAGAAGAGCATGTAATGAAGTTGCTTGCAGAATAGGTCGTTGCCATACCCATTACAGGAAAAGATGAGAATTCCAGAGCGTTGCTGCCAACCTTGCCTTCTTTTGCAGAAAGATAGGCCTCCGAAAGTGCCACATGAGAGAAACCCATTCCGTCTCCTATGAAATAAAAGACATATTTTGCACTTTTGGCGCTCTCAGACTTGCAAGCCGAAACGGAAATAAGCACGGCTGCAATCAACAGACAAGAGATAAATTTCAACTGTTTCATAATATAGTTC
>JADINB010000039.1 GCA_017694275.1 Candidatus Egerieousia excrementavium | reverse complement strand
AACCACGCCTTAACCAATTCCGTGGAACGGTCGGTATAATTCTCACGGAAGCGTTCCAATGAAGAACCTTGCGCACGGAACAACAGTATTTCCATTAGCGAACGGTGTTTGTCTATAAGCGAAACATATTCATCAATGCAGGATTTCAGGTATTTTTCCGACCGCATCAGCATAATATCTTCGCCCCGTATGCCGTGGTGTTCTTGCAGCATGGCTTCCAAAGCACACAAGACAGGATGAACCACCTCACGGAACAGTTCGTCTTTGTTCGTGAAGTAGTTGTAGATATTCCCGACACCAACCCCAGCCAACTCCGCTATTTCGCGCATGGAAGTTTTTGAATAGTCTTTCTTCTCGAATTGCTGCCTGGCAATCGTCAATATCCGATCCCTTATGTCCTCTTTCAGCACTTGCATTTATGATGAACAAGGTCTTTGATTTTTTGTAAAGGTACCGGGCATGAAACTATTCGGCAATACCTGATTATAGGGATTTTGTAATGCGGCTATTCAGTTTTCAGTATATGGAGGCCGTAAAATTGTCTGTGCATCACTCTGTTTAAGGAGGGTACAGACTTTATCATCGTCAAGCAGAAGCAGGAAACGGAACAGCACAACCCTTGCTTTGCCCATCCAGTTTCTGACATTAAAAGTGTGATACGGCAGTATTATAGTGGCTTTTTTATAATTTGCCTCAGTCTGCCAATATTAGAATTTATTTTTATATATTATAGAAAATCAGCTGTATGCAAAAATATCATTTATCAGGAACGTAATCCACATCTATCGCTTTGCTGTCAGTAAGCCAATGCAGAATAAAACAAGTATGTTATTCATTCATTAATCTGTCAATTATAGCAATGTCTGCTGGTAACCATTCTACCATATTTAGTTCGTCATTTGTAAGCCACTTTGCAGACTTATGCTCCAACAGTTTAATATCACCGTTACTTACATTACAACAGTAGCAATGCATGGTCAGGTGGAATTTGGGGTAATCATAATCTACTGTACAACGCAATGAGTATCACGTTTTTTGTTGTGAATTGCTTTCAAACTTTATATCTTTGACATAATGCAAACAGCCAATACCGGCAAGTATAGAATAGAGCGAACGTTGTGAAAACATTTAAGGCGGGCCTTGCGGTTCGCCTTTTTTTGCTGCACAGTGTCAATAACTGTCCTGCTTTAAACTTTGTTTACAATCACGCTGCGTCTTTATTCTGCAGAATGAGTTGTAAAATCGGATAGATTTGCTGATATTTTCAGGTTACAAAGGTATATTGTGCCAATGGAACATCTCTGACTGCAAGAGACGTGTCAAGAATGGTTTTAATCATATCAAGATATGCTCTGCAATTTGCATTGCTACAATATTACCACTCCCTTTCTGTCGTTTCCGTCTATGTATACAAGTGCATCCTTGTCTAACCGTACATGTCTCACATACCGGCTTTCGTAAACCGCATCCAGGGCATTCAGTATTTCCTCCTTGAAGTAACCGTCTCCGCTAAATTCATTTACAGTAATATATCCTACTCCAAGAGATGTTATGTTCTGGAAGAAATGCGTACCCTGGCTTGGCTCTATCTGGAAATTTTTGAGAGCGGTTTCTACTATTACCCTTGCCTCAGAGATATTGTTCCACAGAATGGGGACTCCCAGCCACGGATCGCTTGAGCCCCATCTTCCCGGACCTATAAGCATGTAAGTCTTTTTTTCTGCCTTCAACGCGGCATTGAGAGCGTTTATCTCTTTTGCAATCTCTTCAGTTTTAGACTTGTCAAAAGACTGACTCTTGACATATACAATATCCTGTATGCCATCGATGGTACCTGGTCCGAGCGCCTTCTCTGAAAGTATAAGTGCCTCGTCAAGATTGAGCGAACTTATGTCTATCTTGTCTTTCTTGTCTTCAAAACTGGTTATAGGTCTTACCTGCAGCAGGTTGAAGATTGCGTCGTATTGAGGTGGGGTATCAAGGTCAACTGCAAATTCTATTTCAACCGGACAATTGAGTTCTTTGCTGCAAATATCCAATAATGTTGATATTATCTCTGCAATCGGATATTTCCCGAATTGAAGGACATTGGCAAAGGTTATGATTTTCCTGCTCCTTTCATCAAAGGTGTTGTGAACTATCCGGTCGTTATACATGTCCCATGAAGAGGCCACATGCCTTATGTTCCTGAATCTGGATGCCTCCTGTATCGTAAAACGCTGTAAGTTTATACTGTCGTCGATAGAGGTCTTGAACTTGTCTGGTTCAAGGTTAAGGGCATACATGATATCCTGGGTATCTCTCAGAGCCAGCTGGGGTGTGGAGAGTTGCAGTATCTTTGCAGGATATTTGGGACAAAACCTCAATCCCTTGCCTCCGTCTACAATAAGTTTCCCCAGGCCGAACGCCATGTCTGCCACTCCGTCTTCCGGAGCCTCGCCGGCAATAGGGTAGTGGTTTATGCTCCGTGCCACTCCCGATATGGTCGGAAAATAGTAGCCCTGGTCTTCGCTTCCGCATATATTCTGAATCAATACTGCCATTTTTTCCTCTCCAAGCAGATTGGCGGTAGTATGAATGTATGAACGGCTTGCGGCGAAAAACACGGAAGCATATACGCTTTTTATAGCCTTTTCCAGCAGACGCAACATCTGGTCCTTGTTTTCGGTAACAGGAATCATATAAGTGGAGTATATGCCCGCAAATGGCTGGAAATGCGAATCTTCCAATTTTGACGAAGATCTTACCGCAAGAGGTTTTTTTATAGTGTTGAGATAAACGCGCAGTTTGTGGTTCAACTCTTCAGGCAGACGTGAACTGACAAATTCGGAGAGCAGTTCGCTGTCGCTGATTTCTGAATTTATGACATACTGCAGCCCGTTTTCCTTTATGAACTGGCCGAAGTAATCTGTTGCCACCACTATGCTGCGCGGAATCATGACCTTTATGCCCGGATATTTGGTGAGCATGTTATATTTCTGGAGCATGTTGTTTACAAAAGCAAGCCCTCGTGCCTTTCCGCCTATCGAGCCGTCGCCCATTTTGGCAAACCAGATATATTTGTTATAGCTTTCAGTGGAAAACCGGGCCAGGACACCCTGCCCGGAAATCATTCTGTAGTCGTCGAATTTCTTTATCATGTATTCGCGCATCTTCTGGAACGAATCAAACTTTCCTATCTCCATATTCCTGAAGTCTCTGCCCAGGGAGAACAGGCCTCTTGAAAAGAGCCATTTGGAGAATCTGTTGCGCGAGGCATGGTACATGAATACCTCTTGAGGCATCTCATTGAGAAGTATCTGCATGCTTTTCAAGTCTTTTGCCCTGCCAAGAATTTCACCCGTATGCAAATCCCTGAAGATAAAGTCTCCGAATACGAACTCCTCGCTTATGTATTCGCTCAGCTCCATAAGCAGTGTCATGGAGTATTTGAGAATAAAGCCGCAGCCGAGTTCCATCGCCTTTTCCTTCATGCTTTCCTGGCTTGACTGCAAAAGTACCGGCATGTAAGGATTGTCTTGCCGGATGATTCTGGTAAGTTCGAGACCTGCTTCCAGATTTTCGCTTTCTGAAGGGTCGTTCTTGTGCATGACAAAGCCTATGTCAGAAATTATGCCCAGCATGTTGCTCTTGTACTTTTCATACAGCATTACAGCATCCTGATAGTTTGTGGCAAGCAGGATTTTCGGTCTGGCTCTCTTTCTGAATTTCTGCTGCTGCTCGTTGAGAGCTTCTTTCAGAAATTCTGCGCTCTGCTGCAATACGAGCTTGTATATGGCTGGAAGGTACGTAGAGTAGTATCTGATGGAATCCTCCACAAGAAGTATGCATTGCACCCCTGAGCCGAAAATATCCTTTTCGGCATTCATATTGTCTTCTATCAGCTTGATTATAGCCAGTATGAGGTCTGCGTTTCCGTTCCAGCTGAAAATATAGTCTACGCAGCTTTTGTCTTCCTTGTCTATCCGTTTGAATACCTCTTTTGAAAAATTTGTGAGCAATATTACCGGAACATTTATCCCGTTGCCCTTAAGGGTACGCGACAGTTTGAAAATACCTTCATCGGCAGTATTGTACATGCAGATTACAAGGTCGAATGCACGCTCTTTCCTGAGCAGTTCCTCTGCGTGTGCGGTTGTGTCGACCCAGGTGAACTTAGGAGGATTGCTTATGTTAAGGTCTACATATTCACGGTAAATCTGGAATTCTATCTGCCCGTCCTCTTCAAGAGAGTATTTGTCGTAGTTTGTGCATATCATGAGGATGCTTCTGATCCTCTTTTCCATAAGGTTGTTGTAATCTGGTCTTTTTATGGGAGTTAACTGACCGCTATTTGCCTGTTCCATGCTCGTTGTAGAGAAAATATTTCGCAAAATAAAAAAAATTAGAGAGTTTTTCCCCTATTTTTGCGCAAAATTTTCTATATGACACAAAGTATTCCTACTGAATTAGGTACCGAAAAAATCGGCAAGCTGTTGAAACAATATGCCATTCCGGCAATTATTGCAATGACAGCCTCTTCGCTCTACAATATGGTTGACAGCATATTCATTGGCCATGGGGTAGGAGCGTACGCCATAGCGGGTCTGGCAATAACTTTCCCGCTGATGAACCTGGGAGCAGCATTCGGTTCGCTGGTGGGCGTTGGTGCATCATCGCTGATTTCCATGTTGCTGGGAGAAAGAAACTACGGTATGGCCCAGAAGGTGTTTGGCAACGTTATAACCCTGAATCTTCTGATAGGTCTGATTTATACGATTGTAGTACTTCTCTTTCTCGACCCTATACTTATATTTTTCGGAGGCAGCGAGCAGACCTTGCCTTATGCAAGAGAATATATGGTAATAATATTGTGGGGCAATATGATTACCCACATGTATTTCGGGCTGAACGCGATATTGAGGGCTGCCGGTTTTCCGAAACGGGCCATGTACGCGACCATATTCACAGTGGTGCTGAATACGGTGCTCGACCCGGTATTCATCTATGTATTTGACATGGGTATCAGCGGAGCTGCGATTGCCACTGTCCTTTCACAATTCATTGCTCTCTGCATACAGTTAAAGTGGTTCTCTAACAAAAACGATGTATTACACTTTAAAAAAGGTATTTACAATCTGATTCCACGTATTTCAAAAGATATCCTCGCAATTGGGGCGTCTCCTTTTCTGATGAATGTGGCCGCCTGTTTCATTGTAATCCTCATTAACAGCGGGCTTAAAAAATACAGCGGTGACCTTGCCATAGGTGCATACGGTATAATCAACAGGGTCGCATTCATATTCGTAATGATTGTGATGGGGCTTAACCAAGGCATGCAGCCTATTGTGGGGTATAACTACGGTGCCAAAAAGTTCGACAGGGTACACAAGACGCTTGTCACGACAATTCTTCTGGCAACCGGAGTCACGACTTTCGGCTTTCTCATTGCAGAACTTTTCCCAAAACTGTTTATTGTAATGTTTACCACTGAAAGCGAACTCATAGATATTGCAGAGAAGGGTATGAGAATCATATTCATGTTCTTCCCGATTGTCGGGTTCCAGATGGTCACGACAAACTTTTTCCAGAGTGTGGGAATGGCCGGCAAATCCATATTCCTGTCGTTGTCGCGCCAGTTGATATTCCTTGCGCCATGCCTTGTCATTCTTCCCATTTTTTTTGACGTGACAGGCATATGGATGAGTATGGCGGTTGCCGACGCACTTGCCAGTATCATAGCCGCATTCATGTTGACAAACCAGATTAAACAATTTAAAAGAGCGATAAATGGAGAGTAGATTTTATATTACGATAGGGCGCCAGATTGGTGCAGGCGGGCTTGAGGTAGCCTTGAAACTCTCGAAAATATTTGATATTCCCGTGTATGACAAAGAGTTGTTGAACAAGGCTTCGAAGGAGAGCGGAGTCTCCAGGGAATTTTTCGAAAATGCAGACGAGACACCGTATAAATCGAGCGGAAACATGCTTTTCGGACTGAATTTCTCGTCTGTAGGATTCAATGATTACAATATCTCCAATCCCATAAGCGGCAGCAATCTTTTCAAGTTCCAGTGCGATGCCATCAGGAAGATTGCAGATTCCAGATCCGCTATTTTCGTGGGGCGCTGTGCAGACTATGTCCTGAGAGACCATAAAAACTGTTTCAGTGCATTCATATGCGCGAATGACCACGACAGGGTGGAGCGCCTCAGGCTGAGCCACAGGCTCGACGGGCTCAAGAAACTCTCCGACAAGGAAGTGGTTGATTACATGCGCAAGGAGGACAAGAAAAGGGCGTCGTACTATAACTACTATTCATACAAGCAGTGGGGTGCTGCATCATCGTATGATATGACACTCAATTCTTCTCTAATGGGTACGGAGATGTGTGCAGAACTTATAAAGGAGATGGTTACCAGGATTCTAGATCGTTAGCGATATCAGGCATCTTCTCCTTTGAAAAGGTCGGACTCTTGATTCCGGCCTTTTTCTGTCTGGTATAGTCATCAAGCAGCCTGAAGGCATATTTACCCAGGAAAAGTATTGCAATAAGGTTGCAAAGAGTCATCATGCCCATTGTAATGTCTGCCATGTTCCATGCCAGGTCAAGACTTACTACGGCTCCAACCATTACCATGGCTCCCACAAGGATTCTGTACAGATACAATATTCCGGTTCTAACACCGTTGCCGCACCTCTTCAAGATATATCTGATATTTGCCTCGCCGTAATAATAGTTGCCGATTATGCTGGTAAATGCAAAGAAAAGGAGAATTATGGCCACAAAGTAAGTGCCCATGCCGCCTACCTGTGTGGAAAGTGCATCCTGGGTAAGCTGGATACCGTTGTTTTCATCAAGGGGTACTCCGCTGAAAAGAATTATGAATGCAGTGCATGAACAGATTACCAGAGTGTCGGTAAATACTCCCAGAGCCTGGATCAATCCCTGTTTTACAGGATGTGATGTCTTGGCCGTAGCCGCAACGTTCGGTGCCGACCCCATTCCTGCCTCATTGCTGAACAGCCCGCGTTTTACACCTTGCATCACGGCTGCACCAATACCGCCTCCCAGTGCCTGCTCAAATCCGAATGCATTTGAAACGATGGTTTTAATCACATAAGGTATATAATTGATATTCATCATTATGACAAAAAGGGCAAGAAGAAGGTATCCGAATGCCATTACCGGTACTACAACTCCACTGACATGGGCAATCCGTTTTATTCCCCCAAAAATGACAATCAGTGTAAGTACTGTTACAATTATGCCTATGAGCGTCTGGTCTACATTGAATGCCTTGGTAAAGGCCGCACATAGCGTGTTGCTCTGCACGGAATTGAATGCAAACCCGAAAGTGATTGTAAGCAGAACCGCAAATAAAATTCCCAGCCATCTCTTCTTCAATCCTTTTTCCATGTAGTATGCCGGACCTCCAATATAGGAATCCTTTCCTTTGGTCTTGTAAAGTTGGGCAAGTGTGGATTCTATGAAGGCGCTGGCAGAACCGATTATGGCCATAACCCACATCCAGAACACAGCACCGGGGCCTCCTACGACAATTGCAGTGGCAACTCCTGCGAGGTTTCCTGTTCCCACGCGGCTTGCAAGAGAAACGGCAAAGGCCTCGAATGAGGAGATTGCAGATTTATGTTCCTTTTTCTCGAATGGGATTCTGAACATTTCCCTCAGCATTCTGAATTGTACAAACCTGGTCCTGAACGAAAACCACAGGGCACATCCTATAAGGACAATTATTAGCAGGTAGCTCCAGAAAATGTTGTTTACAGAGCCGATAAGCGTGTTCAGATTTTCCATAGGCTTTAAGTTTTGCCTGTTACATATTGATGTTTTCTGTCATTCTCTTTTTGAAGCGGCGCAAATCTTCATCTGCCTTGATTTTGCAGATGATTGCCTTTACCAGTCTGTCCAGCCTGCCGTTTTCGCTGTAGTCGGCAGGGCAGAGATAGTTTACACGCTCCTGCCTCATCAGTCTCTTTGCGATTTCTTCCTTTTTAAGATTGTCTGGCTCGTATACGGCAACAGATGTTCCACCAAGTTGTTTGATTAACTTCATGCATGGCACATCTGTTTCTCCATCACCAAAGTAGACCATATTATTGAAAGGAATTCTTTTATCTTCTTCCGGAACAGATTCATTAATCTTGACAGAATCGCTTATGCTGAAGATTCCCTTGTTTATCTTGAAAAGAAACTGAGTCTTGTTCGTATAGTTGACGGCTGCGGCAGGCCATACCGCCTCTCCGTTTTCATTGTAGTAGTATGAACAGGCAAAGATTGCCTTGAACTCGTTGGCAATGGAGGTCCCTTCAATTATCTCCTTCATGCCTGAAGAATTGATATAGTGCTCTACGCTCACT
>JADINB010000038.1 GCA_017694275.1 Candidatus Egerieousia excrementavium | reverse complement strand
AGCGGAAAAGGGAAGCATCTGAACCCTGCAGCAAGGCAGAATCAGGCATCCAAACCGCTCACAACAAACGTGTTGCAAGACTTTCGGCAACTGTGCCCGTGGTTCAGATCCCAGACGGGTTTGGAACACCGCAGAATGCAAATGCACTCTGGAGGTGCTTCTGGCAGTGGTATCCACTAAACACGCAACAGAACAGCACAGGCATCTGAACCGAGAAGAAACCCGAAAAACCCACTGCAACACATTGAAAAACTTTCCATTACACGGATTCAGCAAGCACCTCTACTGGTTCAGATGCAGCGGTAAAAGGAAGCATCTGAACCTTGCAACAAGGCAGAATCAGGCAGCCAAACCACTCACAACAAACGCGTTGCAAGACTTTTAGTAACTATGCCTGTGGTTCAGATCCCAACACACATGAACAGATGAAAAGACAACAAAAATTTTTATATTTGCCCGAGTGATTTTTATGAAAAAGATTTATCCTCTCATATTTGCCCTGGCCCTGCTGTTTCTGACCGGCGGATGCACTGCATACAAGAACATCTCAGTTTCAAATGTAAGTCTTCATGAATTTACCGCCGATTCTGCCGGCAGGATTTTACTTGACATAGGGTTTACCGTAAACAACCCTACAAAGAAGGCAATTACCCTCACCAAAGCCGACATAAGCGCTTTCATAGAGGAAATGCCCCTGGCAAACGGTGTCCTTACCGAGCCTGTCGAAATACCATCCGGCGGAATTTACACCCTTTCCGGAAAATATGCGGTAAAACTGGACAACCCGCTGCTTCTGCTCTCTGCCGGGCTTAACTTCAACAGCAAGGAGATGAAATCGCAAATAGACAACGTCACGATAAACATAGAGGCCGCCATCAGACAAGGCGGGCTCAAAAAGAAATTCAAATATAGAAACATACCCCTGTCGGATCTGATAAAATAATGAAAATGAAGACAAGACACCTTATATTTCCTATATTGATGCTGTTGGTTGCGCTGAGAGTTCCGGCACAGAGCCTGAACCTTACGCATACAGGCGACAATACATTCGGCACAGACACTATTGCCAATACAGACAGTCTAATGACAGGCATACCTCCCACCCTGGATTCTGCCCTCATAGGATACGACATATACCGTTACGCCGCAGAAAACAACGTGAGGGTAAACCGCGCCCCAGCCACAGATTCGATACTGAAGCGCTACATTGCAGACAATCCCCAGCGTACGGTTCACGGATATAGGATAAGGCTGTTTTTCGACAACAAGCAGAGCGCACGCGGAGAATCGGAAAAGGCAGAAAACCTTTTCAAGGAACACTTTCCCACGATACCCGTCTACAGAAGCTATATGAACCCCTATTTCAAAGTGGTTGCCGGCGACTACCGCACCAAGTCAGATGCGATGCGGGAACTGGGCGCCATCAAGAAGGTCTTCCCTAATGCCTTTATAATTAAGGAGTATATCAATTTTCCTCAATTGTAACTGGCAGTCGCTATCTTTTCCACCACTTGATGCGCAACTTCTGGGCCCATATTCTGATGGGCGCCACATGCCTTTCGATTTTCTCTGGATAGATATCATTGATCTTGACCAGGATACCGCTCTCCTCAACTCCACCGAATCCGGGATTTATGGCAGTACCGAACATACGCATGCTGGAAGAGAGATTCATATAGGAATTGATAAGGGGAGGAATATGCTCGCCGCGCTGCTTGATTTCACGCTGCAGGACCTTGTATCCCTCTTTATAATCAAGCGACTTGAAAAGTTCTACAAAATATTTGTTATCCTTGTCGCAGTCCAGCGGGGTTATGGGGGTCACAAGTGAATCCTTGTCCGGAAAATATTTGTGCAGAAAGTGAAGAAGCATGTTGCGGGCTGTCACATCGTATGAAGTATACATTGTCACCTTGCCAAAGAAATATTTCACCTTGGAATATTTGACCACGAGTGCGCCAAGCCCGTCCCAAAGATTGTCGAGAGAAAAGACACTCTTCCTTTTCAAATTAGAACTCTGATAGTTGGGTTGAATAAAAGATCTGCCCAACTCTATGGTAAATGGAAGATAGTTGTTTACAAAATCGTCTGAAAACCTGAAAATTTCTTTTGTTGCCATCTTTTCCGTAGGAATCCCGCCGCAGACTATATACCTGTAGCCTCCGACAATCTCCTGGTCTTTCGGGTCCCATACTATCAGTTGCCTGTATGGATTATGGTTGTCTGTGTCGAACTCGTCAATATCTACAGACTTGCCTGTACCGCCTCCTCCAAGCCTGAAGGAAATCTCTCTCAGACGGCCTATCTCCTGCATAACCATCGGCGAATCGGCTGCCGTTATTTCATACAAGTGGTTGTTTCCCTTACGGGTCTCCCCTATGAATTTGTCATCTGTAAGTTCCCTTATCAGCAGGTTTCTGTCGACGGGTTGAATTACTGCTTCCATTTATGTCAAATTAAACTTTCTTCTCAATTAAACTGCCTAGCGAATAGGCCCTTTCACGTATCTGTAAAGCAACGGCATCAATCTCTCTTCCGTGCAGGGCAGGATCTATACTGACCGGTTCGCCAATAACGACATTGAACGAACTGTTTGTCTGTCGGAACATTTCATCGGGCAAAAAGCACATCTCAATGTTGAACTTTATTCCCAGCCTTTTTCTCAAGTTGGCCAGACGATAGAAAAAATTTGAATTCTTCCCGCTGAAAAATATCGGAACAATCTGCCGGCCATACTTTACGGCATGCTTGACAAAACTCTTTTTCCACTCCACGTCTCTTATCTCACCTTTCACCTTTCGCGAGCAGAGCCCTGCCGGAAAGTATAGAATCTGGGCATCTGAAGCATAAGCCTCGTGGAACGGATCTACATACTCCTTTCCCATGTTTCCCACTTTGTTTACCGGCACGAACAGCGGTTCCAGCGGCTTTATATACATAAGAAAATCGTTTACCACAAATTTTATCTTCCCGAAACGTGAGCCCAGAAGGTCCATAAGCACAAGCCCGTCGAGCCCGCCCAACGGATGGTTTGAGACAAAGATATACCTGCCACCTCCACCAAATGCAGCCTCGTCGACATATTTGGCCTTGTAGGATATTTTCATGTAGGAGAGCGCGTTTCTCACAAATTCGCACCCTGTGAACTCTCTGTTTGCATCGAGTATTTCATTTATTTCCCGCTGATGGATAAGGCGCTTTATATACGACTTGACAAAGCCGGGCATCAATTTTGCTATCCGTTGGCTTTTTGCTGCAATCACTTTGTCAATGTCTACCGAGAAATCCGATGAGTACTCCTTCATGCTATTTTTTTAAACCGCTAAGATAAAAAAATTATATCTTTGTAATATGTTAAAACATGGTTTACAGCAAAAATTACAGACAAAACTGTCTCCGCTTCAGATACAGACGATAAAACTGCTCGAACTGCCGACTCTGGAACTTGAGCAGCGCATAAAGAAGGAGATAGAAGAGAATCCTGTACTCGACGAGGCGGAACCGCAGCAGGGAGAAGAAGACGAACAGAGAAATGTCTCGCTGAGCGACTATCCTACCGATGACCCTACCCCGTCATACAAACTCTATGTAAACAACCAGGGCAAGGATTTAAAGCCTCAATACAATACGTTTTCGGTAAAGGAAAGTTTCCACCAGAATCTCGAGATGCAGCTCGGATACCGCAATCTTGACAAGCGTACCCGTGAAATAGCGCTGTTCATTATAGGAAGTCTTGACAATGACGGCTACCTCAGGCGTGACCTCGATGCCCTTTGCGATGATATTTCATTCAGACTCAACATAGAGACTTCGGTAGACGAATTAGAGAAGATTCTGGCCATGATCCAGGAATTTGAACCTGCCGGAATAGGTGCAAGGAATCTCCAGGAGTGTCTGATACTGCAACTTAAAGCCAGAAAAGTGACCAAGGCACAGGAAAATGCCCTGACCATCCTCAATGACTATTTCGAGGAATTCACAAAAAAGCACTACAACAAGATTATCTCCAAAATGGGGATAACACAGGATGAGCTGAAAGCCGCCATAGATGAAATCATCAAGCTCAACCCCCGTCCCGGAGGCCAGATAGACGATTCCTATGTTGAACAGGCACAACAGGTTGTTCCAGATTTCGTATTGGAGGAGAAAGACGGGCAGCTTATCATGACAATGCCCAAATTTTCTGTTCCCGAACTGAAGGTCAACAAACGCTATGCGAGCCTGCTGGAAAAATCGGCCACAACCAACGACAAGGCGGAAAAGGAGGCAGCCACTTTCGTCAAGCAGAAACTCGATTCTGCAAAATGGTTTATAGAAGCCATAAAACAACGGCAGAATACGCTCCAGAACACGATGAACGCCATAATAGATTTCCAGCACGACTATTTTATGGAGGGAGATGAAACCAAACTCAAGCCAATGGTGTTAAAGAACATAGCACAAAAGACAGGGCTGGACATCTCTACCATTTCCCGTGTGGTAAACTGCAAATACATACAGACTCACTTTGGAATCTTTCCTCTTAAATATTTCTTTTCAGAAGGACTGATGACCGACAGCGGCGAAGAGGTTTCCACCAGAGAGATAAAGAAGATTCTCATGGAGAGCGTGGAGCAGGAAAACAAAAGCAAACCGCTTACAGACGAAGAACTGGTGGCGGTACTTCAACAAAAGGGGTATCGTGTGGCCCGCAGGACGGTTGCAAAATACAGGGAACAGATGAACATTCCCATAGCCCGTCTTCGCAAAGAGTTGTAAACCATGTAAAAAAAAAATATGAAAAAACTTGCCTTTACAATTGCCGCAGCCTTGTTTGCGGCCCAATCCTGCAATATGAAACAATCTGTAGATTTTATCGGCCACAACGGAGTTGTCTATACGGTAGACTCTTCTTTCTCTGTTGTAGAAGCCTTTGCCATAAAAGACGGCCTTTTTGTAGAGACCGGCAGCAATGAGGAGATACTGTCGAAATATAAAAGCAAGAATACCTGCGATTTCAATGGCAATGCCGTATATCCTGGCTTTAACGACACCCACTGCCATACATACCTGACAGGGATAGACCTTATAAGCGTGGATTTACGTAACGCTTCCTCTTTTGAGCAGATTCTGGAAAGGCTGCAGAAGGCAGCCGCCGAAAATCCTGAAGCCTCATGCATTGTGGGAAACGGATGGGACCAGAACCTTTGGGAAAAGAAACAGTTTCCTGACAACGGTAAGCTGAGTGAACTTTTTCCCGATATACCGATAGTGCTCAACAGAATAGATTTGCATGCCATAATAGTGAACAGGGCTGCCATAGAAAAGGCCGGACTGTCTGAACAGGACAAGAACATAGACCCGCTGAAAGCCCTTACTGAGAACGGCAGATTTACCGGCGTTTTCCTGGAAGACATGTGCGACCGCATATCAGACGCAGTAATCAGCTATACCCCCGCAGACATACGCAGGATTTTCTCCATCGCACAGCAGGAATGCCTTAAATATGGCCTTACATCTGTTTGCGAACCCGGAATAGACCTGCTCGCCCTGAAAGTCCTGGACTCCATGGCAAGTGAAGGAAAGATAAAGTTGAGAATGGATGTCTGGGCCACTCCAACCGAAGAGTTCAAGGCAAGCCATACACAGCCTTACAGAAATGGCAACATACAGGTTGGTACAATAAAGCTTTTCCGTGACGGGGCACTCGGCTCACGCGGAGCGCTGCTCTTGAAAGACTATTCAGACGACAAAGGCAATTGCGGTATCTCCATGGAGAGCCTTGACAGTTTCAGGGCGCAATGCCAATGGGCATACGACCATGGTTTTAGAGTTGCAACACATTGCATAGGCGACAGGGCCAACAGGGAGGCGCTGGATATATATGGAGAAATACTCAAAGGCAAGAACGATTTGGCCTGGAGAATAGAACACGCCCAGATAGTGGAAAAGGAAGACCTTGCAAAATTCGGGCAATTCTCCATTATCCCCTCTGTTCAGCCGACCCACTGCACCTCAGACATGCTTTGGGCAGGCGAACGCCTTGGAGAACGTATCAAAAACGCATACGCATACAAAGAACTGCTCGGCCAGTCGGGCTGGATTCCTTCAGGCACAGATGCGCCCATTGAGTCATGCAACCCTGTCTACACTTTCTTTGCCGCCGTTTACAGAAAAAATCTCGATTTTGTTCCGGAAGGAGGCTTTCAAATGGAAAACAGCCTCACAAAGGAGGAAGCGCTGCGCTCAATGACAATATGGGCAGCGAAATCCACTAAGGAAGAGCAGATAAAAGGCAGCATCGAAGCTGGAAAATACGCAGACTTCACCGTCACCGACAAAGACCTTATGACCGCACCGGAAAAGGAAATACCCTCAATAAAGGTTGTTGCGACATATATAGGGGGAGAAAAGGTCTACAGTTTGGTTCCGTAAGCCAGATCACCCGCATCCCCCAGCCCGGGGACAATATAAGACTTGTTCGTAAGTTCCTCGTCTACGGCCGCTACCCACAATGTAACCTTTTTGTGAGGCAGTTGCTTTGAAAGATAGCCCAGACTTTGCTCGCTGGCAATGGGAGAGACTATGTGAGTATGCAGAGGCTCTCCAGACTGTACAAGCCTCTGGTAAGCCAGTACCAGAGAAGAACCGGTTGCAAGCATCGGATCTGCCAGTATCAGTACTTTCCCGTCAAGAGCGGGAGAACTTGCATATTCGAACTGTATTGTAAACTTGTTGTCTTTTCCATATTTGCGATAGGCTGCGACAAATGCGTTCTGCGCAGCATCGAAAAAGTTCAGCAACCCCGTATGCAGCGGCAGCCCGGCCCTGAGTATTGAAGCGATTACAAGTGTATCGGTAAACAGACTGCATTTTGCGATTCCCAAAGGCGTGACAACATCTTTCTCTCCGTAGTTTAGGGTCTTGCTAATCTCATAGGCAAAAATCTCCCCTATCCGTTCAAGATTTTTCCTGAAACGCATACTGTCTTTCTGAATGGCCTTGTCCCTGATTTGCGCGACAAAGGTATTGAGAAGGGAATTTTGTTCTCCGAGATTTATAATTTTCATATATTTCAAGTTTTATATTTAGCCGTTTTCATGCAAAATCATTTAAAGTTAATTATTTTTATTGAAATTACAACAATCCTTCATCCAAAAAACTGAAATACCCGGTTCCTGCAACTATTATATGGTCTATCAGTTCCACCTCACAGATCTCTGCCGATTTTTTGAGCCGTTGCGTCTGTATTCTGTCTTCGTTTCCAGGAAAAGCGTTCCCCGAAGGATGGTTGTGTACAAGAATTATTCCGCTGGCCAGCCTGTTCATGGCCCCCTTCAAAATCATACGCGAATCTATGACAGTTGCACTTACTCCGCCGGAACTTATCCGCTCCTTGCCTATAAGATGGTTGTTTCTGTTCAGATAAAGCACCCAACACTCTTCATGGCCCAGATCTCTGAGAAACGGGGCGATAGCCTTTGCTGCATGCTCCGAAGAGTAGATCTGTGCCTGCCGCTCCGCCGGCTCCGACTCCATTCTCCTGGCCAGTTCAAATGCCGCCATTATGGAGAGCGCTTTTCCTGGCCCTATCCCCTTGAATTTTCTGAAATTTTCAAAATCCAGTTTTCTTAACGCCGACAGGCTGTTGCCCGAGGCACGCAATATTCTTCTGGAGAGTTCCACCGCATTTTCACCGGCATATCCCGAGCCTATAAGTATTGCCAGCAGTTCTGCATTGCTCAATGCACCTGCCCCTTTCATAAGAAACTTCTCTCTTGGACGCTCCACACTCTCCCACTCCTGTATTGAAGGCCGCCTCTGTATCTGCGGCCGGTTTTCATTATTTCTCATACGCCAAACCTCGCAAATCCTTACCGTGCAACGTTAGGGAATCTTTGGAAAAAGAGTGTGTAAAATCGTAAAAAGCTGCCGGTTTACGCACCCAGAAAGCCTTTGTCATTCCAAAAAAAAAGAGAGGCCGGTTATTCCGGTCCTCTCTATATTGCATGAATGACTTGTACCCTTATGCCAATTTGTTTACGTAAACAGCCATTCCGCTCTTGAGGTTTGCTGCCTTGTTCTTGTGAATGATATTCTTCTTTGCAAGTTTGTCTACCATTGCATAGATTTTAGGAAGCAATGCCACTGCGGCACTCTTGTCTGTAGTATTTCGCAAAGCCTTGATTGCATTGCGGGTAGTCTTTACATAATAACGATTGTGCAGCCTGCGTTTCGCATTCTGGCGGGCACGCTTGTCTGCTGATGCATGATTTGCCATTGTACTTGATTTTTAATATTTTTCGTAGTGAGTAGGGGAATCGAACCCCTATTGCAAGAATGAAAATCTTGAGTCCTAACCGTTAGACGAACTCACCGGGACAATTCCCGAACCTCAAAAGTCATGAAAATAACCCATTCCGCGTTCGGGACTGCAAAGGTAAAAATATTTTTTTTTCCTGCAAAAATAATTACCTGCTAAAATCTTCTTCCCACTCAAAGGAGTAGATAATAGACTCTACCTGCCGCAGGTAGTTTCTTTTGTCATACCTGGGTGCATAGACGAAGCATTCAAGAAATATGAGATTCTTTCCAGACTTGTCGTAAAAGATATGATCTATGAACGGGCCGCCCATATAGTCGTTCTGGACCTCCCACAAGCCTCTGAGTTCTCCAAATGTCCTCCCTTTGTATTTCATCCACTTCAAGACCGGTTCCTTGCCTTCTACAATACTTGTTGTCATATAGCTTCCCTCGAACATTCCAGGCACATTCATCTCAAGCACATTGTTTCTTGCCGCTATGAGCGAGTCCAGAGTGAGAGATGTAGAGTCGCGGAAAGGCACGCTGTATACGAAAATACCCTGATTGGTATAGGTCGTCTCATATGAAATCCAGACAAAGTCCTTGGTTCTTTTCTTAAGTGAGTAGCCCGTAGGAAAATATGGCGAACCTCCAAACATGTCAGACACGAGCATCCGCAGACTGCGCTCTTCATAACGTTTCGAAGCCCGTATTATTCTGTTGCGCTCCGCCTGCTCGAAAAGATTGAATATAACCTCGCCCTTTGAGGCTATCAGCGAATCTGCAGCCTCGTTTGTAGGTGCGTTAATGGAGAGAACCGTTTGTGGAGTAGACCACACGTCTTCCCTGATGCTCATATCTGCTTTTGGAAAGGCATCTCCCACCTGCAATATCACTATATTCCTGTGAATCTGGAATATGTTGTTAAAGGCATTTTCAGGTATGTTTATAAGATTGAACGCCACCTCTCTTTGCGGAAGCAGCGGATAGTCCGATGCCAGAAGTTTTCTGAGTTCCGCACCTGGCTCGCTCTCCCATTGCGCCTTGTTGGCAACGACTATTATCTCTCCGGCCTTACCGCTTACATTCTGCTTCAGGTTTACTCCTTTTCCCGAACAGCCCAACAACAACATCGACGCAAGAATGACAAGTACAATATTAAGATAACTCCTTTTCATATAATATGTTTATTTAATTAAACAGTCTTACGATATCGTTTCCGAAAGCCAGTATCATGATTGCAAAAAGCAGGAACATGCCTACCGTCTGCGCTGCGATAAGAAATTTGTCGCTCGGCTTGCGGCCTGTAACCATCTCATACACCGTAAACAGCAGATGTCCTCCGTCAAGAGCCGGAATAGGCAGGATATTTATGACCGCAAGCATCACCGAGAGGAAAGCCGTAAGATTCCAGAATATCTCCCAGTTCCAGCTGCCGGGAAAGATTGAGCCTATCGTAATGAAACTTCCCACAGACTTGTATGCCTCGGTTTTTGGAGAGACTATAAGTTTCAGTTCCTTCCAGTAATTTGCAACTGTCTTGAACGTAGTATTGAATCCGGCAGCCAATGCACCGGGCAGCGAATACTCCTTCTGGGTTATTTTATAATAATCCTGCAATGAAGCGTTGAATTCAACCATTATCTTTTTCTCTGCATTCAAGGCCAGCGGCAACGACAGTTCCTCTCCGCCGCGCTCAACGGTAACCTTTACACTGTCGCCCTTGCATTCTGCAAGACGCATCACGAGCCCGCTAAACGTAGCAATCGGAGAACCGTTCAGAGAGACTATTCTGTCGCCTTTCTGCAGACCGGAACCGGAATTTATGGAATTTTCCGGAACGGCAGAGACAACGGCCGGAATACCGAAGTTGAATATCAGTTCCCTGCTCTGCAAAACTGCAGGCAAAAAGACAGGATCTATATTTACCGTAATGGTATCACCTCCTCTTACAACGGTTGCATATTTGGCCTGGTTTCTGATAAGCGAAATCTGCAGATCCGCAAAATCCTCGACATACTCCCCGTCGAAAGCGAGTATTCTGTCGCCATCGCGGAATCCCATGTCATAGGCCAGCCTGTTTACCGCCACACCGGTTGTAACGTCGCTGTTTTTCACATACTCCTCGCCCCATGTAAAAAGGACCGCACTGTAAACGGCTATCGCAAGCAGTATATTGAAAAAGACTCCGCCAAAGATTACAAGAAACCTCTGCCATGCAGGCTTGCTGCGGAACTCCCACGGCTGCGGCTCTTTTTTGAGCGAGTCTGTGTCCATCGATTCATCTACCATCCCTGCAATCTTGCAATACCCTCCGAGCGGCAGCCAGCCAATCCCATACTCTGTATCGCTGTTCTTAGGCTTGAACTTGAAAATACGCCATCCCCAATCGAAAAAGAGATAAAACTTGTCGACCCTTATCTTGAACAGGCGGGCAAAAAGAAAGTGGCCCAGTTCGTGAATAAAAACCAATATGCTTAACGCCAATATAAGCTGCGCTATCTTAACGACAATATCCATCTTAATATAAAAATCTCAATGCAAATATAAGCAAGATTCTGCACCATGCCGCATTTTAAATCTTGCACAGCCTGCGATTACACACACGATACCAGCATCTTGCAAGATTATCAACGGCAAAAGTCTTGCGCTGTGCACACCGCCTGCCTATGCGTCTCAAAAATATCCTCCAGAGAGGGATTTTTTACAAATGAGCATTTTTCCATGCACTTTTCAATGATTTCCGGTATTTTTCCAAAGAGAATCCTGCCTTTTAAAAAGGCATTTACAGCAGCTTCGTTGGCTCCGTTCATTATGCAAGCCATGTTGCCTCCTGCCCTGTGGGCTTCGAATGCAAGGGAGAGCGCGGGAAAACGCTCCATGTCGGGAGCCTGAAATGTAAGTTCCCCCAGTTTGGGAAAATCTACACGGGGGGTATTCAAGTCCAGTCTGTAAGGATACGACAGTGCATACTGTATGGGAACACGCATGTCTGGCATTCCCATCTGCGCCTTGACTGAACCGTCTGAAAACTGGACCATGGAATGTATTATGGATTGCGGATGAACCACTATGTCTATCTGCTCTGCAGGCACTCCGAACAGCCATGACGCCTCTATCATTTCAAGCCCTTTGTTCATCATGCTTGCAGAATCTATGGTAACCTTTGCTCCCATATTCCAGTTCGGATGTTTCAGGGCCTGCTCTCTTGTTGCATTGTAAATCTCATCTTTTCCTGCATTTCTGAATGGCCCGCCAGATGCCGTAAGTATCAGCTTTTCAACCGTAGCCTTCTCTCCCTGCAAAGACTGGAATATGGCAGAATGCTCTGAGTCAACAGGCAGGATTGGCACCTTGTTCTCTTTTGCCGCCTTTGTGACCAATGCTCCTGCTGCAACAAGAGTCTCCTTGTTGGCAAGTGCGACAGCCTTTCCGCTCTTAATGGCTTCCATTGTGGGGAGCAGTCCGCTAAACCCGACCATGGCCGCCACTACAATATCGGCATTCAGAATCTTCACCAGCCCGACAACAGAATCTATCCCGGCAAACACTTTGGTATCTTCATCTTTCAAAAGGCTTGAAAGGGCTCCGTAATGTTCTCCGTTGCATATTACCACACTGTTGGGGTTGAACTTCCTGGCCTGGGCTGCAAGCAGCTCCACATTATTGTTAGCAGTAAGAAGTTCCACTTCGAACATGTCGCGATGCTGCTCCACCACGTCAAGAGTCTGGACTCCAATAGAGCCGGTCGAGCCCAATATTGCTATCTTCCGCTTCATGCTAAAAATTGATATATTCGGCGGGATTCACAGGTTCTCCCCTGTACCACAACTCAAAGTGCAGATGCGGCGCCGTGCTGAGCCTTCCCGTATTGCCTACAAGTGAAATAGGTGTGCCGGCAGAGACTTTATCGCCGGTCTCCTTTATGAGTTTCGCATTATGCTTGTATATTGAAACCAGGTTATTGTCATGCTGGATATGAATTACATAACCCGCATCCCTGTCATAATAGGCACTTATGACCGTTCCATCGAGCGTGGCAGACACCACGCTGTTCTCTGCCGCCGCAATATCCACATAAGGATGGCTTACTGCAGGGTTGAACTCCTGCGTAATCATACCCCGCACGGGAGGAAAGAAGTGCAGCCCCTCTATCTGCTCAATCTTTGTCTGCTTGAGCGACTCTCCCAACCTGTCTTCACGCCTGACCGTTTCTCTGAGCAGTGAATCGTCTTTAGCCATGGCTTCTGTAAGTCTGAGCAGTGAATCGTTAAGCTGGGGCAAAGCAAGGATGCTGTCTATGGCCATTGGAGCCTCTCCGCTTACGATTCTCTGGATATTGGCAAACTGAAGCCTCCATATATTGATTTCATTCTGCAATGAATCTGCAAGAAGCGCATTCCTTACAATGTCACGCCTGGTCTGCGCGGTAGGATAGCCCGGTATTGCCTCCCTGAGAGGAGTATAAAAAAAAAGCAACGTGACTGCCGCAAGCAACGCCACTGCCGCGCAGGCAGTCTTTATCACAAATGCAAGCCCGTTGCACCGGAACGTATATAACTTCTCATGAGTCCCGTCGCTGAAAATAGAAATCCTGAAACGGCGGTTGAGCCTGATTTTATTTTTGCCTTTGCTTTTTTTAGCCATATATATTTAAATAACTAAATTTGCACCATGAACAGAATTATCGGAATAGATTACGGCCGAAAACGGGTCGGAATTGCAGTAAGCGATCCTCTGCGCATTTTTGCATCGGCACTGGAAACCGTTCATTCTGCAAAGATAATCGAATATCTCAAAAGTTATACCGCCAAAGAGAACGTGGAAAGGTTTGTCGTAGGCTATCCCATGAATCTGAACAACCGCCCGGCCGAGGCAGCAAGAGACGTAGACGTTTTTTTGAAACTGCTCGCAAAACATTTTCCTCAAATCCCCGTTACGCTGGAAGACGAGCGCTTTACCTCCAGGATGGCAATGATGGCCATGATAGAGGGAGGGGTCAGGAAATCTGAAAGGCGGGAAAAGGGTGCTGTAGACAAAGTGAGCGCCGCGCTCATCCTGCAGACATACCTGGACAGGACCAGACAAGAAGAACAACCAAAAAGTTTATAACATGATACTACCTATTTATATATACGGCTCTCATGTGCTGAGAGAAAGGGCCATGGAGGTCGACATAGAAAAAGAAGAAGGGCTCCAGACCCTCATAGAAGACATGTACCAGACCATGAAGCATGCCGACGGTGTCGGCATTGCCGCTCCCCAGGTGGGAAAATCACTGCGCATAGTGATTGTAGACGGCGAAGACCTGGCAGAAGACATGCCCGAACTCAAAGGGTTCAAGAGAGTGATGATAAATCCTGAAATCACCTTTGAAAGCAAAGAGACAGCTGAATATTCCGAAGGATGCCTCAGCGTTCCCAACATACATGCAGACGTGGTACGCCCCAGGCAGATCAAGGTCAGATACCTCAATGAGAAATATGAAGAGGTGGAAGAAGAATTCAACGGGTTCGGATGCAGGATGGTGCAGCATGAACTTGACCATCTCGACGGGCATCTCTTTACAGACCGCGTCTCCCAGATAAGAAAAAAGATCCTTCAGTCCAAACTGAACAGGATGGCTGCCGGAAAGGTAAGCACACACTATAAAACAGTACAGAAATAGAGATAGAGATGGGAGCATTTCACGCCTATGACATACGCGGAATCTACAATGTAGATTTCGACAGGGAGACCGCCTACAAGGTAGGATTCTTCCTTCCGCACCTGCTGGAAACAGACAAGGTGCTTGTGGGGAGAGATGCGCGCCTCTCCTCGCCTCAGATAAGGGATGCCCTGGTGGAAGGCATCACGGATGCAGGAGCAAGCGTGACAGACATAGGCCTGGCTACTACGCCCATGGTCTATTATGCCACAGCTTCATACGGGTTCAAGGCCTCTGTCCAGATAACGGCCTCACATAACCCGAAGGAATATAACGGCATGAAAGTCTCGACCTCCAACGCACTTCCTGTGGGGAAGGAGAATGGCCTCGGTCTCATTGAAGAGTGGATAAAGAGCGGAAAGGAATGCAGGAAAGAGAAGCAGAAAGGCAATGTGGAGTTTCTGGATATCAGAGCCGGATATATTGCCTTTCAGATGAAGTATCTGAAAGACTGCTCATCCCTCAAGATAGGAATGGACCTCTCAAATGGAATGGCAGCTCTTGTAATAAAGGATATAATGAAACAGGCAGGCGGAGAGATTTCCTACATATTCGATACAATCGACGGCACGTTCCCCGGGCATGACCCCAACCCGCTCGTAGCCGCAAACATAGTGAAGCTCCAGGAGCTTGTCATCCAGCAGAAATGCGACATTGGAGTCATCTATGACGGCGATGCAGACCGTGTCATGTTTACCGACGAAACTGGCCGCTTTATCTCTCCAGACCTCATGATTGCCCTCATGGGCCATTATTGGCTCGAAGAAAAAGGGCTCAGGGGAAAGGTACTGCAGGACATAAGAAGTTCAAAGGCTGTTGGAGAGTACCTTGAACCCATGGGGGCGAAAATGGAGACATGGAAGGTGGGCCGTGCCTTTGCAGCCCGCAAGCTGCGTGAAATAGAGGGAATTTACGGCGGGGAACTGGCCGGACACTACTATTTCAGAGACTTTTTCTACTCAGACAGCGGCATCATGGCCTCTCTTATCATTCTCGGAATCGTTTCACGCCTCAAGGCAGACGGAATAAAATTGTCTCAGGCCATTGCCAAAATCGAAAAATACAGGAACTCCGGAGAAATAAACTTCAGGATAGAGCAGAAAGAGCAGGCCATGGAGGCAGTATGCAACTATTTTAAAAACGAGGAGCAGCCCACTGCCTTTATGGATTTCGACGGGTACAGGGTAGAATTCAGGCAGTGGTGGTTCAATATCCGCCCATCCAATACCGAACCATACCTGCGCTTTATTGCAGAGGCCACGACAACGGAACTTTTAGAACAAAAGGTAGAAAAGGCCAGAGAGATAATTTCCGAATTCAGATAACGGACATTCCAACCACACACATACATATAATTTAAAATGAAACAGAGATACCTTTCCTTAGATTTTCTGCGAGGACTTACTATTTTCGGAATGGTCTTCAGCGCGATTATACCCTACGGCGTGCTTCCGCGCTGGATGTATCATATTCAGAATCCGCCTCCGGCACACGAACTGAATACCGGCATTACAGGAATAAGCTGGGTAGACCTGGTATTCCCTGTCTTCATCTTCTGCATGGGTGCAGCCATTCCACTGTCGGGCCGCTCGAAAATAGAAAAAGGCATTACAACTGGAGAGTATCTTAAAAGTACTGCAGAGCGTTTTTTCATGCTCTGGTTCTTCTCCTACGCGTATGTGCTGCTGAACTTCAACACTGCGGAGGGAATATGGCCGCAAATATTTACCATTCTCGGCTTCATGGCCTTTTTCCCGCTCTACATGGTATTGAAAAGGAAAAAGACACTGCCGGTAAGAATTGCCGGCCTTGCCGCCGTAATACTCATCATACTTGCCGGCCATTTCTGGTTCGGTGAAACAATTTCAGTACAAAGGCGCGGGATAATCATTTTCCTGCTTGCATTCCTGTATCTTTTCGGATCGCTTATCTGGTACTTTACACGGAATAACCGCAAGATGCGCATAAACATATACCTGCTGCTCTTTCTTTTCACCTATATAACAAAGGAACTCGGATGGCCTGCAGCCACATACGCCAATCCCGACATAAGATGGTGGTTCAACATGGAATACTTTTACTTCCTGCTGCTGCTCATACCTGCAACCGGCATAGGCGACATTCTGTATGAACGAATCCGTCAAGGGAACATATATGGCAGCATACAGGGTAAGATCATCCATCTCTTCTTTCCCCTGATACTGCTGTTTGTCATCTGGCTCTGCTACGCATTCTACATGAACCTCAGCGCAATTCTCATAATATCGGTTTCAATGGCGGTATTTGCGCTCCTCCTTTACATTGCATTCAGAAGACTGCCTCAATATGCAGAATTCCTTTATCCGGCAGCCATTCTGCTAATCTGCGGAACCGCAATGGTTCCACTTGAAGGAATGACAAAGGTTCCCTGCACCATTGCCTACTGTTTTGCGACATGTTCAATCAGCATACTGCTGCTCATATTCAGCGACTATGTCTGCAAATATATCCCCACAAGCATTTTTGTAAAGATATTTTCCGGTGCAGGCATGAATCCGCTCATGAGCTACATAGCGTTCGACTCCTTTATTGTCCCTCTGATGAAGGTTACGGGATTCATAACCCTTTACCAGGCTGCATACCCTGCCGGATATCCGCTTGCAGGCGTTGCAAGGGCAGCCGTAGCGGTACTTGTAACAATGTGGGCGGTAAGTCTG
>JADINB010000037.1 GCA_017694275.1 Candidatus Egerieousia excrementavium | reverse complement strand
ATGAAAACAATAGCTATCCACACATATGGTTTCTTGAAGTATGTGACAAAAGAACGGGCAAACTCCCTGAAGATGGCGCCTCCTGTCTTGACTTCGCCTTCAAGGGTAGACTTGTCGGCTGCTGGCTTGGGGATTATGAATGTATGGTACAATGTCACTGCACTGAACATTACTGCTGAAATAAGCATTGTAAGCGACCATGACCGCGGAATGTTCCCGCTCTTGAGTTCTATAGCACCTGCAATGGCTACAAGCACGCCTTGTCCGAAAATCGAAGCCAGCCTGTAAAACGTACTCCTGATACCCACGAATGCCGCCTGATTGCTTTGCGAAAGGGCAATCATATAGAAACCGTCTGCCGCAATATCATGAGTTGCAGAGGCAAATGCCGTAATAAGGAAGAGCACAAGCGTTATGGTAAACATGCTTATGGGAGTCTCTCCCGAAGCAATGATCTCAGGCGAAGGTTTCGGCATTGTGGCAAACAAAAGAATCAACGCCGCAGACATGACCATCTGCATTGTTATCGTCCACCACCTTTTCGTCTTGATTATATCTACGAACGGGCTCCAGAACGGTTTGATAAACCAGGGAAGATACAGCAAACTGGTAAACATTGCCATATCTCCGTTCGGGACGCCCATTTTGGTAAACATCATTACAGATATGTTATTTACGATGAAATAGGGAATACCTTGGGCAAAATAGAGGGTCGGCACCCATGCCCACGGAGACTTAACTTTTGAACTCATATCAATCTGTTTTGAATTTCCACTTAGTAACGTTTTTCTACAGAGGCGCCCACAAAATAGTGGAGCAGTATCTGCTCATATCCATAGCCTTTTTCACCCATGACGGCGGCACCTATCTGGCAAAGACCTACACCATGCCCCCAGCCTGCTCCATGAAGTATGAACTTATCACCTTTCTTTTCCACCACGAATGCAGAACTGTAGAGATGAGATGTGGAGAGAGTCCTGCGAATCTCCAGTTCCTTGCCAATTGTCATGGTTTTCTTTGTCCCGACTATCTTCAATTTTACAAGACGGCCGCTCGTACCTCTCTCTACCGGCACAAGATCCAGGATTTCACCGTAATCCACACCGCCACGCTTGAGAATCAGTTCACTCAGTTCCTTCTTGTCATATTCCACTTTCCACCTGTAGAAATTGACAGTCTCCTGATCATAACTGTTCAGCACCTGACTGAGAATATTCTTGTCAGTCGTATTGCAGAATGCTTCCGGCGATTCCATAATCCACTTGCGGGCATTCTCCTCTATTGTAAGGTCAGGAATGTCGGATGGGTTTTCACTGTCTCTCAACTTAACAAGATAGCCGTGTTTCACAGGTTCCCAGCAGTGCTGGAACTCTTCCACAGCCCCGCCGCAACATTTGGAGAAACGGGCATCACATATCTTACCATTGTATGCAAGCACTTCGCCCCAAGTCTGTGCGATGGCATTTCTGACCTTTCTTGTAGAAGCTCTCGTAAGACCCTGATAACGCTGGCAATGGTCATCGGCGCACACGTCAAAGTTCACATGGTCTTCCCGGTCGTACCACCTTATAAGTTCGTCTTCTGTCCTGATACTGGCGCTGTACTCTTTTTTGTCTGCCATTATCTCCTTGTTCTTCTCTATCTGGGCAAGCAGCCAGCTGCGCGATATCACGGCATGGGCCTTCAGCAGGTTTTCACTTGCCGTAGCACTCATCTCGCTGGATATTACACTTGTAAGATAATCTTCAACACCTATTATGTTTATGGCAGTAAGAGCACCGTTTTCCACAATGAACTTGAGTTTGCCTTCGAATTTCTGGTCTTCCTTTCTCTCCCAGTGGAAATTCACCCCTATTGTAACGTTCCTGAGCCAGAAAGTGCCCAGCCCGTCGGGGCTGAACAGCAACTGGTCATATTCGCAACCGTTCCACAGGATTTTCCCGTTTTCGAGAGTGACACTCTGCACTCCGGCAACAGTAAGCGGTTCGTTTTCCAGCAACGCAGAGACCCTGTATGGAGAATTGAATTCGAAATCTATCTTCTGCTCACCGTAAACTATACCCACATTTACCTCAGGCTGAGGCTTGATTGCATTTTCAATAGCGCAGAAAAGATCATCGTCTATCTCAACCTCATCTGTTATCTCCACAAGATTCTTCTCACTTATTTTTGCAAAATCCTTTTCCAGCGGGGTTATGAAGACACCACCCATGTCTACAGATGCCGGGCTGAGCAGAATATTGGCATCGCCCTCTGCAAAATAATGCGAAGGCCTGTGCTTGTCTCTCATAAAAATTATGGAAACATACTTTCTTTCTTCTCCCTTTCCCACAGACCATGCAAGTATATTGAGCATGGGTTCTTTCTCTCCATCCTTTATTACAAGAGAGTTATATATCCTTTTAAATACATTTACGGCTGCCTCTTTGTTGTCGGCCTCAATTGCGACAACACTTTTAAGGTAATTCTCAACCGTATATACAGAAGCTCCGCAACATGAATGAATAAGCCTTTTCTTCAATATGCCGTAATCATACTCCAGCGGCAGAAATCCTTTGTTGCCGCCCTGGAAATGCATGTGGTCTGGAGCAGATGCCCCGCATTTGGGACCGTTGTAAAAAATCAGGAAATCATCCAGGAGTTCGGCAAGAGAAAGCATGTCTTCAAACCGCTCTCCATCGCAACCTATAACCTGGTCTACATGTTCCACATCAGGAATGGTAAGGTGTCGTGGGAAAATAGGGAACGGATTTACAAGCACAGTATATTCCCTTCTTTTTCCATGAAACGGAATGCCTTCCTGAATCTGAGGGCGGTTTGCACCGCAAAGGAAACACTTGCGTTCCTTGATGCTCTTTACATCTACCTTAGCTGCTGATGACACTATTCTTGCCGGATTGAACTGCACCTTTACAGGTACGTCGCCCAGTTTGAAATTCTTGACCGCCACATGGCTCAACGCCTCATAGTTCTCCTTGGCCTGCTCCCATACTGCAAGTTGTCTCTCAAACAAGCCGTAGACAACTTCATTAGATAACCCCATTCCCGCCATTACTTTTTGTTTAATGCAACACGGGCCTGCAATTCCCAGGTTCTTATTCTGTCTTTATACAGGTTGTGATTGTTCATTTTCACTATATCCAGAGAAGCATCAGAATTGTCGTCCCAACGGCGGCAATTGTACAGGACATCGTATATCCTGCCTATCTGGTAAACCCTCGAAAACTTAAGGCCAAGCGCATAATCCTCCCCGTAACTTGTATTGGGAACCTTTATTTCGCGAAGCACCGGAGTATAAAATGCGCGGGGAGCGCCCAACCCATTTATTCTCAAAGCATTATTCCTTCCGTTTTCCGGAGTCCACTCCTTATGGTCAATTATGCCCGGAGCAATCATCTCCATGTTGAAATTGGTCATCATATAAGTTCCTACAACCATGGCGCAATTCTGCTCATAAAAAGCATTCACTATCTTCTGCAGCGTGTCCGGACCTGAATATACGTCGTCTGAATCCAGCTGCACCGCAAATTTTCCGCAACTGGGATGGTGAACGCCAAGGTTCCAGCATCCGCCTATGCCCAGATCATTGCGCTCGGGTATCAGGTGAATCAGCCTCTTGTCAGAACTGAATTCATCTATTGCCGCAGTAGTACCGTCTGTAGAGTGGTTGTCAATGACTATCAGGTTGAACTTGAAGTCTGCCTGCTGTGACAGTACAGATTTTATTGCATCCCTTATGGTCCTTATCCTGTTGAACACGGGTATAATTACAGATGCCTCATATTCAAAGTTGTTCTCATTAAACTCTATATGTTTGAACTTTGGCTCGAGGTAACCGCCTATCTCCTTGAGATGCTCGGTACATGCCTGTTCCATTTCTATCTGGACCCCGCGGTTCTTCGGGTCTACATAGTCGAATATCTTTTCACCTGACTTGCGGTTGTCGAGTTCGATTTCCGAATAAAGATACTCGTTTATATGAACCAGAGCGCCTTTCTGTGAAACCTTCAGACGCAAATCGTAAAGTCCGGCAAACTTGTAGTCCTGCTTCATTCTCTCTGCACCGCACCTCAGGGCCCTGCTATTGTAAAAGAGGAGAGAACCGAAATTGAAGTCATCCCTGAGCGAGCCGAACTGATAGTCTATAACCGGGGCCGCACTTTTCTTGCCGTTGACAATCTGATAATAATCTGCATAAAGCATTGATGCACCGCTGTCTTCAGCAATCCGGACAAATCTTTCCAGAGCGAAATAGCCCAGTTCCAATGTAGTATATTTGGTATAAATCATCGAGTATTCGGCATCGGCTTTCTGAGCGATGGCCTTTATGGTTTCAGTACTGTTGAGAGAATCTACCTGCAGAACGGAGCATCCTTCAAATTCAGCATCCGCACCGGTCTGTGCCAACAGGTATATTTTGGAAACCAACTCACTTGACTTTAAATTCCGGACCGTCTCTTTCACTTGGTCCTTGTCTTGAAACGGAATAAAACAGTTAATCTTTGCTGACATATAATTTATTTTTTATTTATTGATTTTCCGATAGGTATTTCGCAAATTTAGCAATTAATTTTAAATTTACCTATAACATATTAGCCGGCAAACGAAACGACCAGCTCCAGCAGACGCTCTATGTTTGAATCTGAACTGTTGCCGTAGCTGTCGCGGGGAGTGTGGTAATGTCTGTAGCAATCGCCTACAATCTCCAGATAAATGGCGGGCACCCCCTTCAGCACAAAAGGATAATGGTCGCTGTTGTCGTTCAACTCTTCCCTGAGAATTTCTTCGAAAGGAGAGGAAATCCCTGAATTGCACACTTTAAATTCTTCCAGGACATTCCTTGTGGAATCCTTTCCGTCGCCCACCTGGCATGAAAGCCTGTTTCCGGTATCTGCAACCATATCCACATCTATCACAGTCACTGTCTTATCAAGCGGAACATACGGATTTTCAACATAATAAAACGATCCCAAGAGGTTTGACTCTTCAGCGTCGGGGAAAAAGAAGACAACAGAATTTGTCGGCTTGTGTTTTGAATAATAATGCGACAGGGCAAGCAGCATTGCAGTTCCTGAGCCGTTGTCGTTTGCACCCGGATAAACATTACCTGCTCCCATCAGCCCAAGATGGTCGTAATGGGCTACGAAAAATGTATATTTTTCAGGGTTGACGGAACCTTTTATTACAGCCAGTATATTGTGCCCGTCTTTATGCTCTATCATCTGGCTTTCAATATTTATGCAGAGAGATACGGCATTGTCGGGAAAGGTGCTGTTTACAACCAGTACCGGCATATTAAGGACCTTATATGAACGGGCCTTGAAATAGGGGAACTGCTCAGGTTTTGAATCTTTCAGAATTATGCCGCCAATGTTTTCCAGAGGCTCCAGATAGGGGAAATAGCGCTCAAGCCACGATTCCGAAGGAAGCTTCTCCCAGAAAAGTTTCCAGTCAAGAACCACAAAGGAGTCCCTGAATTCTCCGCTGCTTAGATAGTTGCAGAAAATATCTGGAGAATAATACCGCTCATCCAGATAATGAATCCTGAATTCACCTTTGCATGAAGGAGAAAACTCCTTTACCACAAAATCGAACGTAGGGCGGTATTCCTTTCCGTCTACCGACAGTTCCATACTCCCACGCATCACGTTCATAGGATACTCGAAATGCTGCAGGAAATCCTTGTAATACGCCGGTTCACCGTTCCACCTGCCTTCTCCACCGGGGATGACTGCAGATTTGTACTCCGGATAAGCCGGCCTTCCGGCTCTGTCTGCCATCTCATTCCTCAACGGTTCCGCTCCGTTTTCAACCAGCCTGTCTATAATATATTTTGCAGCCTTGATGTCTCCGTTTCCATAGGCGCTTCTTCCGAAATACGACTCGGATGAGATCTCCTTCAAGACATTGCAATAATATTCCCTGAATTGTTCTAACGACTCCATAATACTTGATTTTCTTATATTTGACATTTACAGAATTTGCGCGTAAGAAAAGGTAAATATAAAAAAAAGAGCTGAATTTCTTCAGCTCCAGATTAATTTTAAGTTGCAATATATACAAAACAACTTACCAAGTATTATGAAAACCCTTTTTCTACTTTTGGTGGAGAACAAGGGAGTCGAACCCTTGACCCCCTGCTTGCAAAGCAGGTGCTCTAGCCAACTGAGCTAGTCCCCCAAATCTTTTTATGAAAAAGAACTTGTAGTCCCGCGCGGACTTGAACCGCGGACCCCCACATTATCAGTGTGGTGCTCTAACCAAC
>JADINB010000036.1 GCA_017694275.1 Candidatus Egerieousia excrementavium | reverse complement strand
GTTTGTTGAAACCACACAACAGAAAGTCTCTCAATAAGTTGCAGTGAATTTTTCGGGTTTATTCCGGTTCAGATGCCTGGGCTGTTCTGTTGCGTGTTTGGTAGATACCCCTGCCAGAAGTGCTTCCATGGCGTATTTGCATTCTGTGGCATTCCAAATTCCGCTGGGATCTGAACCATGGGTGTAGTCGCCAAAAGTCCTGCAATGCGCTTGTTGTGAGCGGTTTGACTGCCGGATTCTGCCTTGCTGCAAGGTTCAGATACTTCCCTTTTCCGCCGTATCTGAACCGGTGGGGATGCTTGCTGAATCCGTACAATGAAAAGTTTTTCAATGAATTGCGGTTGATATTTTGAGTTTTGCTCCGGTTCAGATGCCTGAATCTCTGCGTATATTCGGCATCGCTCTGCTTGCCGCATATACTGTTGCGCCTCGGCAGAGCACTCCACGTTGCCTGACCGTATCTATTTGGAGATATACGGTTGCCTTACGGCACCCGCAGATGCCGCAAGCCTCTGCCGCTGCAAACAAGTTTGCATCGCGCTGGCTTCTCACATCTGTCACTTCGTTTTTTATATCTCCAAATGGGGCGGCAAATATTTTTGCTCTGCTCTCGGTTTCTGCGTATATTTGTCACCGTATTTTTCTACACAAAAAAGAGGGAGTATTATGGCAAAAGAGAATGTAGATGCAGAAAAGAACAATGCCGAAAAACTTAAGGCGTTGCAAGCGACCCTTGACAAGATAGAAAAGGATTTTGGCAAGGGCACAATAATGAAACTGGGAGACCAGCCTCAATGGGAGGCATCCACAATACCTTCAGGCTCGATTGCGCTTGACCACGCGCTGGGTATAGGCGGATACCCGAGAGGAAGGGTAATTGAGATATACGGTCCGGAGAGCAGCGGTAAGACAACTCTGGCAATCCACGCAATAGCAGAAGCCCAGAAAACCGGCGGCATAGCTGCCATCATAGATGCCGAGCATGCTTTTGACAGGACCTATGCAAAGAAACTGGGAGTAAATGTAGATACTCTTCTGATTTCACAGCCAGACAACGGAGAGCAGGCATTGGAGATTGCAGACAGCCTTATCCGTTCCGGCGCAATAGACATAATAGTAATAGACTCTGTCGCAGCGCTCACTCCAAAAGCTGAGATTGAGGGGGAGATGGGAGATTCAAAAATGGGGCTTCAGGCGCGCCTGATGAGCCAGGCTTTGAGAAAACTCACAGCCAACATAAGCAAGACCAATACCTGCTGCATATTCATAAACCAGCTCAGAGACAAAATTGGCGTAATGTTCGGCAATCCCGAGACCACAACCGGCGGTAACGCCCTCAAGTTCTATGCTACAATCAGGCTCGACGTAAGAAAGGTAACGCAGCTTAAAGACGGAGAGGATGCAACCGGAAACAGAACCCGCGTAAAGGTTGTAAAGAACAAGATGGCTCCTCCGTTCAGAAAAGCCGAGTTTGACATTCTTTTTGGAGAGGGCATCTCAAGAATAGGTGAAATTATAGATCTTGGAGTGGAATTCGACATAATCAAGAAAAGCGGAAGCTGGTTCAGTTATGGCGAAAGCAAACTTGCACAGGGGCGTGATGCCGTAAAGCAGCTTCTTTCAGACAACCCGGAACTGGCCACAGAGATCGAAGGAAAGATAAGAGAGGCAATAAAGACGGTTACAGACTAAAGCCGCAGCACTCCCGTGGAGTGCCGTCTCATAAGAGCAAGGCAAACCGGCAGTATCAGAGGCTACCGGTTTGTCTTGTCTTTATGTTGCACCGTTTATGCCTTGCTTCTATTTAAGAGTTGCGACAACCAGTACCGGGTTTGAATTTTCATCAAGCCCTTTGGCAATTTCCTTCATTTCAGGTGAACCATACTCTTTGCTCAGTTCAATGAAATGAATCGCATCTATGACCTGATAGATTTTATCTCCATAGACGGCATCGGGGGCAAATGGAGCACCTCCGTCTATGTCATTGGTAAAACAGTACTGTTCCATTGCCTCGCTATAAGGCAATATTGTTGCCTGCCCTGTAGCCTTGTCATATACCAGCGAAGTCACTCTGTTGTCAGGAGCCATAAACGGCAGGTCTGCCCACGATATTAAAGACAACAGGACAAAACTCTCTGTCTCCATAGAATTACGGGCGTTAACCGTTATGCTTCCATCCCTCTCCGCCCCGGATTTCATTTTATATTTTCCGTAATGGACGGCAAATGCCGGGATTCTGTTCAGTTGCGGATCGAACCTGAAAAGAGTATCGCTATAACTGTCTGCCACGACCAATGAGTCTTTATACAGATATGCAGAAGCCGTATTCCTTTTTCCAGACATAGGAACATACGCCGTGCCCTTTTCATCCGGATAGGGGTTGTACACCATCACCACATTGCCAAGAGTGTCTACGAAAACCGTCTGGGCATTGCTTGTTGCAGGATTCATACCGTAAAAGGCATAATAATCCCCTATCGGCAGAAAATCATACAACTGTATATTTTCTTCTGTTTTCGACCTGACTAACCCCAAATCCAGAATACCTTTTAACTCTCCGTTTTTATCGTAAAGTGTCAGTTTGTCAAAATCGCTTATAACCATATTGCCATATCTGTCTGCTCCGGCATGCAATATGCTTATATATTCCCCTTTTGCCCTGCCTCTTGAACCTATTGTATTTTTGAGTTTGCCGTCAGTTCCAAAATATGCACATTTCGAATTGGAGCTTTCCCCTATGTAAAATCCGTCGGCCTGCGGAAAGAGAAAAAACCTCTCCCCTACTGGAAATTCATTCTCCGAGCCGAGCGGCAAGTATTCTATTTTGGAGCAATACCGGCTCAGCATTACCTCCTTACAGTTCCCGGCAGCAGCTTCGATATCTATTACAGGAAAAAATGCCGTCTCATTTTTTCCGCTGCAACCTGAAAGCAACAGTAACAGAAAAGCGACAATATATAATTTCATTCTCACTATTTTATTCTCCTTCCCCTTCCAAAGGATACCACTCATTTAAAGTACCACAGATATTGCATCTATAGAGCCTATAGCCCCACTCATCATATTTTTCAGTATCAGTCAGATTTGTACTTCCACAGTTCCAGAATATTAATTACGAAACAAATATAATGAAAATATAGTCTGCTGCAACACAAGCTCTTCATTCTTTGCATGTAATATGCTGTAAAGGCAAGCATGGCATTGAAATTAAAAAAAGGGGCTGTGTCAAAATGAATGTTTTGATGCAGCCACTTTAAGGTGTGTAAGAATTAGCAAAATGCAAGGCATTGAGGATGAGGGCGACAGGAGTTTACTGAAGTAAATGACTTAGCCCGAATTCCGAAAATAACGCAGCAGTTTGCAATTATGACACACCGTCTTTGAAAAACTTAACTGAACTATTTTATCGCGAACTTGCAACTTACGTTGACATTCATCGTAACCTTGCTTACCTCCAGTGAAGGAATGGAAGACTCCTCAACCATTACACCGTCGGCTACGGCCATAGCCTTTGTATTGCGCACCATCAGCCTTGAACCGTAAGACTGCGAAGACTCATAATAGTTGACATAAAGTGTCTCACCCAACTGATTTCCTATGGCTCCAAGCAGCGTCTGCGCATTGTCCTTAGCCTTTTTCATGGCCTCTACCATAAGCTCGTTCTTCACCTGCCGCTCAAGTTCGGGAGAAATGCCTACCTTCTGAAATCTCACGTCTGGAATGTCTATGTTGTTGAGAGCGTCAAACACCGCCGCTACCTGGTCTGCCGTACTGAGTTTCAAGACATACGACTTTGAGGCCAGAATATTGTCCTTTCTGAGGAAATACTTCTTGAGGTCGCTGCTCATATCATCGACCATGAGGTTCTTCTCCACATCTATCTTGAGTTCCTGAAGCATGAGAATCATCTGCTTTTCCTTCTCTTCAACAGAAGTCCTGCCCTTATCCTGATCCTCGTTTATGGTAATGTCCAAATAGATGATATCAGGTGTTATCTGTCTCTCGCTTCTTGCCGAAACCTCTATGTACGGCTTTTCGTCCTGCCCGTTCTGGGCATAGGCACTTGAACTCATCACACACAGGAGAGCAACCGCCATAATTGAAAATACACGTTTCATAATCACAATATTTAGTTCAAAATCTTTTATATATTCAAACGCAATAATGATGCCAAAAAAACATTGGAATTTTCGTATCTTTGCCGGCCTTGAACGGCAATTTCAAATTACAGCAATATGAAAAAATTATTATCACTTTTAATTCTGACAGTTGTCTGCCCCGCATTCATGTTCGGGCAACTGCTTTCACCAGTAGAACCGCTGCAGAAAGACAGCACCGTAATCTATGGGAAACTTGACAACGGGCTCACCTATTACATAAAGCATAACGACAAACCTGCCCAAAGGGCTGATTTCTATATTGTGACCAATGTCGGTGCAATACAGGAAACACCGGCACAGGACGGCCTTGCCCACTTCCTCGAGCACATGTGCCTCAACGGTACAAAAAACTTTCCCGGGAAGGGCATCATCTCCTATATGGAAAGCATAGGTGCCAAATTCGGCGAGAACATAAACGCTTCGACAGGAGTTGAACATACATCATACATGCTCAACAACATTCCGGTAACAAGAGAGGGAATAATAGACTCGTCGCTTCTCATACTGCATGACTATTCTGCATATGTAACCAACGATTTCGACGAAATAGACAAGGAGCGCGGAGTAATTCTTGAAGAGAAAAGAACCCGCAACACCGCACAGTGGAGAATAAGGGATGCCGCAATGGCAGCACTCTTCAAGGGGAGCAAATATGCCACATGTTCGCTCATAGGAAGTGAAGAAAACCTGAAGAACTTTGACCCTCAGGAGCTTGTAAACTTTTACAAGACATGGTACAGACCAGACCTGCAGGCAATCATTGTAGTGGGAGACGTAGATGCAAAGAGCGTGGAGAAAAAGATACAGACACTTTTCAGCCAGATACCTGCGGCCGAGAATCCCAAAGCCAAGGATATAATAACAGTACCGAGCAACGAAAAACCCATAGTATCAATTTTTACAGACAAGGAGATTCCCCAGACATCTGTAGAGATTTACTTCAAGTCTGAACCTGTGCCGGCCGAAATAAAAGGACTCGGAATGGGGTTGATTATAGATTTGAGCAAAGACCTGACAAGCGCGATGCTCAATGAAAGGCTTCAGGATATCTACACCAAACCCGATGCGCCTTTCCTCGCCGCCGGAGCCGCCTTTATGTCTCCGGCTACAATACTCGACAGTTTCTATGGAGCCGTATATTCAAAGGACGGAGAGGCCATACCTGCATTTGAAGCATTATACACAGAACTTGAAAGGGCCAGACGGTTCGGATTTAACGCAGACGAGTTCGACAGGGCAAAGACCCAGATTATCTCGCTGTACGAAAACAATGCATCCGGAGAATCGGGCCGCCGGAATGAGGAGATAGTACAGGATTACATAAGCAACTTCATTGAGGGAGAGCCGTACACCTCTGCTACATATCTTTACAAGGTAGTAAAAGACTACTTCGACAACGGACTGGTCACACTTGATATGGTAAACCAGATTTTCTCTTCGACAGTAACAGACACGAACATTGTAATTCTCTATAACGCTCCCCAGAAAGAGGGGCTTGCAACTCCCACAGAACAAGATTTCATAGATGTGCTGGACAGGGTGAAGGCATCAGATATTACCCCTCTGGCTTCTTCTGAGGTAATGGAGCCGCTTCTTGACACTGCTGCACTGAAGGGGGCAGCCATAACCGAGAGTGATTCGCAGAAGTTCGGATTCACCAGGCTGGTACTTGAAAACGGTATTGAAATCTATGTGAAACCCACCACATTCAAGGAAGATGAAATTCTTATAAAGACACAGGCCGGCGGAGGAAAATCCCTGCTCAGCGAAGACCTGCTCATCTCATGCGACCAGTCTCTGGTAAGCATGTTCTCGGTAAGCGGTTATGGCGGAATTTCAAAATTCCCTGCAACAACGCTGCAGAAAATGCTTTCAGGCAAAAATATAACCTGTGTTCCATATATAAGGCAGCTTGCCCACGGAGTAGAGGCTACAACCACTCCCAAAGACCTGGAGACTGCATTGCAGCTTACATATCTCTCCTATACGGCACCGCGAATAGAGGAGCAGGAGCTCAATGTTCCGCTCAACATGATCAAAAGCCTGCTTGCAAACTATTCTGCAGACCCCAACTTTATCTTCAGGCAGAAATTCAACACTCTCATTTACGGTAACTCCCCGAGGATGCAGACTCTGGATTCCGCCACAGTCAAAAACGTATCGGTAGCAAAATACGGTGAGGCTTACCGCCAGCTCTTCTCTGATGCCAGCGGCCTCAAGGTCTATATCGTAGGCAATGTAAACATTGACACGCTGAAACCTCTTGCCGAAAAATATTTCGGCTCGCTTCCGGTTTCAGGCAACATAACCGCATACAGGCTTGAAAACATACCGGGCTATGCAGAGGGAAAAGCAGCAGAAGAGACAGAGGTCAACATGAGCACTCCAAAAACGACTGTCGGCATACTTTATAGTGGAAAGATGGAAAAAAGCCTGGAAAACGACATTCTTGCATCTGCCCTCACCCATATTCTGGACATGACATACGTAAAGAGCATCCGTGAGGAAGAGGGCGGAACATACGGGGTCTCTGCAATGTCGGGCGTATCGGAAGCCACAAGACAGGTTTCGACGGTCATAGTCTTCGATACAGACCCTGCAAAGGCCGATGAACTTGTAGCCCTGGCAAAAAAGGAGTATGAGGCGATTGCCGAAAACGGTACCGAAGAGGAGTATGTTGAAAAAGCCAGGACGGCACTTATAAAGGCTTTTCCCGAGAAGCAGATCAGCAACAGTTACTGGCAGGGTGTAATGAACGACTATATATTCTATGGCTACGATTCATACAGCAATTATGTTGAAACCGTAGAGAAATGCGTGAATAACAAAAACATGGCAAAATTCGTAAAGAAAACGCTCAAGAGCGGCAATGTGAGAGAATTGGTCATGAACCCCACAAAATAGCCTTCGCTAATTTACGGTCTGTTCATACATGGTGCCGGGAGATTGCCAGATGGTTGTCCCGGCACCTTTTATTTTGCAATATTGGCTGTTTTTCAAATAGTTGCCGCTAAACATTTTCGTAACATTTAAGTAATAATATTGTCACTTTATTGTATTTGCTTTGCAGCATCATATTGTTTGTGAGTGTAATTAACCAAACCTTCGTACTATTGTGGAACCAATTTATTTAGCGATTGTAATAATTCTGGCGATACTCGCAGTTTCAGACCTGGTTGTAGGAGTATCAAACGATGCGGTAAACTTTCTGAACTCAGCCATAGGCTCCAGAGCCGCTTCACGCCGCACCATAATGTGGGTAGCGACGTTGGGTATCATGGTCGGAGTGCTTACCTCGAGCGGAATGATGGAAGTTGCGCGAAACGGTATCTTCCATCCGGGAATGTTCCAGTTTTCAGACATAATGCTTCTCTTTCTGGCCGTAATGCTAACAGACGTAATCCTGCTCGACGTCTTCAACACGTTGGGATTGCCTACCTCTACCACAGTCTCCCTTGTTTTCGAACTGCTTGGAGCGGCAATGTGTATTGCACTGTTCAACATTGCAGATGACCCGGCCCATACAATCGCAAATCTTAACGACTACATAAACACCGGCAGGACACTCGGAATAATATCTGGAATCCTTACTTCTGTCGTAATAGCATTTGTATGCGGTTCCGTAATAATGTACATTACACGGTTGATTTTTTCATACAAGTTCAACAACAAGCTCAAATCGATGGGAGCAGTCTGGTGCGGAATCGCCCTTACGGCCATCACCTACTTTGCACTCTTCAAGGGCTTGAAGGGAACACCGCTCATCCCGGACGGAATAATGGACTACATAAACGCCAACATCTGGGTCTGCGTTGCAATCGCCTTTGTTTTCTGGAGCCTGTTCATGTCTCTGCTCGCATGCCTGAAAGTAAACATTCTCAGGATAACGGTGCTTTCCGGCACCTTTGCACTTGCCCTGGCATTTGCCGGCAACGACCTGGTAAACTTCATAGGAGTCTTCATGGCCGGCTATGACTCATACAACATTGCCATTGCCAACGGAGCAGATACGGGAATGCTGATGGGAGCGCTTAACGAACCGGTACATGCAAATATCTTCATGCTTGCCGCATCGGGAGTTATCATGGCTGTAACGCTGTGGGTCTCAAAAAAGGCAAGAAGGGTAACCGACACCGAAGTGAACCTTGCAAAACAGGATGCCGGAGACGAGCGTTTCGATTCCACCTCGGTTTCAAGAGCACTTGTAAGGCAGTCGCTCAAACTGAACAAGGCAATCTCCAACATCCTGCCCAAAAAGACCCTCGAATATATAAACAGCCGTTTCCAGATGCCTCCAAGACCCAAGGACGCACCTTCATTCGACCTTATAAGGGCAACTGTGAACCTTACTGTCGCATCGCTGCTTATCTCATTGGCCACATCACTCAAGCTGCCGCTCTCAACAACCTATGTAACGTTCATGGTTGCAATGGGTTCATCATTGGCAGACAGAGCCTGGGGCAGAGAGAGCGCGGTATACAGGATAACCGGAGTCATGACTGTCATTCTAGGCTGGTTCGTAACCGCATTCGTAGCCTTCCTCATTGCATTCGTAGTTGCGGCAGCCCTCTTCAAGGGAGGAATATTCGCAATCATAATCCTCTGCCTTCTCTGCATCTACCTTATAATCCACAGCAACAGGCTCAGCCGCAAGAAGAGACTTGCAAAAGAGGCGGAAGACGCACTTAAAAAAGCACCGGAAGGCACTGTGGTAGAGCGTTGCATAAACGATGTCATAAAATCCACAAAGAAAATCATAGTCATTTACAACAAGACACTCGACGGAGTATTCAAGGAAGACCGCAAGGAACTGAAGAAAATGCTTCAGGAGGCCCGTGAGCTGCATGAATCTGCAAGCGACAGGAAATACAACATTGTAGCAACGCTTGATTTGCTGAAGGAGAGCAATATTGAGACCGCGCACTATTATGTCCAGGTTGTAGATTACCTGAACGAAATAACCAAGTCGATGCTACAGATCTGCAAGTCTACCTTTACCCATATAGACAACAACCATGAAGGGCTCACAATTGAGCAGGTAGACGATCTCAAATATGTAAATGCAAGAATGAACGAAGTCTTCGAACGCGTAGACGCAATGCTTGTTTCCAACAACTTTACAGAACTCGACAAAGTAATAGAGATGCGCGACAAGATTTTCGAAGATTTTGCAATTGCCATCAAGAATCAGATAAAGCGCAATACAGAAAACAAGAATACTACCAGAAGCAGTGTCCTTTACCTGAACATCCTCACAGAAGACAAGATCATGATTCTCCAGATGAGGAACATGTTGAAGGCCCAGAAGTATTTTGTAGAAAACGAATCCAAGGCCATATAGCCGTTATCGGCCAATAAGCCAGAGGAACAGGGTTGCATGGGTGTGTGGTGCAATCCTGTTTTTTGTATATTCGCCTACGCATTGCCTGCCGCACCGCATATACTGTTGCGTCTCCACTGCGCCCGGCTTGCTGATGATTTTAAACTAAAGAAGAATGCAATGATAATACATGTTGTAATGTGGAAATTCAAGGAGAATGCAGAAGGAGGCGGCAAAATGGAAAATGCTGCCAGGATAAAGGAGATGCTGGAGGCGCTCGATGGCGTAATCCCCCAGATACAAAGCCTTGAAGTAGGATTGAATATCAATGGCCGCGACCCCAGGGCATACGATGCCGTACTGGTGTGCCGCTTCAGAAACATGGAAGATCTGGAACTTTACAAGAGCCATCCCGAACATAAAAAGATAAGTGCATTCTGCAAACTTGTGCGGGAAAGCCGGGTGGCCGTAGACTATGAAATACCTGACAAAAAAAGCCGGAAATCCGATTGATCTCCGGCTTTTGGCTCCTGAACCAGGACTTGAACCTGGGACCCTCTGATTAACAGTCAGATGCTCTAACCAACTGAGCTATTCAGGAATTTATGACTTGCTATCGCTTTTAGCGGGTACAAAAGTATGATAAAATTCATAATCTTGCAAATATTTCAATTCAAAATACAAAATTTTTTAACTTTGTCTCTAACTTAACACAACCAGCCATGGAGATTGAGGCTCTTTCAAAACAGATAATATCTGCAATAGAAACAAAAGGTTCTGTCACATTCACCGGAATAGGTACAATTTCGGCAATCAGAGAAGCTGCAAGACTCTCTGAAGACGGCACGCTCATAGAACCGCCTGCAGTTGTTCCGGTATTCAATCCTTATTGCGACCAGAAGCAGGAGAGCGGAGAAGAATATTCCGGTCAAATAAAAAGAGCCATCATAGAACGCGGACGGGCAGTTATTCCAGGTATTGGAGAGATAAGCCTCGATGAAAACGGGGTGTTCAAATTCAATCCGGCAAAAAAGTGCGCGCTGAACGCAGATTTCTTCTTTCTTGAACCGATACCGTTGCAGCCAAAGGTGAATTTTACGGAAACACCTGCAAAAGAGACAACCGATTCCGAGAGCATAGCCAAAAAGACAACAGGCGAAGCAACCGGATACGAGATTGCGCCTGCTGCAGCCGAAAACAATGCAAATAAAGAAAAGACGACAAAGACAAAAGCCATTGTCGTCTATACTGTCGCAGCCATTGTTATCCTGGCACTGCTTCTATATGCCTTCCGTAACGAACTCTCTCCTCTTATGGAAAGGCTTCTCTATTCCAAGGACGAACTGGAACTGATGAAACAGCTGAATCTCTGACGCTGCGCACTGCATGTGTCAAGCACCGCTACCCTATCGTGGAACCGTTTGCAACAACCTCCTCAGGGGTAATGAACCTCATCTTTCCACTTGGTTCAGAAGCCATGAGAATCATGCCGTTTGATTCTATGCCCTTTATTTTACGAGGGGCAAGGTTTGCCAGTATGCATATCTGGCGGCCGACCATCTGCTCGGGAGTATAATACTGGGCTATGCCCGAAACTATCGTACGCCTGTCAAGCCCGGTATCAATTGTAAGTTTGAGCAGCTTGTCGGTCTTGGGCACCTTGACAGCCTCAACAACCGTTGCTGTCCTTATATCCATCTTCTCGAACTGGTCGAACGTACACTCCTCTTTTTGCGGAACAGCTCCGGCCTGCGCAGCCGCCTTCTTCTCATTCTCCTCCTTTGCCCTGTTGAGTTTTGCAATCTGAGCCTCGATGGCGCTGTCCTCAATTTTTGAAAAAAGCAGTTCTGCAGAATTGAGCTGATGTCCGTTTTCCAGAATGGAAGCGCTGCCAAGATTCTCCCATGAAAGTTTCTCTATGCCGAGCATCTGCTGCAGCCTTGCTGAAGAGAATGGCAGGAATGGAGTGAAGGCAACGGAAAGGTTGGCGCAAAGCTGCAACGAAACATTCAGAATCGTGGCAACGCGCTCCATGTCGCTTTTGGCCAGTTTCCAGGGTTCTGTCTCCGTAAGGTATCTGTTACCCAGACGGGCAAGTTCCATGGCATTCTTGAGCGCCTCGCGGAATTTGAAATTGTCGAGACTGTTTTCCAGTTCTCTTTTTATCACGGGAATCTGCTCCAGAACCTCTCTGTCGGTATCCTCAAGGGCAGAAACGGCAGGCACCTTCCCGCCAAAGTATTTGTGTGTCAGAACCACAGCCCTGTTCACGAAATTTCCGTAAATTGCCACAAGCTCGCTGTTGTTGCGTGTCTGGAAATCCTTCCACGTAAAATCGTTGTCTTTTGTCTCGGGAGCGTTCGCGCAGAGGACATACCTGAGCACATCCTGCTGTCCGGGAAAATCATCGAGATATTCATGCAGCCATACCGCCCAGTTTCTCGACGTTGAAATCTTGTCGCCCTCCAGATTGAGAAACTCGTTTGCAGGCACGTTTTCAGGCAGGATGAATCCGTCGCCGTAAGCCTTCAGCATCGTAGGGAAGACAATGCAGTGGAATACTATGTTGTCTTTTCCTATAAAATGGACCATCTTTGTATCAGGGCTCTTCCACCACTTTTCCCAGTCATTGGGGAAAAGTTCCTTTGTATTTGAAATATATCCGATGGGAGCATCAAACCACACGTAAAGCACCTTACCCTCGGCCCCTTCAACAGGAACAGGAACGCCCCAGTCCAGATCCCGGCTTACGGCACGGGGCTGAAGCCCGCCGTCAAGCCAGCTCTTGCACTGTCCGTACACATTTGTCTTCCACTCCCTGTGTCCCTCCAGAATCCACTCCTTGAGCCAGCCTTCATATTTGTCCAAAGGCAGATACCAGTGCTTTGTGAGTTTTTTCACCGGCTTGCTGCCGCTCAGTTTAGAATGGGGATTGATAAGTTCATTGGGGCTGAGCGTGCTTCCGCATTTTTCGCACTGGTCGCCATAGGCGCCTTCACTGCCGCATTTAGGGCAGGTCCCGACTATATAGCGGTCTGCCAGAAAGCAGTTTGCCTCAGTATCGAAAAACTGTTCGCTTTCCTTCTCTATGAATACATTGCTGTCGTACAGTTTTCTGAAAAACTCAGAGGCCGTCTCTGCATGAATCCTGGAACTCGTGCGGGAATAGATGTCGAAACTTATTCCAAAACGGCTGAAAGAATCCTTTATGAGCTTATGGTATTTGTCCACTATATCCTGCGGAGAGCACCCCTGCTCCCTGGCCTTAATGGTAATCGGGACACCATGTTCATCTGAACCGCAAATATATATCACCTCCTCGCCTTTAAGGCGCAAATACCTTACATAGATATCGGCAGGTACGTACACTCCGGCAAGATGCCCTATATGGACGCCTCCGTTGGCGTATGGCAGTGCTGCCGTAACAAGATGCCTTTTAAAAATTTTCTCCATCGTATATTAATTTAGACTGTTATTCTCTTCACTATCCTGGAAAGGTCCTTCCTTACCTTCATTATCATATTGAGCCTGGCGACAATTTGCTGCTGCAACTGCACATCTCCGCTCTCCTGCGCCTTGGCAAGTTCTTCGGTAAGGGTTTGCGCCGCATGCCCCATAATCTTTGCCTTATAAAGCACTATCAACTTGGGGATAATCACGGGAAGCGCATCTTCTTCCTTTGAGATATGCTTTGAAAACGAAGAGGCAACGCTGTATGGCTGCGCCATAAGATCTGCCACTGTCCTGGAAATGTCGCTGTCGGCATTGTTTATGAAATATTTGAGAATCTTCTCACCATCATGCTCCTTCACGGTGAAATACTCCTCGTATATTCTCCTGTAGAGAGGGTTCTGCAACTCCAGGTCATCGGACTGAAGTTCTTCCATAATATAGCCAGCCACGGTAGACTCATCTTCTGGAGCGGCAGGATCATTAAAGGGAAGATGCCCGTACTTTACAAGGTAATAGAGAATTTCACGCTCAGCCTCATCACAGCCCGAGCCGATAGAATAGACATCTGTCTGTCCTTCCTGAACGGAGGACTGCTGTTCGAACTTCTCTATCCTCGCCTGCCGCTCACTCTCCCTGAAGGCAACCTCGCTCCTTTTCTGCCTTATCCTGGCCACCTCCTGATGCAGGAGCGTTTCAGAAACCTTCATCTTTGCCGCTGTCTCCTCTATATAGACGCTCCGCACTATTGCATCGGGAATAACCGCAATGCTTCCCACTATATCATTTACAAGACGGGCCTTCTGCATGGGGTCCTGCTCCGGAGAATCTGCCAGTATCCTGTACTTGAAGGCAATGAAATCTTCTTCATGCTCTCTCAAGAAAGAGAGTACCTGCTCTGGAGGCAGTTTTTTTGAGAATGAATCAGGGTCATCGCCGTCGGGCAGCAATACCACCTTCACCTCCATACCGGCCTCAAGAAGCATGTCTATACCCCTTACCGAAGCCCTTATCCCTGCCGCATCGCCATCGTAGAGCACCGTAATATTGTTTGAAAACCGCTTTATGAGTGCGATTTGCCCGGATGTAAGCGATGTTCCTCCGCTGGCCACCACATTTTCAATCCCTATCTGATTAAAGGAGATGACATCTGTATAGCCCTCAACCAGATAGCATTTTTTAAGACGGGCTATGGCCGCCTTGGCCTCGAATATGCCATAAAGCGCCTTGTTCTTTACAAACAGCTCGCTCTCAGGAGAATTTATATATTTTGCAATATTCTTGTCGCTTCTGAGTGTCCGGCCGCCAAAAGCTATCACCTTGCCGCTGATGGAACGCCACGGAAAAATCACGCGCTCGAAAAACCTGTCGGCCAAATCTCCGTTCTCTTTCTCGATTACAAGGCCCGCAGCCACAAGGTGTTCTTTCTTATAACCGTTTTTTACGGCCCTCTCGGCAAAGGCACGGCGTTCATTGGGAGCATACCCCAGGGAAAATTTCTTTATGGTCTGGTCTGTAAAGCCGCGCTCCTTGAAATAGCCGAGCCCTATCGCGCGGCCGTCTTCACTGTTCCACAGCCTGTCGCAGTAAAAGTTCCGCGCATACTCGTTGGCAACCGCCAGAGATTCGCTGAAAAGCCGCTGCCTGACCTGCTCTTCGCTCTCCTGCACATCACTCACTTCTATTCCATACTTGTTGCCAAGGTACTTGAGCGCCTCCACGTAACTCATCTGCTCATGCTCCATGACAAAGGTTACCGCGCTTCCGGCCTTTCCGCATCCGAAACATTTGAAAATCCCCTTTGCCGGAGAAACCGAGAAACTGGGGGTCTTCTCGTTATGGAACGGACAGCAGGCCACATAATTTGCACCACGCCTGCGCAGCGACACAAAATCTCCTATCACCTCCTCGATCTTTACAGCATCAAGAATTCTCTCTATCGTAGCCCTGTCTATCATAACTTGCAAAAGTACAATAAAGATACGAGAAGATGAGAAGATTTTTTTATAAATTTGCAAATTGACTTTACACATAAAAGCCAAAAAGGGAATATAGATGAACAAAATAATACTTACCGGCGACAGGCCTACAGGCAGGCTTCACCTGGGGCACTACGTAGGTTCGCTCAAAAGAAGGGTCGAGTTGCAGAATTCCGGGGAATTCGACAAGATATACATAATGATAGCCGATGCACAGGCGCTTACAGACAATGCAGACAATCCGGAAAAAGTACGTCAGAACATAATAGAAGTCGCACTCGACTATATGGCATGCGGCATAGACCCTGGCCGTTCCACAATCTTCATACAGTCTCAGATAGCAGAACTTTGCGAACTTACCTTCTATTATCTGAATCTTGTAACGGTCTCACGGCTGCAGCGGAACCCGACCGTAAAGAACGAGATCCAGATGCGCAACTTTGAAGCGAGCATACCGGTAGGTTTCTTCACCTATCCCATAAGCCAGGCTTCAGACATAACCGCCTTCAAGGCTACGGTGGTTCCGGTGGGAGAAGACCAGAAGCCAATGCTTGAACAGACAAATGAAATTGTAAGAAAGTTCAACTCAATATATGGCCAGACACTAATCGAACCTCAGATTCTGCTGCCCGACAACCAGGCCTGCCTCAGGCTTCCCGGCACAGACGGCAAGGCCAAGATGAGCAAGTCATTGGGCAACTGCATATATCTGTCTGACAGTGCAGACCAGGTAAGGAAAAAGGTAATGGGCATGTATACAGACCCTGGGCACATAAAGGTTTCAGACCCGGGAAAAATCGAAGGCAACACTGTATTTACATATCTCGATGCATTCTGCAAGCCGGAAGATTTCCGGAAGTACCTGCCTGAATATGCAAACCTCGACGAACTCAAGGCTCACTATCAGAGGGGAGGCCTGGGAGACGTAAAGGTAAAGAGGTTTCTGGAGTCAATACTGCAGGAAGAACTCGAGCCGATACGGATGCGCCGCAAAGAACTTGAACAAGACATTGAGGGCATATACAGGATTCTTGAGCAGGGGTGCGAAGTTGCCCGCAAGGCTGCTGCCCAGACTCTGGGCGAAGTAAGGGCCGCAATGAAAATCAACTATTTTTCAGACAGGGAACTTATTGCAGAGCAGGCAAGAAGATACAGGACAGACAAATAAACGCTAAAACCAATCATAGTGAAACGAATATTTTTCATACTGGCCATTGCGGCCGTTGCGGCCATTCTTCCGGGATGTACCGCAAACGAAGACCCTACACTTGAGATAAGCATAACGGAAATGACCCTGACCCAGGCCGGAGAGACAGAAACGGTAGAGATAAGTTCAGGTTCAGACTGGATAGCCACATATGACAGCAAGGCCCTGCAGGTAACTCCAAACTCCGGCAAGGGAGGAAAGACGACAACTGTTACCATAGAATTGCTCTCGGAGAACGCAACTGCAAGTGACGTAAAGAATACAATTACTGTCGTTGCCGGAAAACTTTCTGGAACAATTACAGTAATCCAGCCGGGAGTTTCCATAAACATCTCTCCCGAAAGCCTAAGTTTCAGCAACATGGGAGAAGAAAAAAGTTTTACCGTTACTGCCAACTGCCAGTGGAGCATCAACACCACAGACCTTCCCTCATGGATAACGTCCGTCACACCCACAGAGGGCGATTCCGATGCCACGGTTACGGTGGCCACTTCTGCCAACACCAACAGAAAAGACACGAACACTCATCAGCTGAGGATAGAATACTCTACCTCATACACTTCAATAGCACTCTACCAGGAGCCTGCGCCCAATGTCCCCCCTACAGCCGCCGTACCGGAAGAGCCTGCAGACAATGCAACCGGAGTGTCAATAGTTCCGTTGTTCAAATGGCAGGAATCCACAGACCAGGAGGGAGATTCAATAACATATACCGTCATGTGTTCCACCGACGGAACAAACTGGTGGACATTATATACCGGAGCAGAAAACGAATTCAAATGCACGACTGCCCTCACACCCGACACACAGTACTTCTACAAGATAATTTCAGACGACGGCTGCAATGACGGGACAACCGAATCCGAGGTATACACCTTTACTACAGGCCAGAAAGATGCCTATCAGGACGGCGAGTACGAAGAATATATGGTGAGCAGCAAACCCAATCCCATTGTACTTGTCTTTACAGGAGACGGATACATAGCCGAAGACCACAAATATGCCGGTGTGTTCGATGAAGATATCGAAACGGCAATCGAAGCCCTGTTCGCCATTGAGCCATACAAGAGTTACAGAGACTACTTTACAGTCTACAAGCTGGCAGCCTATTCGCAGGAGAGAGGGACCGACAATGTTGCAAGCGGGACATACAGCGAGACTGTCTACTCTACAAAGATAGAGGGAGGCAATTCTACCGGAATAGAGTGCGACTACGATGCGGTCTTTGCAAAAGCCACAAAGATTCCCGGAGTCAAGGAAGAAGGCCTTACCGTATGCGTGGTAATAAACTATGATTTTTACGCGGGAACATGTTCTATGTGGTTCAAGGAAGATTACACAAAGAACTCGTCAATTGCAATGATTACCAAGAACGAGACAAACTACCCCGGAGATTACATGACAAAATTCGAGAATACGGTACGGCATGAGCTCGGAGGCCACGGATTTGCGTTTTTGTTTGACGAATATTTCTACCCTGAAAACGGGGCGGCGACCCAGGCCGACAGAGACGACCTTGAGAATCTCCAGGACAACTACAACGTAGGGCTCAACCTCTCTGCAACCAGCGAGCGCACCCTTGTTCCGTGGGCCCGTTTCTTTGATACAGAAGGATACTCCCATGTAGGAATATACGATGGAGGATACACCTTCATGAGCGGAATATGGCGTTCAGAATACATGAGCTGTATGATAGACAACAGGGAATACTTCAACTCGCAGAGCCGCTATCTTATAGTAAAGCGTATTCTGGATATGTGCGGTGAAGAATTCACCTTTGAGACATTCCTGGCAAAGGATATCGAAAAAACAGACAATACCGGATATGCAGCATATACGAGAAGTCGTGTACCGTTTGAAGCGGCAAAACCGCTTGCACCTCCGGTCATCCATATAAGATAAACAGAGATGAACAGCAACGGGGCGTTAGGCAGAAGGGGAGAAGAGATTGCACTCGGATTTTTGGCGGAACGCGGCTGCAAATTTGTGGCACGCAATTGGAGATGTTCACATATCGAACTCGACATAATCGTGGAAGACCAGACACACCTGAGGATAGTCGAGGTAAAGACGCGTTCCCTGACACAGATAAGCCCGGTTGAGAGTATAGGGCGGGAAAAGAGAAGAAGAATAATTCGTGCAACCGACAGTTTTGTCAGGCGTTACAATATAGAAAAAGAGGTTGTCTTTGACATAATCTCCATAATACACGACAAAGAGGGGTACAAAATAGAATATACGCCAGATGCCTTTAACATTTTAACCAACAAATAATCTGCTTCATCATGACTGACAGCGACAAATATTGCATCATTATGGCCGGCGGCATAGGAAGCCGCTTCTGGCCTTTGAGCAGAAATGCCACACCAAAACAGTTTTTGGACATACTCGGCACCGGCCGCTCATTCCTGCAGGAGACCTGCAGCAGATTCGAGCAGATAATTCCTGTCGAGAATATCATAATAGTAACTGCAGAGAGATACAAGGATCTTGTAAAAAGCCAGGTACCTCAGATAATGGAGGAAAACATCCTGCTTGAACCGCACAGGCGGAATACCGCTCCCTGCATAGCATACGCCACATACAAACTCTTTAAGAAAAACCCAAATGCCACGATTGTGGTCTCTCCGTCGGACCACCTCATTACAAATGAAAATATCTTTCTGGAGACCATAGTGCGGGCAATGAACTATGCAGCAAACCACGATGTGCTCTTCACGTTGGGCATCAAGCCTACCAGACCTGAAACGGCATACGGCTATATCCAGACAAACAAGGCGGAAAAAATCAACATAGAAGGATATGAAGCCTTTGGAGTAAAAACCTTTACCGAAAAGCCTGATGCCGATCTGGCCAAGGTTTTCGTTGACAGCGGGGAATTTCTGTGGAACTCCGGAATATTCATCTGGAACATCAGGACCATCATGAACGAACTGGAATCTTACCTTCCCGAAATTGCAAACTCATTCAAAGACGGAACGGATTTCTACTATACCGATGAGGAGGCCCGCTATATCAAAGGAATTTACGAAGCCTGCAACGGTATTTCAATAGATTACGGTGTAATGGAGAGAACCGGCAAATCGCTGGTAATGGAAGCCACATTCGGCTGGAGCGACCTTGGAACATGGCATTCGCTCTATGTTCAAAGCCACAAGGATGAAAAAGACAATGTCATAATGGCCGAACCGGCACTGATAGATGAAACGGAGTCATCCATAATCCTAACCACCAATAAGGAAAAACTGATGGTAGTAAAGGAGCTTGACGGCTATATGGTCATAGACACACCCGACGTGCTGCTGATATGCCGCAGAAACGAGACTTCGTTCAAGGATGCCGTAACAGACCTTGCAGTACACGAACTCAACAAATACCAATAATATGACACAACCGTTAAGTCTGAACATAAACAGCGAAATAGGTGAACTGGAGGGTGTGATACTCCATACTCCCGGAGCCGAGGTGGAGAACATGACTCCCGGAACGGCACAGAGAGCTCTCTACAGCGACATCCTGAATCTCTCCATAGCCCAGAAAGAGTATGCCCAACTCCGGGGTGTGCTCGAAAGGTACACCAGGACCTACGAGGTTGTGGATCTGTTGTCTGGAGTGCTCGACAATTACAGAAAAAGAGAATCGCTTATAGGCAAGATATGTATAGGTGAAGGGGCTGCCGACTATTTCGACGACCTGATGGAGATGCCATCCGTGGAGTTGGCCAAGGCCCTGATAGAGGGGGTCCCGGCAAAAATCAATTCGCTCACGGCCTATCTCAACGATGAATATTACGCCCTGTATCCCCTTTACAATTTCTATTTCACACGCGACGCCTCGGTGACAATAGGAAACAACGCCCTTATATGCAGGATGGCCAACAGGGTAAGAATGAGAGAGTCTCTCATAATGGAGGCGATTTTCAAAGGCAGCAGCGCCTTCAACTGCCATATAATAAACGCACACGATTTTCATCCGGGAAACGGGGAGATATTCATGGAGGGTGGAGACATTCTGATTGCACGGGATGACATTCTGCTGGTGGGCAACGGAAACAGAACCAGCACGCAAGGAATAGACCTGCTGATTGCCCGCCTGTGCAAGGACAACCTCGAGGGGCGAAAGCATGTAATAGTACAGCAGCTGCCTCATTCGCCGGAGTCTTTCATTCATCTTGACATGGTATTCACCCTGTTGGACCGCGACAAGTGCATGGTGTTCGAACCGCTGATTCTTGGCAACAACCAATACCGGACGGTACAGATTACCATAGAAAACGGGAAAGTGGCAAAGATAAAGTCTGTTTCCGATATATTGTCTGCGCTCAAACGGTTGGGAATGGAACTGGAGCCGGTCTTCTGCGGCGGAGTTGCCGATGAGTGGAACCAGGAGAGGGAACAATGGCACAGCGGCGCCAACTTTTTTGCAATGGCTCCCGGAAAGGTACTCTCTTATGCCCGCAACATACATACTCTCGACGAACTGTCGAAACATGGATTTGAAATAATCCAGGCATGGGACATCATTGAGAACAGAAAAGACATGAAGGATTACAGAAAATGTGTGGTAACCATAGACGGAAGCGAACTTCCACGTGGGGGAGGCGGAGCAAGGTGTATGACAATGCCAGTGAGCAGAAAGAATTTATAACCGTTTATAATCAAACGAAAAAGTTGTTAAATTTGTGCCCTCTTACAGATTATTTTTATGAAACAGCGCATAGAAGAGTTATTACAGGAGATTCAGGAGCTTAAGGCCCAGAAGTTGCAGGACATAGAAGAATACAGGATAAGGCTTTTGGGCAAGAAAGGGGCTATTACAAAGTTGTTCGAAGACTTCCGCGAGGTTCTGCCTGAACAGAAACGGGAACTTGGACAGAAACTCAACACCTTGAAAAACCTTGCATCATCCAAACTGGAAGAGCTTAAGGAAAAGGTTGGCGAGAGTATTCTGCAAAACGGGCCAAAGAATGATTTTACAAAACCCGGAGACAAGTTCGATCTGGGTACCCGCCACCCTATCTCCGTTACGAGAGAAGAGATTATCTCTATCTTTTCAAAATTCGGATATGCCGTTGCGGAAGGCCCTGAAATAGAAGATGACTGGCATGTATTCGGCGCCCTGAATTTTCCTCCGGAGCATCCGGCAAGAGACATGCAGGATACTTTCTTCATATCTCAGAGCGACAATCCGGTATTGCTGAGAACTCACACAAGTTCGGTTCAGGTAAGGGCAATGGAGAGAATGCCGCTTCCAATAAGAATCGTCTGCCCGGGAAGAGTATTCAGAAACGAAGCCATTTCGGCACGCGCCCACTGTATTTTCCATCAGGTGGAGGGCCTGTACATAGACAAAAACGTTTCGTTTGCAGATTTGAAACAGGCAGTACTGCTCTTTGCAAAGGAGATGTTCGGAGAACAGACAAAAATCAGGATGCGCCCTTCATACTTCCCATTTACCGAACCCAGTGCAGAGGTAGACGTAAGTTGCAACATCTGCGGCGGAAAAGGCTGTAACATCTGTAAAGGGACAGGCTGGCTTGAAATCATGGGCTGCGGTATGGTAGACCCCAATGTCCTGGAAGCTTCCGGCATAGACCACAAAGTTTATTCCGGCTTTGCATTTGGCATGGGAGTAGAGCGTATCGCCATGCTAAAATGGCAGGTCAAGGACCTGAGACTCTATTTTGAAAACGATGTACGGTTTTTGCGTGAGTTCGAGACCGTAATTTAACGTCTGGTCTCATGGGGGCAAAGCTCCTCAAATAAAAAATTTGGAGAATTAAAAAAAATAGTTACCTTTGCAATCCCAATCGGGAGCAACCCGGTAACATATTGCGGAAATAGCTCAGTTGGTAGAGCACAACCTTGCCAAGGTTGGGGTCGCGAGTTCGAGTCTCGTTTTCCGCTCCAGAGAGGGCAGCATCCAGCAGGTGCTGCTTTTTTTTATTCCCCCACTTTAAAGACTTTTCTTTCTAAAACGAGGCTTGAACGAGCGACCCCATCCCCCTTGAGGGGGTTGGGGGTGACAAAAAAAGCGCGAGATCGCCCACGCCCGTGGGCTCGAGTCCC
>JADINB010000035.1 GCA_017694275.1 Candidatus Egerieousia excrementavium | reverse complement strand
AGGGTCTCGTGGGCTCGGAGATGTGTATAAGAGACAGGATCTCTACAATCGACGCTCTTGTAACGCGCCACGACATAATCGTATATGATTCAGAGGCTCACGCCTGCATCATGGACGGTGTACGCCTGCACATGGGCCAGAGAATAGTCTACCCGCACAACGATATTGAAAAGTGCGAAAAGGCACTGGAAAGGGCAACCAAACTCTGCGAGAAGAGCGGAGGCGGAATATTGCTCATAACCGAAGGAGTCTACGGCATGACCGGAGGTCTTGGCAAATTGGATGAAATCTGCAAACTCAAGAAGAAATATCAATTCAGAATTCTGATTGACGATGCACACGGATTCGGGGTAATGGGCCCTCACGGAAGGGGCACGTCGGAGCACTTCGGCGTCATGGACCAGGTAGACCTCTACTTTGGAGCATTTGCAAAGTCAATGGCCTGCATAGGTGGATTTGTTGCCGGAAGAAAAGATATCATCAACTATCTCAGATACAATCTCAGATCTCAGATATATGCAAAATCGCTCCCCATGCCTATAGTGGAAGGCTGCCTGAAAAGGCTGGACCTCATCCGCAAGGGAGACGATCTGCGTGCAAGGCTTTGGAAAGTTACGAGAGCCCTCCAGAACGGACTTCGTGAAAGAGGATTCGACATAGGCGTTGCAGAAGCCTGCGTTACACCGGTATTCCTGCATGGAGATGTACCCGAAGCTACGAATATCCTTATAGATTTGAGAGAAAACTACAAGATATTCTGTTCTGTGGTAGTTTATCCGGTAGTACCGAGAGGTGTGATAATGTTCCGTCTCATACCTACAGCCATGCATGAACTGGAACATGTAGAGTACACGCTCAACGCATTTGCCGAAATCAAGAAGAAACTTGAAGCCGGCGCATACAAAGGTTCCACTGAAATCCGCGACATGGCAATTGACTAAATGAAAGGCAAAGTTGCAATCATTACCGGTGCAAGTTCCGGAATAGGCCTTGCTGCAGCAAAAGAATTTGCTGCGCAAGGCTCATTTCTTGCCCTGGCGGCAAGAAACAGAGAAAAACTGGACTCCATAGTAGCAGAACTAAATGCGGAATATGGCAGGACAGAAGATGGAAAGGAAAAGTTCATAGCTGTCACTACAGACGTTACCAAAGAGGAAGACTGCAGGAATCTCATAGAGCAGTGCGTGGCTCATTTCGGGAAAATAGACATTCTTGTAAACAATGCCGGAATTTCCATGAGGGCCCTCTTCAGGGATCTGGACCTCTCCGTAATCAAAAGTCTTATGGATGTGAACTTCTGGGGAACCGTATTCTGCACCAAACATGCACTGCCGTGGTTACTGGAAAGCAAAGGCTCTGTAGTCGGAGTCATTTCTATAGCCGGATTCAAGGGGTTGCCTGCAAGGACCGGCTATTCCGCCTCAAAATTCGCCATTTACGGTTTTCTTGACACGCTGCGCGTAGAACACCTTCACGATGGTCTCCATGTCATGATTTTTGCTCCTGGTTTTACAAGTTCGAATATCAGGAACGTGGCACTGGTGGCAGACGGCACCCGGCAGGGTGAAACCCCGAGAGACGAAGAGAAAATGATGAGCGCCGAGGCCGTTGCAAGAAAACTGGCAAAAGGAATCAAAAGGAGAAAATCACAGATAATCCTCACGCCCATAGGAAAACTTACGGTCTTTTTAAACAAGTTCTTCCCGCGTCTTGTAGACAGGCTGGAATACAATTACATGAAACGAGAGCCGAATTCTCCCTTAAAATAGCAACTCATAAACAATAGCAGCAGTATGAAAAAAATAGTTTTTCTTGACTCTGACACGCTTGGAAGCGACATCTCTCTTGAACCGATAAGTTCTCTGGGAGATTTTGTAAAATATCCCTTCACAAAACCGGATGAGGTTTTTGAAAGAATCAAGGACTGCAACATAATAATCACCAACAAAGTGGTAATCGGCAAAGAGCAGATTGATGCCGCAAGAAACCTGGAACTCATCTGTGTGGCTGCCACAGGCACAAACAATGTTGACATACCTTACGCCACTGGAAAGGGAATCCCTGTAAGGAATGCGGTAGGCTACTCTACCGAAAGCGTTGTACAGGTTACATTCACAATGCTGCTCTCCCTTGTAGGAAAACTTCCGTATTTCGACAATGCAGTAAAGAGCGGCAGGTATTCTGCAGGAATATCTTTCACAGACGTATCAGAAGTCTTCTGGGAACTCAAAGGCAAGAAAATGGGAATCATAGGCCTTGGAAACATAGGTTCCAAAGTGGCTGCCATAGCAAAGGCCTTTGGAATGGATGTGAGATATTATGCCACCAGCGGCATCGCCCATTCAAAGGAGTATGAGGCCGTAGAGTTGAAAACGCTTATGGCAGAATCCGATGTAATCTCCATCCATGCTCCGCTCAATGAGAGAACCAATGGGCTTGTAGGCTACAATGAATTGAGACTCATGAAAAAGAGTGCATACATACTCAATATGGGAAGAGGCGGCATAATAAAGGAAGAAGAACTCGTAAGGGCACTGAACGAGGGGCTCATAGCCGGTGCAGCAATAGACGTCTACACAAAGGAACCTCTGCCCGCAGATTCTCCCTACTTCAAGATTGCAGACATGTCAAAGGTGATACTTACCCCTCACATAGCATGGGCAAGCAAAGAGGCAAGAAAATGCCTCGTAGAGAAAATAGCTGAAAACATAAGGCAGGCATAACCGCCTGCTTATGTTTTTCTAATTACGGCCAAGCCGGCTATCCATGTCGGAACTTCCAAAATCGCGCGGTCGGGACATCACGTTATCTCCCCAGTTGAAGTTATAATTGAGACTGATGGTAAGGCTGCGGGAGCCTATATTGTTCCTTATCTTTCTCACCATTCCGTCTGCAAGAGTCACACTCCGTTTTTTCAGCTTGTTTGAGTTAAAAATATCTGCACAACCCAGCGACACTCTTAACCTGTTCTTTAAAAAATTCTTGTTTACCGTAACATTTGCCTGAACAGGAGAATTTTCCTGTATGTTCAAACCATTTATGGCATCGCTCCTGTACCTGAGTGAACCGTTAACGTTAAATCCTCCCCTTATGGTAAACATCGTAGATATGTCGAGCGCAAAGGCATGACTTTCATTCGTATAATCCGAAAGTTCCATATTCTGGCATTCATAACCTGCCGAAACGTTCATGCTCCACCATTTAAACGGATTTACGATTGTCTGCGCCATCAGACTGAGATTTCGTGCAGTGCCACCGTTGAGCATGGACTGGAACATTATACCGTCCTCTTCGTAATAATAAGGCGTTGCCATGTCTTTTACATGGCTGTAATACGCAGACAGGGTATATCTGTTACGCAATGTAAGATAAACTGCAAGCCGAGAGCAGTGGCAGAACTTGTTCAGACAATGCCAAGACGCAGCGTGATTGTAAATGAAATTTAAAATAACAAAACATCTGGCTATTGATGAAGCATAATCCGGAGACGGCATACCCTGGCATCAACAGTACGGGTGAGTCTGAATCTTGAAACGGCCAAGAAGAAATGCCTTTGTCATATATTATAGAAGAGACTTCATCCACAGGATACATTATAAAAAAAGAACACCGAACCCATTGATTCAGTGTCCCTTTTTCATGTGCCCAGAACAAGACTCGAACTTGCACACCGTAATCGGCACCACCCCCTCAAAGTGGCGTGTCTACCAATTTCACCATCTGGGCTTAGCGGGTACAAAGATAGAGTTTTTTTCTAAAAATGAAACGATTTTTTCGTATCTTCGTTCATAATTTTTAACAAAAGAGGCCATGGTTGAAATCTATAAAGAGCAAATCGCTAACAGTGAAGATCTTGTGGAAATAGCCCAAATACTGGCATCAGACCCTGATTTTAAAAAAAGAGTTGTCGGGCAAAAATCTTCACCCTACGACAGCGCGACATTCCTAAAAGGCCTTGAAACGCCGCCCATCTCTTTCAACCGTAAAGGCGACACTCTCTACCTTGCAGGATATACCAAGAACGGAAATATTGGAGAAGATACTAAAGCAGCCATTGCAAAGACAATAGAAAAAGGGCTTATAACCGGTATCCATTTCATTTCATCAGACGGGCTTTTTCTTACACTGCTCGAATCTGCAATTGCAGGCGGCCTGGGATTCGACATTACAACAGACTCCGAAGTGGAAGAAAAGGAATTCCTGTTTGCAAAAAGCAGATACGTTGCAGTGGTGTCGGTAGATGAAGACCACGAAAACGCCCTTGCAGACCTGTTTTTCAACAAAGGAGTGAAACTTATTCTTCTCGGGCACGTAACAAAGGGAGAATTGAGAATAGACGACATAAGTTACGGATTCTGCAAAGACTATTTACCAGAATAAAACAAGTAAAGGCATGGCAGAGAAGTTAGACAAGAGGGAAGATGCCATTTCGGGAATGTTCAATGAAATCGCTCCGAAATATGACTTTATAAATCACCTCCTATCGTTCAACATAGATGTCCGTTGGAGAAAAAAGGCTGTCGGGTTTCTTGATTCATGCAAGGCGAAAAAGGGAGAAGAGGCACAGTTCAAGGTTATTGACATAGCCTGCGGCACGGGCGATTCCTCGATTGCAATATATAAAAGAGGAATGATGGTAACGGGCGCAGACATTTCGCAGGGCATGCTGGATGTTGCAATTCAAAAGAATGCAGGACTGGCCCCATCCCGGATACCGCTGCCGGAATATGTCAATGCGAGCGCAGAGAATCTGCCGTTTGACAAAGAGACATTCGATGCAGCCACAATATGCTTTGGCATAAGGAACTTCAATGACCGCCGCACCGCTCTCAAGGAAATATACAGGGTAATCAAAAATGGCGGACATATTGCGATACTGGAATTTGCCGAGCCGGAAAACAGATTGTTCAGGTTGCTCTACTTGCTATATCTCAAACACATGCTTCCCGGAATAGGCGGGCTCGTCTCAAACCGCAGGAGCGCATACAGGTATCTGGCAAAGTCCATAGAGGATTTCCCAAAATATGAAAGGTTCTGCAATGAACTGTCGGAGGCCGGATTCAATGAGGTAAAATATAAACCCCTGACTGGCGGCATAGCATTGCTTTACACCGGAAAAAAGAGTTGAAGGTTATGTGGCAGGGGAATACATGGCAAATAATATCCGTAGTACTGTATATAATGAATATGGTACTGGCAATATTCATTTCCACAGCGCTCATACTCAAAAAGCAAGATCCCGTAAAGACTCTCTCCTGGGTAATGGTGCTGATACTCCTCCCCTATATTGGAATACTGCTTTATGCATTTGTAGGACAAAACTTCAGAAAGAAAAAGATCTACAGCCGCAAAGGCATTGCAGACTATAATCTGAGAAAAAAGACAAGTGCAAAACAGCTTGAAACCCTCAAAGCCTCTCCGGAACAATTGGGCAATGAACTCCTGCCCTTCAAGAAGATTATCTTTCAGAATCTGAAAAACAGCCATACTGTTCTGGACAACAATTACAGCATAGAATTCTTTTTTTCAGGAGTTTCGGCGCTTGATGCAATGTACAGGGCCATAGAAGAAGCTAAAAACCACATACACCTCCAGTCTTACATTATAGAAAACGACCTTACAGGCAACCGGTTCAAGGATCTGCTTGTCAAAAAGGCAAAAGAGGGGCTGGAAGTCATGGTCATGTATGATGGTGTGGGCAGCATAGGACTGAAAAAGAACTTTATCAACGAACTTAAAAACGGCTCGGTCGAGGTTATTCCCTTTGCACCGGTCAGAATCTTCATGCCCACGTCAAAACTGAACTACAGAAACCACAGAAAGATATTGGTAGTAGACGGCACGACAGGATTTATCGGAGGGGTTAACATTGCAGACCGCTACTATTACGGAACTTCAGAGGGAGACTGGCACGACACCCACATAAAGATTACCGGAACCTCTGTCTTCTCGCTTCAGGCCTGTTTTATGATGGACCGCCATTTTGCAATGAACAGACGCTTCAGATTCAAGCGCAAATACTACCCGGAACTCAAACTCAAGGAAGGAGAGGCGCACATTGTCAAAAACAACATATATTCACAGATAATATCCAGCGGTCCGGACAGCGACTGGGCCAGCATCATGCAATGTTACTTTAGCGCCATCACATCTGCCCAAAGCCATATCTATATTGTAAGCCCCTACTTTACTCCGTGCGAAAGCATTCTGAACGCCATAAAGATTGCAGCCCTGTCAGACATAGACGTACGTATCATGCTGCCGGAAAAGTCAGACACGAAACTTGTGCAGTACGGAACAATGTCGTTTGTCGGGGAGCTGCTCGATGCCGGAGTCAGGATCTACCTCTTCAAGAACGGGTTCAACCATTCCAAAGTCATAAGCATAGACGGAAACATGAGCATTGTAGGTTCAGCCAACATGGATGTAAGGAGTTTCGAGCACAATTTCGAAATCATGGCAGTAATTTACAACCGGCAATGTGCAGATACAATAGAAAAGAAATTCATTGAGGACACCAGATATTGCGACCTTATAAACATGAACAAATGGAAAAGGAGAGGCAAGCTAGAAAAAGTAAAGGAAAGTTTTGCCAGACTGCTGAGCCCTCTGCTTTGACTGTATGAGACGAAACAATTTAATTAACCGATATAAAAATCTAAAACAGTTTATCATGAAGTCTTCTAAAAAAAATTATGTATTGCCCATAGCAATCATGTTTGCACTTTTCTTTATGATAGCATTCGTGACAGGTCTGCAGAACCCATTCGGGGTAATCGTAAAGAACCAGTTCGGGGCGAGCAACTTTCTTTCGCAACTTGGGAATCTGGCAAACTTCATAGCCTATGCTTGCATGGGTATTCCTGCCGGATACATTCTCGGCAAGATAGGTTATAGAAAGACCGCCCTTCTTGCAATCGTAATAGGATTTGCAGGCGTCTCTATCACCTTCATTTCAGGACAGGCAGCCAGTTTTGGAATCTACCTGTGCGGAGCATTGGTTTCGGGCTTCTCAATGTGTATTCTCAACACTGTGGTAAATCCCATGCTAAACACTTTGGGAGGAGGCGGAAACAAGGGCAACCAGCTCATCCAGTTCGGAGGAGTCTGCAACTCTACCGCCGCCACAATCGTTCCCGTTCTTGTAGGCTATCTTATGGGGCAGGACGAAGCAGCCAGAACTATTGCCAAAGCCAACCCTGCGCTCTTCATTGCAATGGGAATCTTTGCACTGGCATTCATAGTCCTTGCAGTTTCAAAAATTCCCGAGCCCTCTTTTGAAAAGTCAGGCGGGTCTGAAAAGAAAAAGAGCACAGACAAATACAGTGCCCTCTCGTTCCGTCATTTTGTATTGGGAATCATAGCCATTTTCGTATATGTCGGTATAGAGGTGGGCATTCCCAACATAAGCAACCTTTATATGACAGAAAGCCTCAAGATGGATCCCGCAATAGCAGGGAGTCTTGTGGGTACCTACTGGTTTCTCATGCTCATAGGGCGTCTTGTCGGCGGTGCGATAGGAGCAAAGGTTTCCAGCAAGGCCATGCTTTCTACCGTAAGCATAATCGGTCTTGTGCTCGTAATTGCAGCCATCTTCTCGCCGGAATCCACAAAGGTCACCATGCCGGTATTCAGGTCTAACATCTCATTCGGAATGGCAAGCGTGCCAATGAATGTCATGTTCCTTGTTCTCTGCGGCCTGTGCACTTCGGTAATGTGGGGAGGCATATTCAACCTTGCGGTAGAGGGTCTTGGAAAATATACAGCCGCCGCATCAGGCATATTCATGGTCATGGTATGTGGCGGAGGCGTACTGCCCGCAATACAGGGCTTTGTTGCCGATACCTTCTCATTCATGCAGAGTTACTGGATTATTGCTGCCGCACTTGCATACCTGCTTTTCTACGCGATTGCAGGTTCTAAAAACGTAAACAAAAACATTCCCGTAGATTAGACAATATGGAAAATACAGTTGAAAAATTATATGTAGTCGGAGTCGACATAGGAGGCCAGACTACAAAGATAGGAGTTGTAGACAGGAGAGGAAACATCCTGAACCAGACGGTAATCAATTCAAAATACGGTGCAAACGATGCAGGGCTGTTCATGGAATCGCTCTGCCAGACAATCAGGGAACTTGTAGCCGAGCCCGGGCTGGATAATGTCAAGGGTGTTGGAATAGGTGCACCTAATGCCAACTACTATACAGGCATGATAGAGGATGCCGCAAATCTGGAATGGGCAAAAGGCGTATCGGTTCCGCTCGCCCAGACAGTCTCTTCAAGACTCGGACTTCCGGTAAAGATTACAAACGACGCCAATGCTGCAGCCATGGGCGAAATGACTTATGGAGCAGCGCGCGGCATGAAGAATTTTATAATGATTACACTTGGAACAGGTGTAGGCAGCGGCATTGTAATTAACGGAGATGTGGTCTACGGCCACGATGGTTTTGCCGGAGAACTGGGACATACATGCGCCGTAAGAAATAACGGACGGCTTTGCAATTGCGGCAAATACGGATGCCTTGAGGCATACACATCAGCCGTAGGAGTTGCCAGAACGGCACGCGAATGGCTCGACATGAGCGACGAACCCAGCAGGCTCAGGTCTTTGCCGGAAATAACCTCCAAAGATGTATATGAAGCAGCCGTACAGGGAGACAAGTTATCACTAAGGATATTTGAATATACAGGAAGGATGCTGGGCCGCTCTTTTGCCGATTTCGTTGCATTCAGCGCTCCCGAAGCAATCATTCTGTTCGGCGGCCTGGCAAGGGCAGGTGAACTTCTCATCAAGCCCATACGCGAAGAGATGAATGCAAACCTGCTCTCATATTGGAAAAACAAGGTTGCAATCATACAGTCTGCACTTAAAGAGAGCGATGCCGCCATACTTGGAGCATCTGCACTGGCTTGGTAATCTGCGCCCGCACGCCTGCATCAAAAGGCAGACAAAACAAGGCGTATTATAATGGGGCTGTGTCAAAATGAATGTTTTGATGCAGCCCCATTCAGGTGTAAGAATTAGCAAAATGCAAGGCATTGAGGATGAGGGCGACAGGAGTTTACTGTAGTAAATGACTTAGCCCGAATTCCGAAAATAACGCAGCAGTTTGCAATTATGACACACCGTCAATTTTAATAGCCCGCTTGCCCGTGTTCATATAAACATACTTAATGCCAACGGAAACCATATAATATAAATATTGAATGATGTTGTTCATCTGGGGGCCGCATTGGGGGCCGTTTAGGCACAAAAACAGGCAAATTCCGGCAAATGTGGAAAACCCACACCCCTTTCCAGAACGCATTATGGCGTGTATTTATAAAAATAAGGCGCTCAAATGAACGCCTTATGGTGACCCCGACAGGATTCAAACCTGTAACCTTTTGATCCGTAGTCAAATGCTCTATTCAGTTGAGCTACGGGGCCGAAACCTTATTTATAACTATTCTGCACTGTTCTCTGCAGCGTTTGCAGAGTCCTTTGCAACATAGGCTTTCTCCTTGATGCGGGCTTTCTTGCCTGTCAGACCTCTGAGATAGTAAATTCTCGCTCTGCGAACCTTGCCTGCCTTATTGAATTCTATAGACTCGATGAAAGGAGACTCGTAAGGGAAAATCCTCTCAACACCCACACCGTTGGATATCTTGCGGATTGTAAAAGTCTTTGTTGCACCTGTACCACGCCTTTGAATGACAACTCCGCGGAATTTCTGCAATCTCTCCTTGTCACCCTCCTTGATTTTATATGTAACTGTAATCGTATCTCCTGCCTTAAAATCAGGATAATTTTTAGGTTCACCGGCAAAAGCCTGCTGCGCAATCTTTATTAAATCCATCTCTTTACTTTTTACTTATTCATAAGTGCAACATTGCCAATTGACAACACATTGCAAGAGGTTGCTTTTCAATTAGGGACTGCAAAAGTAGAAAATTAATTTAAATTAACAAAAAAAATTCGCTACTTTATTCCGCCGGCCTTATACAACGCCCCGCCTATACAGTTATATGCCGCACCTGTGACACTGCTCATGCAGTTAGGCATGTCTGCAACATAAAGCGCGCCCAGAAATGCAAAGATAAGCGCCTCCTTGAAATTGACCGTCTGCCTGTCCGGAACAACATATTTGCATTGCGGAGCATTTGCCTGCATTCTCTCTACAAGATATAGATTCAGCGCCCCGCCACCTGTAAGCAGCACTTTCCCTCCCTTTATGTGCCTTGTAATCTGCATGGCCACATGTTCGCAAAAAGTAGAGAGCTTGTCCTCTATAGTAATGGCGTAAGAATCAATCAGGGGAAACACCTGTTGCTCAACCCATTCACGACCCAGCGACTTGGGCCCGTCAACCGTATAGAAATCCAGGGAATTCAAACGGTCCAACAGTTCCGGACAGATTTTTCCATTGCGGGCCATAAGACCGTCCCGGTCATAATCCTTGCCTATGCTTCTCGTATAATGGTTGAGTACATAATTGACAGGAGAAATGTCATATGCCACCCGGACAGACAATTTTTTTCCATCCTTAACGAGTTCTCCTTCCGATGATATGTTCGAGAAGCCACCAAGATTGAGACAATAGTCATACTCATAAAAAAGATGCCTGTCCCCTATCGGCACAAGCGGTGCACCCTGTCCATGCAAAGCCACATCTGTTGTCCTGAAATCAGATATGCAGTCTACGCCGCTCTCGGCAGCAATTCCGGCGCCTGAGCCAATCTGTGCAGTAAACCTTATTGCCGGCTGATGAAAAACAGTAGAACCGTGCGATGCTATAAAGTGAGGCTTTGCCCCGTTCCTCTCGATAAAGGCCCTCACCCTTTGCCCCAGATAGAGCCCGTAATCGGAATGAAGCAGTGCGTACTCCTCGGCATTCATACTTTGTGCCGTAGCCAGTTTATGCTTCAGTCCGGCAGGGTAACTTTCGTCTTCAGCCTTTATGATTTCATACTTCCACTCTCCTTCCGGTTTTCCTGAACGTTCCAGCCAGAAGCGTGCATAACACATGTCAAGCCCATCGAGCGAAGTCCCAGACATGAGTCCTATGATATTCACTCCTTTCCCGATATCATAAGCCATTCCTGTAGATGTATACCTTTCCATAACAAATCATTTAAGTGAGGGTAAAGTTACCATTTAAAATCTCTTTTCACAACTGTTTCATTCCCTTTATTGTCTGAAACCCTTATTATGAGAGCATGCCTTTTGCCCCTTTCTATCCCCGCATCCGCAAGATTTGCCGCAAGCCTGCTGCGCTTTGCATCGAATTCAGCCAAGACCCACCGGCCGTCTATCTCCACTTCATATTTGCCAATACCGGAAAGTCTGTCTCTTATGGAAAATGAAACAATGTCGCGCCTGAGAGTCTCACCATTTGCGACATAAGCCCTTACCACCGGAGGGACTGTATCCAATGCGACAGCATAACTCCCGAAAGATGAAATTTTTGAGGTTACATATCCGCAACTGTCTATTGCTCCGCCTGCACCGTAGGTTCTGCCCGAAGGTGAAACAGAGACCAGAAGTGCCTTGGACTTAAGGCTGTCTGGACCTTCATATCTTATTGAAAGCCCGGCAGGAATATGCAGCGCAGTTTCGTAGCCTGATATTTTCCAGACTTTTGAGCAGAAATCTCCAGATGCGGCGGCAGAATCTTCTGCTGCTTCGAAATAAATCGAACGGTAAAGCGCACCGGCCGGCATGGAGAATACGAACCCCTCCTTCTTATAGAAAAAGGGCAGATGCCATGCTGCAAAAGTCCCTTTCGGAGGGAGCTGATCGTTCACCGCCAACGGTTCAGAGGCTCTCCTGACCTTATAGCTTATCCGTTCCACATTGTTCCCGTAATCTCTAGCCTCCACTGTAAGCGTATGGACAGAATCATCATTCAGCACTATCAGGCCGTTATTGCTGCAATCTATCTTGTATGCAAGGCCGTTGCCGGGTTCAACATAACTTTTCACCATCATCCTGCCGGCTCTGCTCTTGAGCGGATACTCTATGAGTGAATTCAGGTAACGGCTTTCATTCATTGGAATATCGCCGACCTTGAACCTGTATATGCACTCTCCGTCAAGAAACACACTGTATTCGCCTATTGCAAGTTTTGCGTTGGTACCCTCCATACGGTCGATGGCATCTACAGCCACATACGAAAGGCGGGGAAGAGGAATAACGGCAGAACGAGATCTGGGCCTGTTTATCCTGAACACTCTTGCGACTCCATTCTCAATCTCGTATCCCATAAATGCGACACGGTTGATTACAGGTTTTCTGCCGTCATCAATAGCAAAAAGCCCGTTTGTAACCAAGTTCAAGGTAGATCCATCCCGTCTCACTTCAAAATGCAGGTGCGGTCCTCCTGAAGAACCCGTATTTCCCCCAAAGGCAATAAGTTCGCCGGCCTTTACAGGGAAACAGGCCGAGTCCGGACAAATATCCACTACAAAACTCTGTGATGCATATTGTTCAGCACGGACATACTCCCTTATCCTGTTTTCAAACCTGTGAAGATGGCCGTAAACACTCACATACCCGTTACGGTGAGTGATATACAGAGCATTGCCATAACCTGTAGGCGAAACCGATATTCTTGAGACATAACCGTCTGCGGCAGCATATACCGGAGCTCCGACTACACCGCCTATTCTAAAGTCTATTCCTGCGTGAAAATGGTTGGAACGCAACTCTCCGTAATTGCCGGAAAGGCTCATAGGCACGTCAAGCGGGTATCTGAATTCAAAATTCCCGTTATCCTGCGCCTGGCCGTAAAAAGGAAAAAGCAGTGTCGTGACAAAAATCATGACACTGCATTTGATACAGCTTATCTTAGGTTCATTCCGTCTCATTAACTGAACATTCTTTTAATTCTGTCAAAAAAGTTCCTCTCGTCGGAAGAGGGTCTGGGATCAAACGACCTTGAACCCCTCATCTTTTCCAAAGCCTCCTTCTCCTGCGAAGTAAGATTCTTGGGAATCCACACCTGTACATATACCAGCATGTCTCCCGTGCCGTAACCATTCACATCCGGAATACCTTTTCCCCTCAACCTCAATATTTTTCCCGACTGGGTACCTGGATCTATCTTTATCCTCAACTTGCCATCTACCGAAGGAATCTCTGCGGTTGTGCCCAATATGGCATCAGGTACGCTTATAAACAGAGAATAGATCAAATCATTACCATCTCTCTGAAGTTCCTTGTCAGGTTCTTCCTCTATGACCACAAGCAAATCCCCGCTTATGCCACCATTTTTTGCAGCATTACCTTTTCCTTTGACTGTCAACTGCATGCCATCTGAAACACCAGCAGGTATCTTGAACGAAATCTCCTGTTGCGCCTTCACCAGTCCGGAGCCAGAACATTTTGGACAGGGATTGACAACTATCTTGCCTGTTCCGTTACATTTGGGACATGCAGTCTGGCTCTGCATCTGTCCGAACATAGTCTGCACAACCTGCGTAACCACGCCGGTTCCGTGGCATGAATCACAACTCTTGATGTCGGCCTCAGATTTGGCACCGCGCCCGCTGCAATCGGGACAAGGCACATATTTGTTTATCTTTATGGTCTTCTCCACGCCCTTTACTATCTCCCTGAGCGAAAGCTTCACCCTGATTCTTATATCGCTGCCCCTGGACACCTTACGGCCTCCGCGAGACGAGCCGCCGAAGCCTCCGAATCCGCCGAAAGAGCCGAAGCGCCCGCCGAATATGTCTCCGAACTGGCTGAAAATATCCTCCATAGAAAAACCGCCGGCACTGAATCCTCCGGCACCGGCACCACCTGCACCGCTGAAGCCTGCATGACCGAACTGGTCATACCTTTGCCTTTTTTCAGGATTGCTCAATACATCATAAGCCTCGGCAGCCTCCTTGAATTTTTCTTCGGCATCCTTGTCACCGGGATTCTTGTCAGGGTGATATTTTATCGCCATTTTCCTGTAGGCCTTTTTTATCTCCTCCGCAGATGCCGATTTGTCTACACCCAAGACTTCGTAATAATCTCTTTTTGCCATTTTTTACACTCCTACTACCACTTTTGCATAACGGACAACCTTGCCGTTAAGCATATACCCTTGTTGCACAATATCTATAATCTTGTTTTTCTTTTCTTTGTCGTCGGTAGGGAATTGGGCGACAGCCTCGTGAAACTCTGTATCCAACTCCTTGCCCATCGCCTCGATTACAGAGAGCCCCCTGCTTTTGAGGAAAGAAAACAATTTATTGTAAATCAATTCTGTTCCCTCTATTGCAGCAGCAGAACTTTCAGATTCTCTAAGCACTTTGACTGCCCTTTCAAAATCGTCCAGGACCGGCAGGATACCCTTTATGACATCTTCCGAAGCAGTATTTATCAACTCCAGCCTCTCACGTGCGCTTCTGCGCCTGAAATTGTCAAACTCGGCTGCCATTCTAACATATTTGTCATTTGCCTCTGCAGCCTTGTCTTTGTATTCCTGCAGCTGCTTTTCAATCTCCTCGCAGTTTTTATCCTTATGGATGGCTTCGGCATCAGTCTCTTCTGCCAGGCTTTCTTCCTGGCTGCCTGGTTCATTGGCCTGAGCCTCTGCCTTCTGCTGTTCCTTCTCCTGAACTTGGGAAGCCTTGCCTTCCATTTCGTTCTTATCTTTGTTCCGTTTCATGATTTCTCCTTTTTACTCCGCCTCGATTCAAAATATTTGCCAATACACGGCAGACATGAAATTCGGACAAAATGACATGCCTATAAAAAAGGGCGGCTGAAACCAACGCTCGGCCGCCCATAATCCGTATCACAATGCAATTAAGCCTTGTTCTCCGACCCCAGTACGCAACGTACCTTGTGCATGTAAAGCTCTTTGAGCTTTTCTCTTGCAGGTCCGAGATATTTGCGGGGATCGAACTCCTCCGGATGCTCGACAAAGACTTTTCTGATTGCAGCAGTCATGGCCAGACGGCCGTCGCTGTCAATATTGATCTTGCATACTGCAGATTTAGAAGCCTCTCTCAACTGATCTTCAGGAATACCGATAGAATCTTTCAGTTTGCCGCCATATTTGTTGATTTCTGCAACTATATCCTGAGGCACGCTTGAAGAGCCGTGAAGCACAATAGGGAAACCAGGGATACGTTTCTCAATCTCTGCCAGAATGTCCAGGCGGATTTCAGGTTTCTGACCCGGTTTGAACTTGTATGCACCGTGTGATGTTCCTATCGAGATAGCAAGTGAATCCACGCCTGTCTTCTTTACAAAGTCCTCAACCTCTTCAGGCCTTGTATAAGTATGGCTTTCAGCCTTTACGTCATCTTCAACCCCTGCAAGTACGCCAAGCTCGCCTTCTACTGTAACATCGTACTGATGAGCATAGTCCACCACTTTCTTTGTCAATGCCACGTTCTCGTCGTAAGGGAGATGTGAACCGTCTATCATTACAGATGAGAAGCCCAGTTCTATACATGACTTGCAAAGCTCGAAGCTGTCGCCATGGTCAAGATGCAGAACTATTGGAATACTGTATCCCAACTCTTTCGCATATTCTACAGCACCCTGTGCCATATATCTCAAGATTGTCTGGTTGGCATATTTTCTTGCGCCGCTTGAAACCTGAAGGATAACAGGAGACTTTGTCTCCACACATGCCTGAATGATAGCCTGCATCTGCTCCATGTTGTTGAAATTGAATGCAGGAATTGCATATCCGCCGTTGATTGCCTTGGCAAACATCTCTCTACTGTTTACCAAGCCTAATTCTTTGTAAGATACCATTATACAAAATTTTTATATCGTTAAAACCAATAATATCCATTGAATTCGACAGGTCTTGCTATCAAAAAACATGCAAAAGTAACAATATTTTCAGATTTTGCATATTTTTAAGTTTTTCCTGCACTGCAAATCCATGCACTGAAAATATTTTTACACAGCACCCCGTTTTTTCCTAACTTTGTCAAGTTTATTAAACCATCATATTATGGAATCTTTCAATTTACAGGCGAACAACTGGAAAGATGTTCGTAAACAGAAGTACAAGATAGCTGTTCTGCCATGGGGCTGCACAGAAGCCCACAATCTCCACCTCCCGTACGGGACCGACACCTTTCTGGCAGAGAAGGTTGCTTATGAATCTTGCAAGAAGGCCTGGGAAAGGGGAGCCGGATGCGTGCTGCTCCCGGCCATTCCTTTCGGCGTGAATTCAGGCCAGATGGAGGTCAGGCTTTGCATGAACATGAATCCCACAACCCAGAAAATGATTATCAAGGATGTGATACAGGTTCTGGTTAAAGACGGTATAAACAAGCTCATCATCCTCAATGCACACGGAGGAAACAACTTCCAGCCCATGATAAGGGAACTGAGCGTGGAGATGCCTCAGATAATGATTTGCACTGTAAGCTGGTGGAAAGCCTGCAACGGAGACGATTACTTCACAGAACAGGGAGACCACGCAGGAGAACTTGAGACCGCTTCAATGCAGGCTATAATGCCCGAACTGGTGCTTCCGCTCGACCAAGCAGGAGATGGTGCTGAAACAAAAATGAAAATCAAGGGATTCCGTGAAAAATGGGCATGGATGCCAAGAAGATGGATATATGTAACCGAAGATACCGGAGTAGGCAATCCAAAGGACGCCACACCGGAAAAGGGCAGGATCTTCATGGATGCATGTATCGAAAAGATTGCAGACTTCATTGTAGAATTCTCGAAAATCGACAAGGAAAAAGAGTTATACGAATAATGGCTGTCTCGAATGAAAACAAGGTAATCATCTTCTCCGCCCCTTCTGGAGCGGGGAAGAGTACCATTGTAAAGCATCTGCTGGGCAAATACCCTTTTCTTGAATTCTCGATTTCGGCAACAAGCCGCCTTCCGCGTGGAGAGGAAAAAGACGGGGTTGACTACTATTTTTTCACGAAAGAAGAGTTCAAACAAAAGATTGAAAAGGGTGAATTCGTTGAATATGAAGAGGTGTACGCAGGTTCTTACTATGGAACTCTTAAAAGCGAAGTAGAGAGAATCTGGGCAAAGGGGCATATAATCCTTTTCGACATAGACGTAAAGGGTGGCATAAACATAAAAAGACTCTACGGCAGCCACGCACTTGCGGTCTTTATCAGGCCGCCGTCTGTAGAGACTCTTAAAGAGAGACTTGTATTGCGGGGCACAGACTCCCCGCAAGCCATAGAAAGGCGGGTGGCAAAAGCAGAAGAGGAGCTGGAATATGCCGGCATGTTCGACAGAATCATAGTAAACGACTCTCTGGAATGCGCACTAAGGGAAGCAGAGATTATCGTAGAAAGATTTTACAATGAATAAACGGCACAATCCCTTATGAACTGCGCCCTCTATTTCGGTTCTTTCAATCCATTGCACGCAGGCCACATTGCAATAGCAAAATATGTCCTGCAGAATTGTGACGTGGATTCCCTGCGGTTTGTCCTTACGCCGGAAAACCCATTCAAGTCCGGCAGCGGGACTCTTGAAAACGAGAAATCCAGGCTGGAAAGGCTGCAAGATGCCATAAAGAGGTTCAATGATGAATATGGAGGCAGACCGGCAGAGGTTTCCACCGTGGAATTTGAGCTTCCGCGGCCGAACTACACTTACAACACACTCGAACATTTGCGCAGGAGCGAGCCCCAAACCCGGTTTTCAATCATTATGGGGGCCGACAACATTGCAAACATAGAACGTTGGTACAAATGGCGCGAGATTCTCTCCGAATATCAGATTCTGGTCTACCCGCGACGCGGGTTCGATTCCCGGGCGCTCTGCAAAAAGTACAATGCGACTTTCCTGGACGCACCTCTGTACGACATTTCCTCTACAATGATACGGGAAATGGCTGCAAGAGGCGAAAATACAGACAATCTGACTTTCTGACAGGCCAACTTTACCTTTGCACTCCCCTGCTTATGTGCCCTTTCAGAAAGAGCGGCTCGGAGTTGCCTGTCATTCCTTCCAGAATAAGGGTGTAGTCTGCCTTGTGCGACGAACTGTAAAACTCAACCGTAGCCTTGCCGTCAGAAACTTTCAGGCAGGGTTCCCAGTGAACAAGAGCACGCATAGGCTCGCGTCCTCTTCTGGAGGCCTCTGTCTCATACTTGGGGACATATCTTTTCACGGGCTTCTGCCATCCAAGAGGCATTCCCTCCGCTACATTCATTGCCGGCCTGTCGCGGTCGTACATCCTTGTCTGCACCATAACCACATCGCGTGGGGAAATGGCATCCGATGCATATACTCCAAACTTGGCAGCCTCCACTCCGGTCAGATGCGCAAATCCTGTAATGTCGGCAACGGTCATTCCTTCCAAATCGGCACAACTCGACAGCATTCCGTTTATAAATACAATTATCTCATCCCATCCGCTCGTTATACCCATTCTTGAAGAGATGGCTCAAATCCAAAATTCCGGATTTGAAACATTATCAGAACTTTTAGGAGCTTCCTGTAAAAAAGTCTAATCAATTAGTAATCATTATCTTTTCATCGCAATAGGTTCTG
>JADINB010000034.1 GCA_017694275.1 Candidatus Egerieousia excrementavium | reverse complement strand
TCTGGCAAGAAGAGCAGGATGCAGACCATGCAGCTTAGAAAAACTGCAAGTATTATATATGAGAAGTGAGGTTCCGGCGGAATCACTTTTAGCAGCCATGAGTCTGGATTGCGTGCCGCCCATCCTGGAAGGATAAAGAACAGCAGCAGGTTGAAGCCGGTTTCGCTCACTATTTTTATGGTCTTGAAGATGGCGAATTTAAATGCCTTCTGCTCGTAGCGCAGTTTTGCAAAAAGAATCGCTGTAACGGAGTCTGAGACCAGAATGCCTGCAACAAAGTAGATTACGGCCTTGTACGAATCGCAGTCTATGAAGTGTGAGAGCGGGGCTGCAAAAACGGCTGTAGCGGCGAAAAAGAGAAGCGAAACAGCCCCTACAATTATGAATGCAGTGGAAAATGGAGAATATGAGGCATTCTCTCCGATTTCGCCTTTAAGTTTGTTTGCGAACCTGAAGCAACCGGTCTCGAGCCCGAGAGCCAGAACTACCTGCAGAACGGCAATATATGACATGATTTCTGTATAAGAACCGTATGAACCCTGTGTTAGGACTCTCGTGTAGATTGGTACAAAAAAGAAATTTATCATCCTTGCCAGGATGGTGCTCAATCCGTATATGGCCGTTTCGCCGGCCAGTTTTTTTAGAATGCCTGTCATATTAAAACTCCTGTGCCTTTTTGTTGAACAGCAGAAAACCTATGTTAAGTTGCGGATACCATTTGTAGTCTCCTCTTTCGTAATATGTTGCCGAGAGCGATACAGGCCCTGCCGGTGATTGCCATACCAAGGCGGCATTTGCCATGACCGAACCGGCCGGGAACCTTCCGGAATAGGCAAAATCACCCCGTTCAAGCCTTATCAGGCTGCGGTAGGGCTGGAAATATGAAAAATTGGTATGCAGATAGAACGTGTCTGTAAACTTTATTGTCGGTGAGATGCCCGCCCCTATATAAGTGTGTGCCCTGTAGTTTTCCATAAGGAGCGTGCTGTTGTGGGGCAGAGGCCTGAATGCCGGCATGTACAGGACCGTTGAGAAGTAATCTCCAAGACTGTTCCGCTGCGAGATTACAGCGTCGGCGAGAAGCCCTATCGAAAGCCATTTGGAGACTCGCAGGTATCTTTCATAGTAGATATTGAGAAGGAATCTCTTGTGGCGGTGGAAGTCGTACGACTCCATATAGTCAGATGTCGTACCCGCCTTGAAGGATTCCAGGGCATAGTCGTAGCGCAATACCAGACGGCACATATTCCCGGATGTAGGATATATCGGATAGTTGAGTGTATTCCGCTCGATTCCTATCATGGGGGATAGAAGAGTAAGGAAAGTCTTGTCGGGAATGTCGTTGGAGGTGTAGTCGTTTCCCTGATAATACTTGTAATATTCTCCGCCTATGACAACCGAGGCCTTGACAAAGATGTTTTTCCTGGCTATTATGGGGGTAAGAAAGTTCAGCCTGCCGTAATATTCAAGCCTCTGAACGTTGTCGGGCATCCTGTCTGAGGCAAACAGGTTCTGGTTTCCGTTATAATAATCGAATTGATGGGCGGTGAATTCGGCTGAGTAGCAGGAGAGAGGCCTGACGCCTATATTGTGCCTGAAAAAGACCTTGCCGCCTTTATAGTACTTGCCCATATTCATGTTGCCGCCTATTTTCCATGGATTCTTTGCCAGTTGCGAGCGTGAGAGCGAAATGTAAATCTGGTTCAGCGAAGAAGATGAGATGTTGCCGCCTATCGAAACCTGCCATGGCATGCTTTCCGTTATCCTGAGGCCGGCCGTAAGCAGGGAATCCCTTGAGCCGTCTGCGTTGGCGGTGCCCGTATAGTAAGGATAGAAGGTCTTTACAAGCCCGGTCGCGGCAACGTTGTAATAGCCTCTCTTGAGTTCCCCTATTCCATAAGAACTTTTCTCTTTGTCCAGGATATTCCTGTATATGAATTCCTTCTTGGATTCCGACAGGTTGTCTCCCAGTTCAATGTCTCCTTTGAAGCGTACCGGCCGGAGCCTGCTCCTGAAGGAATCCCTCCTTTCCTGTACCTCTTGAGCGCTCCTTTCACTTTCAAGCCTTTCCTTGATTTGCGGAATATATTTGAGTGCATTTTCGTATCCCATCTGCACGATTTTTTCCACTTTTCCAAAATCCATCAGGGCAAACGGGTATTTTCTGGCTATCACAATACCGTATTCCGGCGGGATGTCGTAGTCTGTCTGCGTGGTAAGCATGTTGGTCACCTGAGTGGTGACATCGTCTTCGTCGAGAGGTGTCTCTCCGGTTACGCACTTTACTCCTATGATGAAATCAGGGTTATGGTACTCCTTCATGGTCTGCCAGGGAAAGTTGTCGTAGATTCCCCCGTCGAAGAGAATCGTCGAGTCTATTGAAATGGGTTTGAAGTAGAGAGGGTAGGTCATGGAGGCCCTTATTGAGGAGCCGAGATTGCCCTGCCGCATGACAACCGCCTCTTTCTTTACAATATCTGAGGCAATGCAGAAAAAAGGGACCATGAGACTGTCGTAGTTGCCTCCTGCCGCTTCAGATGCTCCGGTGAATATTTGCAGTACGGCAATATCCATCGGATATGGCGCCACCAGGCTCGAAGGCATGTCTATCTGCACTCTTTTCTCTTTGCCGAAATCATCTTTCTTGTTCACCATCTTTGGCCCGAATGAGAAAGTGAACATTGCAGGCTGCGGGTCGTCTCTGTAGAAATAGGTTGCAAAATCGGGTTCAGGCTCTCCCTTGTACCATGATTCGAACTCGCGGCTTTTGAAGAGTCCGACCATTTCGTTGGGAGAGTAGCCTATCGCGTAAAGCCCCCCTACGATTGCACCTATCGAGGTGCCGCAGATGTAATCTATTGGAATGTCGTTCTCTTCCAGTGCCTTGATTACTCCTATGTGCGAAAGCCCCTTTGCACCGCCTCCGCTTAGGACAAGTCCTACAGATTGTCCTTCACCGAAACCGAGCACCGGCAGGAGGTACAGAAAAACAGCAGTTATTGCAAGCCTCTTTTGCATAAGATATAAAGTTAAATACAAAATTAATATTTAAATTTGCAATCTGGTTTAAAAGGTGTGACATTAAACAATATCTATATGAGAAACAAATTATTAATTCTTATGGCATCTCTTGCCCTGGTTGCCTGCAAGAATGGCGGCGACAAGGCGGCAAAAGAGGAGCAGGGCACAGTAAAGGAGCAGAGCGCGGCAGAGCAGCGCAAGTTTGTTGAAGAACCGGTTTTCGATATCAACACGACAATGGGTACCATTACGGTCAAGCTTTACAGTCAGACGCCTCAGCACAGAGACAACTTTGTAAAGCTCGCTTATGACAAGTTTTACGACGGCACGCTTTTCCACCGTGTGATAAACGGATTTATGATTCAGGCCGGAGACCCTTTGAGCAAAGATCCCAATGCGGTTGACAGATACGGTACAGGCGGGCCCGGTTACACGATTCCGGCAGAGATAAATCCCGAACTCAGACATAAGAAGGGGGCACTTGCGGCTGCACGCAAGGGTGATACTGCAAATCCCGAGAGAGAGTCTTCTGGCTCGCAGTTCTACATAGTTCAGGATGAGCAGACATGTGCGCAGCTTGACGGAGCATATACCGTATTCGGCGAAACAATCAAGGGATTTGATGTAATAGACAAGATTGCTGCGGTTCAGGTCGACGGGAAAGACCGTCCTGTAACACCGGTAAAGATACTCAGTGTCGTTGAGGTAGTAACACCGGAAACAGCGGCGGATTCGGCTTCGGCAGCGGCCGGCACACAGCAGGCACAGTAACATTCTGGAACTGATAAAACTGAAGTGTTGGACTTTAAGGGAAAGGTTATCGCGTTCGATGCAGACGATACTCTGTGGCAGAACGAGATTAATTACAGAAAGGCGGAAAGGGAGTTTGCAAAGGTCATGCTCCCTTTTTGCAAAAACGGGCAGGATGCCATCTCTTGTCTGATGGAGGTTGAGGGGCGGAATATCCCGCTGCTGGGCTACGGCTCCAAAACCTTTGTCATAGCATTGGTGGAAAGTGCAATTGAACTGTCGGGCCATAAGGCAGACTGTAATCTGATAGAAAAGGTGATAGAGATTGGCAAGACAACAGTTTCACCGGAAATGGAACTCTATCCGCATGTGGAGCAGGTCTTGCAGCATCTTGGGCGCGACCATACTCTTGTGCTTGCCACAAAGGGAGATCTCCGCGACCAGCAGACAAAAATAAACAAGTCAAATCTTGCCCGGTATTTCAGCCATATAGAGATCATGAGCGAAAAGCATGAAGAAAACTACCGTGAACTTTTGCGCAAACTCGGGATAGCCCCCTCGCAGTTTGTAATGGTTGGCAACTCTTTCAAGTCTGACATAATACCGGTGCTCAACATAGGGGCCTCTGCCGTCTACATCCCTTCTGAAATCATCTGGGAACATGAAAAGACAGAGGAGTTTGAGGCTCCCAATCTCATTAGGTTAAAATCCATAAAGGAATTGATATGAATTTTTTGGAACTTGTAAGGAAGAACCGCAGTTACAGGCGGTTTTATCAGGAGCGCCCGGTGCCTGTATCAGATCTGGAGCTTATGGTCGAGGCGGCAAGGCTCACTCCCTCTTCAAGAAACATACAGCCTCTCAAATATATTATCTGCAACGACAGGGAGGTGAATGCCAAGATATTTGAAACCCTTGCCTGGGCCGGCTATCTTACAGACTGGGATGGCCCGGCGGAGGGTGAGAGGCCTGCCGCCTATATAGTGCAGCTTTTGGATATGGCAATCTCGTCCACTCCATCATGCGACCACGGCATAGCGGTGCAGACCCTGCTGCTGGAGAGCGTTGAACTCGGCTACGGCGGCTGCATAATAGCATCTGTAAAACATGAACTTCTTTCAAAAATACTTTCGATAGAGCCGCAGTATAAGATTTTGCATGTCATCGCTTTGGGTGTGCCAAAGGAAGAGGTTGTAATAGAGTCTGTTGTAGACGGGCAATATAAATACTGGAGAGATTCCGCCCAGAGGCACCATGTGCCGAAACGTAGCCTGGACGAGATAATTTTGAAAAACATTTCCTGAGTTTTAATTTATGGCACAGGCTTTGCAATTCCTTAAAGCGTAGTTTTTTCATAGGTTAAATTTAGGTTAAGAAATGAGGTTGCTAAAGTTGTTACAGCAGCCTTATTTTCTTTTATGCGGGTGCTGCACATAATATTTTGAAAAGTTTTGTCTTGCAATCAAATATTTTGCGTATCTTTGCCCACCTTTTCTCGAGAAGATAAGGAAGTTAAAAAAGTTATTAATTTTTAAACTCGTACAGTTATGGCTGTTAAAATTCGTTTGGCCCGTCACGGTAAAAAGAATTACGCTTTTTTCCATATAGTAGTGGCCGACAGTAGGGCACCACGTGATGGTCGCTTTATTGAACTGTTGGGAACATATAACCCCAACACAAATCCTGCAAGCATTATTCTGGATTGCGAAAAGGCATTGGATTGGTTGAACAAAGGTGCACAACCTACCGATACATGCCGCAGGATTCTCTCATACAAGGGCGTATTGCTCAGAAAGCACCTTAATAAAGGTGTTGCCAAGGGCGCAATGACCCAGGAGCAGGCAGATGCAAAATTCAATGCATGGGTTGCAGAGAAGGAGGCAAAGGTTGCCGGCAAGAAGGCTCAGCTGGCTCAGAAATCCGCTGCAGACAAGAAAGCAGGGCTTGAGGTTGAGGCTAAGGTCAATGCTGCCAGAGCAGAAGAGATAGCCAAGAGAAAGGCTGCCGAGGCTGCTGCAAAGGCGGAAGAGGAGGCTAAGGCAAAGGCTGAGGCGGAGGCAAAGGCTGCCGCTGAGGCTGCTGCAGAGACTGCCGAACCTGCTGCGGAAGATGCACAGGCCGCTGCTGCAGAGGAGAACGCATAATCTCCCTCCGGAATGAGCAAGAAGGCAACAGAGAAGCACGAAGCCAATAATGGAGTTCTGGCCAATGCCGTTTCTGTTGCGCGTGTTGCGAAATCTTACAGTACCACCGGAGAAGTTGCAGTAAAGTTAATCGGCAATTTGGAAAGAGGGAGACCGGTATTCATCTATTTCGATGGATTGCCGGTCCCTTTTTTTATCGATTCCATTACAAGAAAGGGCAACAGCGGGGCCATAGTAAAATTCAGTACGGTAAATTCATATAAGGAGAGCCTCTCTCTTGTAGGCAAGGAACTCTTTGTTTCTACCGAGGGAATGGATGAAGCCGAACTTTCTGAATATCTTTCCGACAGGGAAAAAATCCTTTCAAACATTGCCGGGGCTGCGCTTTTGAATGCAGAGGGGAGAAGAGTGGGGACCATAACCGAGTTTTTCGATTATCCGGAAAACCCGTGCATAGGAGTAAGCCTTGCTCCGGGCCTGAGGTTTGCACTCTCGGAGGGCGGCGACACCTCTTTTGCCGAAATCCCGTTTAACACCGGATTGATATTGGAGGTAAATCTGCCGGAAAGCATAAAAATGGAGATTCCCGCCGGGCTTGTCGTTTCATAGATTTTTCCTAAGTTTGTCTGCATAATCATTAATACGCGCAAATATGAAATCTTGGAAAAATGAGGCACTCATTATTGCAGTAGGTCTTCTGCTATTGGGAGTAATGGTAAGAAGCGGAATAGTGGAATTCAAAAACAGGGAGAGAATCGTTACTGTAAAGGGACTTGCAGAGATGGAGGTCCCGGCAAACAAGGTTACATGGCCTTTGGTACACAAGGAGATAAGCAACGACCTTTTCTCTATCTATTCAAACACGGAGAAGAAAAACAGGGCCATTGTAGATTTCCTTCTTGAAAATGGAATTGCAAAGGAGGAGATAACGATAGAGCCGCCCCAGATAGTGGATATAAAGGCAGACCGTTATGGCAACCAGGATGTGGACTTCCGTTATAATTCCACCTCCGTGATTACAGTCACTTCACGGAATGTAGACAAGGTCAGGGAACTTATGTCTGAGCAGACAGAACTTCTGAAAAAGGGAATAGCACTGGCGGGCGGAGATTACCAGTATCGCGTAAGTTATGAATTTACAGGTCTTAATGAGATAAAGCCCGGCATGATAGAAGAGGCTACCAAAAATGCCCGCGAGGCAGCCGTGAAGTTTGCAAAGGACTCTGATAGCAGGCTGGGTAAAATCAAGAGCGCTTCGCAGGGGCAGTTCACAATCTATGACCGCGATGCCAACACTCCATACATAAAGAATGTGAGGGTGGTTACTACAATTACTTATTACCTGAAGAACTAACAGGCTATCTCACCCCGAATACCTCTTCGGGGTGGGTGCCGAAAGGTTCTATGTGCACGACTATGTCGTAGACTTCCGGAATGCTTTCACGTATCCGCTGTTCCACCTCTATGGTAAGGGCGTGGGCCTGATTGAGGGTCATGTTGCCGTCGGCTTCCACATCGAGCGTAATCATATACTTGTTTCCGATGCTTCTTGAGCGCACACGATGGGTGTTCTTTATGCCATCGACTTTTTCTATGGCGTCGAATATCTTCTGATAGACGGTCACATCCTTTACTCCGTCCATAAGTTCCGTATTGGAGTCCATAAAGATTCTGACAGCGGACCATACTATGAAGCAGCTGACCAGCAGGGCCGTGACGGAATCCAATACAGGGAGTTCGAGTACAAATGAAAAGAAAAGGCCGACGAGCACGCTCAATGAAATGACAACGTCGTTGCGCATGTTTATACCGTTGGCTATAAGCATTGACGAGCCGGTCTTGCGTCCTGTTGCAGTCTGATAGAGCGAAAGCAGCAGTTTGCACAGAATGGAGGCTACGGTTACATATATGGCCAGCCTGCCCGGCAATATCCGTTCCTGCTCCGAAAAAAGATTCCGTATTGCTGAAACAAACATCTCCGCTCCGGCAAAAAAAATAAGCATGGAGAGGATTTTGGTGGCTATCAGTTCGGCTTTGGCATAACCGTAAACATATTTCCTGTTGGGCTTGCGCCCCATGATTTTGGCTGTAACTATCATTACAACAGACATTGCCACATCTGATGCAGAGTCTATGCCGTCGCTTATTACGGCAAAACTGCCGCTCAGGGCTCCGGCTATGATTTTTGCGGCAGAGAGCACCCCGTTGCCGATTACGCTGACGTAAGAGGCTCTCAGTATCTGTTTTCCGGCCGATTTGTCTGTATCACCCATTCTTCAATCTCAATTCTCCCTCATTGCCTCCTCTACGTCTTCAGGTGTGATGGGCAGCCTTTTGGAGCCCAGCCTGCGACAGCCGGAAGGTGTAATGAGAATATCGTCTTCCAATCTGATTCCGCCGAAATCGCGGTATTTTTCAAGTTCTGCAAAGTTTATGAAGTCGCAGTTTGTCTTTTCGGCTTTCCATTTGTCGATAAGCGCCGGGATAAAATAGATGCCCGGTTCCACGGTGACTACATTGCCCGCGCGGAGCATCTTGCCCATTCTCAGAGATGAGAGACCGAACTGCTGCGATCTGGTGTACTGGTTGTCGTAACCCACGTAATCTTCTCCCAAATCCTCCATGTCGTGTACGTCGAGCCCCATGTTGTGGCCCAGGCCATGCGGCATGAAGAGGGCATGTGCACCGTTTGCAACAGCTTCGTCTGCATCTCCCTTCATTATGCCCAGATTCATGAGCCCCCGTGTGATGAGGCGGCATACGTTCAGATGCACATCCTTGTATGAGACTCCCGGGCGTGAGAGCGACTGCCCCATGTTGTTTGCAGTGGAGACTATCCTGTATATATCTTTTTGCTGCTCTGTAAATCTGCCGCCGCTCGGCAATGTGCGGGTAAAGTCTGAGCAGTAGTTCATCTCATTTTCTGCTCCGGCGTCTATTACCATCATTCTGCCCTCGGTCAATACCTGATGGTGAGAATGGTTGTGGAGCGTCTCCCCGTTCTGTGAAAGGATGGTGGGGAAAGAGGTCATCGCTCCCTGTGAGTGCGCAATTCCCTCCATTATGCCGTAGAGCGTCTGCTCTGTCACCCCCGGTTTTGCCATTTTCATGACAGTATAGTGCATGGCGTAACCTATTTCGCATGCCTTCTCTATTTCTGCTATTTCGCACTCCTCCTTTACAAGCCTCAAATCTACAACGGCCTTTACAAGTTCTAAGGAAGAATTCTCTTTAAGGGCCGGGATTGGGATAGATGTAAGGGCGTTAAGTAAAATCTTGTTATGGTTTCTGTATGGAGGCAGAAAGTGGAGCCTTCTGCCCTGCGAGAGTATGGCCTTGACATATATTTCCAGATCTGCAAAGGGCAGCGCCTTTTCAATGCCGCACGATTGGGCAAAATCGTTTATGGTGGGTTGCGGCCCCATCCATATTATGTCGTCTATGTCTGCATTGTTGCCAAAGAGTATCTGTTCTCCGCTTTCGGCGTCCATTACAAGCGCAAGGTCGGGACTTGCAAGCCCTGTAAAGTAGAGAAACGAACTGTCTTGCCTGAATTTATATGTATTTGACTGATAGTTGCACGGAGCCTCGCTGTTGCCCAGCAGCAGGATGACGCCATTCCCGACCTTCCTTATGAGGGAGGTGCGCCGTCTGCTGTAAATCTCTTTAGAAAACATATATCTGAATTTTTAACCACACAAAGATAGGCAGAATATGAAGATCAGACAAAATAAAAGCGACAACTTACCGTAAGCCGATAAGTTGTCGCAGAATAGGTTAAACCTATTGTAAAGAGATTAACCTACATCGGATTTGAGCGTTTGTTGTAGTTTGCCTCCTTTAGCGGGACAATGGGGCCCGAAAATTTTCTCGTGGTTCCGTTTTGAGGCGAGAAAATAACGTCGGCATGATTGGTGTTGTGCCTCATGCTGAAGGTGTATGTACCCTTTAACATCCTGCCCGAAACCACGATTCTCAACTTCATGTTTCCTTTCTTGTCTATGTTCATGGAGTACTCTGTAGGCTCGCAGATATTGGTGTATCTGTTGTCGCAGCAGATAACGCCCTGGGCAAAACAGTTTTCCCCTTCGCAAGAAAAGAAGTTGGAGTTGTCGGTGTTGTCTGAAATTGTCCCTTCGGCGGCATCTTCTGTATATGTCGTAGGAACAAGGACAAAAGCCTTGGCCTTTACGGCATCCAATGCAGCTGTATTGGCCGCCTTTGCCGCTGCTTCTCTCTCCTCTTTGGAGAGTTTCTGCCCGAACGAAGGCAATGCTATGCAAAACGCCAGCAGAACTAAAAGAATTTTTTTCATACGCTCTCAATTTTAATTAATGAACAAGCCGTGCCGTGGTGGCACGGCTCAAAAATATTCTACAATGAAGTCCAGACTCTGACAGCAACAGTAGGTTCCACTGCTACAAGTTTGCCCTCATCATTCGGTTCAAATTTGGGGTTTCTTATTCCTCCGAAAATATGCATGTAGGAACGTCCGATGTATGCATTCCACCAGTCGCTGTAGTTCACTTCGTTACCGCTGCTGTTTATCATTCTGAGAATGTTGCCGTTCTCGTCAAGTATTCTGTAGTCTATGCGGCAGTATCCAGATGAGTTGAATACACTCTTGACAACTTTTATGACTGTGCGCTCTGTAACCTCACCGAAGGCAACCGGCTCGCCCACATTATGCCAAACAGGATCGCTCGAGGTGGACCTGGGGTCCCTCCACTGGTACTGCAGTTTTCCGGGGTAAGGTACAAGGTTGCCGCTGGCATCGTTTTCATACATGAAGTTGCAGAACATTACCTTGGCAATGGAGTCTGTACCGAATGTCTCCGCATTTGCAGTTGTTGTGCTCGGATCCCAGTAGGGA